>NZ_LNQO01000007.1:0-295440 GCF_001456905.1 Gordonia sp. SGD-V-85
CCAGCGCGAACACCGACAACACTTCTCTGACAAGACTATTGCCGACACCTACCGCCAGCATCGACCCATGGTCGAACGGACGATTGCCTGGCTCACCCGCGGTAACCGGCGGGTGCCCTACCGTGGAATCGAACGCAACAACAACTGGCTGCACCACCGCGCCGCCGCGATCAACCTACGCCGCCTGATCACCCTCGGACTGACTATCACCAACGGCACCTGGACACTGGCCACCGCCTGAACCGCGGCACCGCCGCCCCACCTAGATCGATCACCACGACCACACCCCGGAACCGACACATCCCCGCAGCAGGAACCTCAACCCAGGCTGGACCCTAATTCAGCAGGCTCTTAGGGCAGGGAGCAGGAGGGCCAGCGGTGCTGCGCTTTTTTCGGATCAGAGCAGTTCAAGGATGGTGGTGTTGGCCATGCCACCGGCCTCGCACATCGACTGCAGTCCGTACCGGATGCCGTTGTCGCGCATGTGGTGTACGAGCCGCGTCATGAGGATGGCGCCCGAACCGCCGAGCGGGTGGCCGACGGCGATCGCACCGCCGAGCGGGTTGAGACGCTCGATGTCGGCACCGGTCTCGGCCTGCCAGGCCAGCGGGACGGGGGCGAACGCCTCGTTGATCTCGAAGGCCCCGATGTCGTCGATCGACAGCCCGGATCGCTTGAGCGCCTTGGCCGTGGCCGGGATCGGCCCGGTCAGCATGATCACCGGGTCATCGGCTGCGACGACCGCGGTGTGGATGCGGGCGATCGGCGTGAGACCGTGCGACTTCGCGGTCTCGCCGGACATGATCAGCAGGGCACCCGACCCGTCGGAGATCTGCGAGGAGTTGCCGGCGTGGATCACGCCGTCCTCGCTGAAGGCCGGCTTGAGCTTGGCGAGCGATTCGAGCGTCCCACCGCGGCGGATGCCCTCGTCCCCCTCGAGTACCCCCGGAATCGGCGCCAATTGGGCGTCGAACGCACCGCGGTCGGCCGCCTGCGCAGCAAGTTCGTGCGAGCGCAGCGAGTACTCGTCGAGGCGGGTGCGGTCCAATCCCCATTTCGCGGCGACCATCTCGGCGCCGATCCCCTGGCTGAACTTGTCGACGCCGTAACGGTCGAGGACCGTGGGCGGCTGATGCTCGCCATTCGGTGCGGCGCTGCCCATCGGGACACGACTCATCGACTCGACCCCGCCGGCTATCACGACATCCTGCTGGCCGGACACCACCGCCGCGGCCGCCATGCTGACCGCCTGCTGGCTGGACCCGCAGGCGCGCGTCACAGTGGTTCCGGGGACACTCTCGGGCCAGCCGGCGGCGAGCACGGCCGTCCGCGCGACATTGCCCGCCTGCTCGGCGGCTTGGCTGACACATCCCCAGACGACGTCGTCGACGACGGCCGGATCGATGCCGGTCCGCTCGACGAGCGCCTCCAGTACATGGGCGGACAGGTCGGCGGGATGGATACCGGACAGGGCGCCGCGGCGGCGGCCGATGGGCGCGCGGACCGCGTCGACGATCACTGCATCACGCATGGGGACTCCTCGATGTCAGGGCAAGGGATGAAGTTGTGTCCGACGTGCACCACGCCGGCGGACGCCGATCGCCCGCTGTGACGAGCCGACCACCGGGGCGCTTGGCAGACAAGTCGATTCACACTCACAGTCGATGAGGCCCTACCTATGGGACGCGCAAGTCACGAGGTGGCGCCTTCGACGGCCGGCGCGTGCGGACGCAACCGAGCACGATCGCGCTCGGGATCGGCGAAGACCAGCGCGAGCACCGCGCACACCGCGGCGACGATTCCGAGCACCTGGAACGCGGTGGCGTAACCCTCGGCCGGCGTGGCGGCCGCGTCGACGATGACACCCGTCGCGTACGGCGCGACGAGACCGCCGATCGCCATGATCGCCAGGAAGACACCCAGCGTTCCGGCGGTCTGCCGGGGCGGGCAGATCTCGGCGACGGCCGCGTTGAACAACGGGAACACCGTGGCCGCGAAGCCATAACCGATCGACAGGATCGCGACCGCGACGATCGGTGTGCCGACCGAGGGCAGCAGGAACAGCAGGACACCGGAGACGAGAACCCCGACCGACGGCACGACGATGCGCAGCATCCGCGAGGTCGCCCCTTTCGAGATCATCCGATCACTCGTGATCGAACTCAGCACCATCAGGACCAGGCCGACGATCGAGGGGAACGCGAACATCGACCCGGACTGCAGGCGGCTGTACCCCAGCCCCTCTTCGAAGTACGACGGCAACCACGTGAGCACGACACTGACCAGCGCATAAACGCTCATCACGACGAGCGCGCCGGTGACGAACGTGCGTGAGCGGAAGATCGAGATCCACGGCGTCGCGGGTTCGGCGCCGGCACTCGCGGTCGGCGCGTCCTTCGACGTCTTCCCACTCGCGATGTACGGGCCGTTGCGCCAGGTCGACAGCCAGACGACACACCAGACGAGGCCACCGGCGGCAAGGGAGATCAGTGCCCAGCGCCACCCGAAGCTCACTGTGATCACGGCGAGCAGCGGAGCGATCGCGATCTTCGAGATCGACGCGGCACCGGCGAGGAGGGCACCGGGCAGGGCGCGCCGGGCCGGCGGACGCCAGGAGTAGGCCGCCGTGTGCAGGAGCGCCGAACTCGGACCTTCGGCGAGACCGAGGAACAGCCGACTGAGGACGAGGACCGCGAACGACGCCACGACCACCATGGGGAGCATCGCCGCGGCCCAGCACAGGGCCAGGAGGACCAGCGACCAGCGCAGGGTCATCCAGCGGTTGAGCAGTCCCGCGAAGAAGCCGCCGATCGTGAACGTGAGGAAGAACAGGCTGCCGACGAGACCGATCTGCGAGGAGCTCAGACCCAGCTCCTCGCGAGGGTTGCGCGATGATGCCCAGCACCGCCTTGTCGGCGTAGTTGATCACGTAGAGGCTGACCAGCAGAGCCGTGAGACCCCAGGCGCCGGCGCGTGATTCGCCGCGCGGGCCGAGACCTCGCGGCGTCTGGGCCGCTTCGAAGTCGACGGTGTGGGCGGGACCATCGGGTCCCGTGCGCGCCGCTGACCCGGGCTTGTCGCCGGCTCCTGATCCGGAGGCGGTGGAGACCGTCATGGCATTACCTCTTCCAGACGAGTGATCTGGGTTGCGATGCGCTCCGTCAGTGTTATGGCTCATATCCGTTCCGATTCAAACCAGGGTCGAACCCCTCTGACAACGTTCGCTCGGCGAACGACCTGACTGTCGCTGCCTATGTGTTGAGGACACGGAGTTGCGAGCGGGGTCATCGGCGATGGCTATCGGACCGATAGGCGCCGGTGGCGCAGCCGAGTGCCATTGGCTCGCGCTATCGCTCCCTTAGTTCACCGCGACTACTTCGCCGGGCCGCCGCCGGGCATGCTGTGAGACGGGCGCGTGCCGGTCGCGCACCAACGTCCGCCCGACGGTGCGAGCGCACCCCGACCGACTTCGGAGACCAGCCACCATGACCCGCCTCGCGCAGACCCTGGGCCTCACCGAGATCCAGACGGAGATCCTGGCCAACGTCCGCTCGTTCGTCGACAAGCAGATCATCCCCACCGCACAGGAACTCGAGCACGCCGACGAGTATCCGCAGGCCATCGTCGACGGCATGGCCGAGATGGGCCTGTTCGGCCTGATGATCCCCGAGGAGTACGGCGGACTCGGCGAGTCCCTGCTGACCTACGCGTTGTGCGTCGAAGAACTGGCACGTGGATGGATGAGCGTGTCGGGCGTGATCAACACCCATTTCATCGTGGCGTACATGATCCGCCAGCACGGGACCGACGAGCAGAAACAGCGCTTCCTCCCCCGCATGGCGACGGGCGAGATGCGCGGCGCGTTCTCGATGTCCGAACCGGAACTGGGGTCCGACGTCGCGGCGATCAAGACCAGCGCGAAGCGGGACGGAGACGTCGGATACGTCATCAACGGTCAGAAGATGTGGCTGACCAACGGCGGGTCGTCGACTCTCGTTGCCGCCCTTGTCCGTACCGAGGAGGGCAACGAGAAGCCGCACAAGAACCTCACGACATTCCTGGTGGAGAAGCCGGCCGGCTTCGGCGAGGTACTCCCCGGCCTGACCATCCCGCGCAAGCTGGACAAGATGGGCTACAAGGGCATCGACACCACCGAACTGATCTTCGACGGTTACCGCGCGCCCGCCACCGACATCCTCGGGGGCGAACCGGGCCGCGGCTTCGCGCACATGATGGACGGCGTCGAGGTCGGGCGCGTCAACGTGTCGGCCCGCGCCTGCGGAATCGCCCAGCGCGCCTTCGAACTCGCGGTGAAGTACGCGCAGCAGCGGTCCACCTTCGGCAAACCCATCGCCGAACACCAGGCCGTTGCGTTCTCGCTGGCCGAGATGGCGACGAAGGTCGAGGCGGCACACCTGATGATGGTCAATGCGGCACGACTGAAAGACTCCGGCGAGCGCAACGACGTCGCCGCCGGGATGGCCAAGTACCTGTGCAGTGAGTACTGCGCCGAGGTCACCCAGGCCAGCTTCCGCATCCACGGCGGTTACGGCTACTCGAAGGAATTCGAGATCGAGCGCCTCATGCGCGACGCGCCCTTCCTGCTGATCGGCGAGGGCACCAGCGAGATCCAGAAACAGATCATCTCCAAGGGGCTCCTACGCGAATATCAGGAGCGATGACCACTTGAGGTGAATGTCGTCAGACCCGTCCGCCCACAACAGTTTCGAGGGACCAATGCAGCGTCGCATCTTCACCGAGGACCATGAGTCCTTCCGCAAGACCATCCGTGACTTCATCGCCAAAGAGGTCGCGCCGGTGTACCACGATTGGGAGAAGCAGGGCCATCCGCCGCGTGAGTTCTACAACAGGCTGGGCGAACTCGGCGTCCTGGGCATCGAGGCACCCGAGGAGTTCGGGGGCGGTGGCGTCTCGGACTTCACCTATTCGATGGTGATCGCGGAGGAGACTTCGGCGGCCGGTGTCACCTTCGGCAGTTACTCGGTGCACTCGAACCTGATCCTCCCCTACCTCGTCGAGTACGCCACCGACGAGCAGAAGCAGCGGTGGTTGCCCGGATTCTGTTCCGGCGAACTCATGTTCGCGATCGCCATGACCGAACCCGGCACCGGGTCGGACCTCGCCAACATCTCGACCACCGCCAAGCTGTCCGAGGACGGGTCGCACTACGTGCTCGACGGCGCGAAAACGTTCATCACCGGCGGCGCCTTGGCCGACCGCATCCTGGTCGTCGCCCGGACCGCACCGTTCGACGAGTCGAATCGTCGTGCGGGCCTGTCGATCCTGGTGGTCGACACCTCGTCGGAGGGTTTCGCCGTCGGACGCAGGATCGAGAAGATCGGCCTCAAGGCATCCGACACCGCCGAGCTCTCGTTCAGCTCGGTCAAGGTGCCGGTCGAGGACCGGCTCGGCGAGGAGGGTGCCGGCTTCTCGTACCTGGCGCACAATCTCGCGCAGGAACGACTCACCATCGCCATCGGGGCGTCGGCCACCGCCGCCGCGGCCGTCCAGCACGCGATCGCCTACACCAAGGAGCGCGACGTCTTCGGCAAACCCGTTGCGGCGTTCCAGAACACCAAGTTCGTCCTCGCCGAGTGCTCCGCCGAGGTCGAGGCCATCCGGCAGTTCGTCGACCGCGCACTCGAACTCCACAACGAGGGTGAGCTCACCGTCCCCGATGCTGCTCGCGCGAAACTGTTCGCCACCGAGACCGCCGGCAAGGTCATCGACAAGTGCCTGCAGTTGCACGGCGGGTACGGCTATGTCCTGGAGTACCCCATCGCCCGGCTCTACGCCGACACACGCGTCACGCGGATCTACGGCGGCACCAGCGAGGTCATGAAGACGATCATCGCCAAGGATCTCGGCCTGTAGGTGGTCCAGAGCTCTTCCAAAGTGCGGGATTCGTAACGGTTTCCAGTACGAATCCCGCACTCTGCGGAGGGTGATCAGACGGTCGCTCGTCGCACCTGCGACGCGACGTATCCCGGGCGTTCCACGAGATCCGCCCAGGTGAAGTTCAACACCGTCCAGCCCAGGGCGATGAGGGTGTTGCGGCGGGCGCGGTCGTGCTGGAACGCCTCGGCGTCCCGGTGATGAGCCATGCCGTCGATCTCGACCGCCACCTTCCTCCCGACGAAGGCGAAGTCGATTTCGTAACCGGACACCGGGTGGTTGGCGACCCAACCCGCTATGTCGTGCTCGGCGAACAGTTTCACGGTCAGCCGTTCGGCAGCCGAACGGGCACCAGAACCGACGAGCACGAGCATCTTCGCCATCTCGGTTGCACCACGGCAGCGGCGTCGCCGCTGGTAGGTCTCGAGGAGAGCGTCAACCGTGACCTTCTTGTTCTGAAGTGCCCGGTCGAGTACGTCCATCTTTCCTTCAACGGCGCCTTCGAGGACGGACAACGGCACCGCGGTCACCGTGAGTCCCTTCTCGACCACGACGTCGGCCGCGTCGAGGGATCTCCGGATGACCACCGTCCCCTTCTCCGGCGAACCGTGCCAGCTTCGGGGAGCGGTGACGGTAGTCGTCGTCGGCCGCTTGGTCACGAGGTCGTGCCACCACGCCGCCGCGAGTCCGCTGAGAACGGCGTCCGCGGAGACCTGCAGGGTCGCCAGTCGGGTCCGGGTCCTTGCGGTCACCGGATGATCGGCCAGGCGATAGACGCCGGAACTCGCACGAACCCACTCACCGGACTTCACCCGCCGGGCCACCGAGGCACGACTGAGACCGTGCTCGCGGGCCTGCGCCGCGGTGATCACGCCGTCGCGCGTGAGGATGAAGGTCCGCAACGCAGGTGCAGTAGCCATGTGGTTGTAGACGCACCCGGGATCGCGCCGGTTCCACTTCCCGCAGAGTGCGGGATTCGTGCCGGTTTCCAATACGGATCCCGCACTCTGTCGTCGGACCCGAGGTCGTGCCTTAAGATTCCCTGAGCAAACTCGGTGGGCAGTGGAAGCGGTGTTCGGTGGTAGGCAGGTTTCGGGGCGGGGTCCAGATCTTGGCGACGGTGCTGGTCACCGCTTTCGTGGTGTCGATGATGGCGGCGGTGGTTGCGCCCGCGCAGGCGGCCCCGACGCGCTACACCGGCGGTACCTACGTCGCTCTCGGTGATTCGCGTGCGTCCGGCAGCTTCTACACCCCGACGCCCGCCTACTTCGGCGGATGCAAGCGGTCGGCGTTCAACTACCCCACCCTCGTCGCCGCCGCGACCCTGCCGCGACGCTTCATCGACGCCTCGTGTGCGGGCGCGCAGTCGGCACATCTGTACCGGGCCCCGCAGCACACCAGCGGTGGCACGAAACCCATTCAGCTGCACCTGGTTCCGCGCGACGCCCAGCTGATCACCGTGAGCATCGGCGGCAACGACATGCGGTGGGGCGCGATCTTCGGCCAGTGCCGGACCCCGGCGTTCACCGACCGGCGCTGCCGCCACAACCGTGCCCTCGAGAACGAGGTCCGGTGGCGGATCGAACTCATGGAGAACCGCGTCACCCCCGCTCTGCGCGCGATCCGGAACAAGGCGCCGCACGCCCAGATCATCGTCGTCGGTCTGGGCGGCTTCATCGGGTTCACCGGGTGCTGGCCGCTGGTCCCGCTGAGTGACCCCGACGCCCGGTGGATGCGCGAGGTCTTCAACCGCGCCAACGGCGCGCTCTGGCGGGCGTCGACCAAGGTCGGCGGCACCTTCATCGACGCCAACCGAGGATCGGCGGGACACGATGCCTGCAACCTCATCAACCCCTGGTACGAGAGCGCGCTGTCGAATCGGATCGCGCTGCCCTTCCACGTCAACCAGGCCGGCGCCGTCGCGTTCGCGGCCATGATCAACGGGGCCATCCGCCGTTAGGCCGAGACCGGTCACCCACTAGCGTTTGTCGGGTGGCTCATCTACTCGGCGCGGAAACCCTAGGCCTCGAATACCCGACCACCAAGGTCTTCGAGTCGGTGTCCCTCGGGGTCAACGAGGGCGACCGGATCGGCATCGTGGGCCGAAACGGCGACGGTAAGTCGAGTCTGCTGGCGATGCTCGCCGGACGGATGCAACCCGATTCCGGTCGCGTCACCGTCCGCGGCGGCGTCCGCATCGGCGTGCTGGACCAGGTCGACGTCTTCGACGACGACGAGACCGTCGGGCACGCCGTCGTCGGCGACCGTCCCGAACACGAATGGGCGGGTGACGCGAAGGTCCGCGACGTCATTGGCGGGTTGCTCGGCGACGTCGAATGGACAGCGCCCACCAGTTCGTTGTCGGGTGGTCAGCGCCGCCGCGTGTCGCTGGCACGCCTCCTCGCGGGCGAGCATGACGTCCTCGCGCTCGACGAGCCGACCAACCACCTCGACGTCGAGGCCATCACCTGGCTCGCCGACCACCTGAAGCGACGCTGGCCGGCCAACGCCGGCGGACTGCTGGTGGTCACCCACGACCGGTGGTTCCTCGACGAGGTGTGCACGGTCACCTGGGAGGTCCACGACCGCATCGTCGAACCCTTCGAGGGTGGCTACGCGGCGTACATCCTGCAGCGGGTGGAACGGGACCGGCAGGCCGCCGCCATCGAGGCACGACGACAGAATCTCGCCCGCAAGGAACTGGCCTGGCTCCGCCGCGGCGCGCCGGCCCGGACGTCGAAGCCGAAGTTCCGCATCGACGCGGCCAATGCCCTCATCGCCGATGTCCCACCGGTCCGCGACACGGTCGCCCTGCAGTCACTGGCCACCGCTCGTCTGGGCAAGGACGTCGTCGACCTGCTCGACGTGTCGGTCTCCTACGGTGACCGCAACGTCCTCGACGGCGTCGAGTGGCGGCTGGCGCCCGGTGAGCGCACCGGCATCCTCGGGGTCAACGGCGCGGGCAAGTCGACGCTGCTCGGCCTCATCGCCGGAACCGTGGAACCGACCGGCGGCCGGGTCAAACGCGGCAAGACGGTCAAGGTCGCCACCCTGACCCAACGCCTCGACGACCTCGACCGGTACCTCGACGACCCGGTGCGGGTGGTCATCGCGCAGTTGCAGACCACGTACACCTTCGGTTCCGGATCGAAGGCACAGGAGCTGTCGCCGTCACAGCTGCTCGAACGGCTCGGCTTCGACGGCGCGCAACTCTCGACCCCGGTCCGCGACCTCTCGGGCGGGCAGAAGCGGCGGCTGCAGTTGCTGCTCATCCTGCTCGACGCGCCGAACGTGCTGATCCTCGACGAGCCGACCAACGACCTCGACACCGACATGCTCGCCGCGCTCGAGGACCTGCTGGACTCGTGGCCCGGCACGCTGATCGTCGTCTCGCACGACCGGTACTTCCTCGAGCGGGTCACCGATCAGCAGTTCGCCGTCCTCGACGGCGGGCTCCGCCACCTCCCCGGCGGCGTCGACGAGTTCTTGAGACTCCGCTCGGCACAGGCGAAGACGTCGGGTTCCGGATCGACATCGGGCGGATCCGGTACGAGCGCCACAGCTTCGGGGAACGGCGGCGCGTCGGGCTCGTCCCTCAGCGGCGCCGAGCTGCGCGCGGCCAACAAGGAGCTCGCCTCGCTCGAGCGTCGGATCGACAAGCTGCACAGCAAGATCGATGCTGCCCGGACCGCGCTGGCCGACCATGATCAGTCCGACTACCAAGGCCTTGCCGCGGAGACCGAGAGCATCCGCAGCATGGAATCCGAACTCGAGGAACTCGAGGAACGCTGGATGGAACTCGGCGAGAGCGTCGAGTGATCGACTCCGCGAGAACCGGTCGGCCCGATTTCAACGGCCGAACGACTCCCGGATCGCGGCCAGCACGTCCGGCAGCGACTCGTCGACGACGCCGCTGTGATCGGCTCGCGCGTAGGTCTTGAGGTCCACATCCGTGCCGGCGTCGCGCATCGCGGACCGCAGCGAACGACTCAGCGGGTACGGCAGCACGGGATCGAGAAGACCATGTGCGAGCGTGACTTTCACCGGGTAGCCGGAGACGGGCACCTCGGCGTACTCCCGCAGGGCGTCCCGGAAGTCCTGCTCCGCGGTGAACGACGACGCCACGAGTGAGCCCGGCGGCACCGACCGCAACGCGTCCACGAGATCCCCGTTGCACCGGGCACGCGCGCGGTCGAGGAAACGCTTGCCGTCCGACGTCAGGGAATCGGCGACGCGGAGTTCCGGGTTCGCGTGGTCGAGACCGGCGAGGGTGAACAGGAACGGCGCACTCAGCACATTGAGCGCGCCGAGGCCGGGCACGCGGGGACCGAACAGACCGAACAGGTTCTCCAACGACGAGACCGGGGCGATCGCGACGATGCCGGCGACCGGCAGATCCGGTGCGAATTCCGCGGCGAGACGGCCCGCGTGCAGCGCAGCGTGGCCGCCCTGCGAGTGCCCGGTCGACACCCAGCGTGATCCGAGCGAGGCGTCGACCGACCGCGCCGCGCGGATCATGTCGATCACCGAGTGAGCCGCCGCGCGACCGCCGAGGTATTCGGTCTCCCCCGCCGACCCGAGCCCCGCGTAATCGGTTGCCGTGACCGCGAAACCGGCGTCGAGCGCCGCGCGCACCGGGGCCTCGACGCCGTCGCCCAGCCGGTGCAGGGTTGGCGCGCACTCGTCGGCCAGGCCAACCGTTCCGTGGGCCCAGGACACCACGGGCCAGCCACCGGCGGGCGGCGTACCCTTCGGCACCCAGTACACGCCGCTCGACATCGCCGGGCGGCCGTTCTGATCGCGCGTCGCATAGGTCAGGCGGGTGCCCGAGCCGGCCGCCGACGGGAGTTCGCCGTCGGGGACGTCGGAGGTGGTGAAGACGAAACCGTCGGCGGGTGCGGCGGCCGTCGACGGGCCGGCCGTGACGATGCAGAGCGCGAGCAGTAGAGCGACGACGGCGCTGACCGCGCGCAGCGGGGCGACGACTGCGGCGGGTCTGCGGGACATCAGGCAACCGTAGGCGATCAGTGGCGGACGTCGGCTCCGAGGACGCGCGTACCGGCGGCGGGACCGCTGGCGGTGCGGACCGACCGGGCGACGCCGGCGCCGGACAGTTCGGCGGCGACGTTCACCGCGCCGGTCTCGTCGGCGCACAGGAAGGCGCATGTCGGACCGGAGCCGGACACGATGCCGCCCAGTGCTCCGGCGTCGATTCCGGCACGCAGGGTCCGGCGGAGGGTGGGTTGCAGCGAGAGCGCCGCCGGTTGTAGGTCGTTGTGCAGCAGGGGCGCCACCGCATGCGGGTCACCGGACGCCAGGGCCTGCATGAGTTCGTCCGGGCGGCGGAGGAGGTCCCGCTCGTCGTCGGTGGCGCATTCTCCGGAACGGCTGTCGCGCAGCCGATCCAGTTCGCGGTACACCGCGGGCGTGGACAGTCCGTCGCGTGCGAGCGCGAGCACCCAGTGGAAGTCACCGCGGGAGAGGACCTGCATCAGCCGCTCGCCGCGTCCGGTACCCAGGGCGGTGTTGCCGTGCAACGCGAACGGGACGTCGCTGCCCAGGTCCGCCGCGATCGCGGCGAGGTCGTCGCGGCCGATGTCGAGCTTCCACAGGGCGGCGAGTGCGACCAGCGCCCCGGCGGCATCCGCGCTGCCACCGGCCATGCCCCCGGCCACCGGGATCGTCTTGTCGATGTCGATCGCGACCTTGCCGGGACGGTCCGCCCACTCGGCCAATGCCAGCGCGGCCCGGACCGCCAGATTGGACTCGTCCGTCGGGACCGACCCGGCGCCTTCGCCACGAACCGTGATGCTCATCTCGTTGGCCCGGGCGACCCGGATGTCGTCGTGCAGGGACAGCGCCTGGAAGACGGTCACGAGGTCGTGGTAGCCGTCCTCGCGGCGCGGACCGACCCCGAGGTGCAGATTGACCTTCGACGGAGCCCGCGCGGTGACGGAGTCCGACACCACCGACAGCGACGTTCGCGACACAATGATCCAGCCTAGCGCCCCGGCGTCGGCCCCGCGCCCACCGATGCGGTCGGTCCGGCGCTCCAGCCGCCGTCGATCAGGGGCGCCAGCCGCGGTCGACGAGTTGTCCGACGTGCTCGACGACCAGCACCGCGCCCGCGTCGCGCAACTCACCCTCCGCGAATCCACCGGACCGCACCGCCACGCACTCCGCCGGCAGGCGATGCGCCGACGCCACGTCCCACACGGTGTCGCCGACGACGACGGCCTTACCGCCGCCGGCCTCGTCCAGGGCGACCGACAGGATGTCGGGCGCCGGTTTGGACGAATCGGCGTCGTCCGAGGTGGTCACCGCGGCGAAGTCGTTCCGCGACAATCCCATCGACTCGAGGGCGGCGTCGGTGAACTCCGACTTGCCCGACGACGCGAGCGCCACCCGGTAGCCGGCGTCCAGCAGTCCCCGCACCAGATCGGCCGCGCCGGGCAGGGGCCGCACGTCGGGCAGCAGGTCGCGATAGGCGTCCTCCCACTCGTCGCGCAAGGTGTCGCCGAGCGATTCCTCCACGTCGTCGCCGAGCAGCTCGCCGACGAGCCGGTCGCCACCCATGCCGATCGCCCGGTGCACCTGCCACCACTGCGGGATCAGGTCGTGAGCAGCGAAGGCCCGCATCCACGCCAATGCGTGGAGGTAGGTGGAGTCGACGAGCGTACCGTCGACATCGAGCAGCACGGTGTCGATCGACCCATCCGCTTTCCGGTCTGGCATCTGCGCCTCGTTTCCGGGGTCGAGAACTGCGCCCCGTCGTCGAACGTCCGTCGTCCGGGCACCACCGTCTCGAGCGTCCCGGGTTTCGGACCCATGACTCATGGCTACACCGAAGCGACCCATCTCGCAGAGGAGACCTCCATGGCAACACGTTTCGGCTACACCCTGATGACCGAGCAGGCAGGCCCGAAAGAGCTGGTGCGGTACGCCGTCGGCGCCGAAGACGCCGGCTTCGACTTCGAGGTGTCGAGCGACCACTACTTTCCGTGGCTCTCGGCCCAGGGACACGCCCCGTACGCGTGGACGGTCCTGGGAGCCGTGGCCCACGCGACCGAGCGGGTCGACCTGATGACCTACGTGACGTGCCCGACGATCCGCTACCACCCGGCGATCATCGCGCAGAAGGCTGCGACGCTGCAGATCCTCGCCGACGGTCGCTTCACTCTCGGCCTCGGCTCGGGCGAGAACCTCAACGAGCACGTCGTCGGCGAGGGCTGGCCCTCGGTCGCCGACCGCCAGGACATGCTCGCCGAGGCGATCGAGATCATCCGCAAACTGCACACCGGTGAGCTCGTCGACTTCCGCGGCGAGTTCTTCCAGGTCGACGCCGCCCGGATCTGGGATCTGCCCGACCAGCCCGTCCCGATCGGCGTCGCAGTGGCGGGCAACGCGGGTATCGAGACGTTCGGGCCACTGGCCGACCACCTGATCGCCGTCGAACCCGACGCCGACTTCATCAAGGCGTGGAACGAACATTCGTCGACCCCGACCGTCGACGGGCAGCGGTCCCGCGCGATCGGGCAGATCCCCATCAGCTGGGATCCCGACCGCGACAAGGCGATCGAGCGCGCCCACGATCAGTTCCGGTGGTTCGCCGGCGGGTGGGATGTCAACGCCGACCTGCGCACCACCGCGGGCTTCGCCGCAGCGACGCAGTTCGTCACGCCGGACGACGTCGCGGGCAACATCCCCTGCGGCCCGGACCTCGACCAGATCGTCGAGGCGGTGAAACCCTTCTGGGAGGCGGGATTCACCGACATCGCGCTGGTGCAGATCGGGGGCGACACCCAGGACGCGTTCCTGCGCGACGCCGCTCCCGAGCTACTGGAGAAACTTCGCGCCGCGTCGAACTGAGTCCGATTGCTCGAGGTTCCAGGACTGCGGGGTGCGGTCCTCGCCCGCCCGCAGCACGGCGGTGTGCACATCGCCGACGTGGCGACCCGACGGGAGCTGATCGATCTCGTCCTCGGGGCGTCGGCCGGTGTAGCGGAAGCCGGCCGACGCCGCCAGCCGCGCCGAGGCCCCGTTGTCGACCAGCGCCCGCCAATTCACGCGATCGAACCCGGCTCCGCCGTCGGCGGGGTCGGCGAAGGCGTGGTCGAGGACCGCGGCGAGCGCCTCGGAGAGGTAGCGATGGCCCGATGCGACGGCGCACACCAATAGCCCAGTGACGCAACGCCTTTCTCGACGGTTCGCAGTCCGATGGTGCCGACGAGTTCACCGCCGGGGATCTCGATCGTCCACACCGACGACCCGGCGGCCGGGGCGATGTCGCGGACGAAATGTTCGGCGTGCGCACGCGTATACGGGACCGGGACCAGTGTGAAGCGCTGGATGTCCGGGTCCTGGCAGGCGCGGAAGATCGGTTCGATGTCACGGTCGGCGGGTGCGCGCAGCCGTAGCCTCGGCGTCGTCAGAGTCTGTGGTGGAGCCATGTCGGACCTCGTCGTCGATGCTGCGGATGCACAACACGGTACGAGCCTCTCCCCGCCGACGGCGAGTGGTTTTGCGTCCGGCCCCCACGACGAGCCGCGGTCTCCCGCGATCAGCGACCCGGCGTCGAGATCAAGTCGTGCGCGCGAGGCGGACGAAGTCGTCGACGTCGAGCTTCTCGCCCCGCACACCCGGATCGATACCGGCCTCACGGAGCCGGCGTTCGGCCTCGGCCGCCGAACCGGCCCAGCCGGCCAGCGCTGATCGCATCGTCTTGCGTCGCTGGGCGAATGCGGCGTCGATCGCGGCGAACACCTGTTGCCGCACAACGGGATCGGTCGAGTGGTCGGCGGTTCGTTCGATGCGGACGAGACCCGACTCCACCTTGGGTTCGGGCCAGAAGACGTTGCGTCCCACCGCACCGGCCCGGCTCACACGGCCGTGGTAGCGCGCCTTGACGCTCGGCACCCCGTAGGTGCGGCTGCCCGGGCCGGCGGCGAGGCGGTCAGCGACCTCGGCCTGCACCATGACGAGGGCGGTGGTGATCTCCGGGAAGAGTCCGAGCAGGTGCAACAGGACCGGCACCGACACGTTGTACGGCAGGTTCGCGACCAGAGCGGTGGGGACCACCGGCAGGTCGTCGCGCGTCACCTGTAGCGCGTCGGCGAGGATGACCTCGAAATTGCCCTGCCGACTCGGGGCATACTCCGCGATCGTCGCCGGAAGACGTTCTGCGAGCACCGGATCGATCTCGATGGCGACGACCCTGCCCGCCGCCCCGAGGAGGGCGAGGGTCAGTGAGCCCAAGCCCGGACCGACCTCGAGGACGGTGTCGTCGGGCCCGACCCCCGATGCCGCGACGATCCTTCGCACGGTGTTCGCGTCGTGGACGAAGTTCTGTCCGAGAGTCTTGGTCGGCCGGACGCCGACCTCCGTCGCGAGCTCCCTGATCTGTGCCGGCCCGAGGAGACGCGGAGCCTCGTCGGGCGCGCCGTCGGGTGAACCCGGTGTCGAGTCGCTGATCAGCGCAGGCCCAGCTTGGACGAGCAGGACGGCCATGCGCCCCAGCCCTGGACCGCCTGGGTCTTCTTCGCGATGGCGATCTGTTCTTCGCGGGTCGCGAGGTCGGCGCGCGGCGCGTACTCGAGTCCGCCCCAGCGTTCCCAGGTGTTCTGGTCGAACTGGACGCCGCCGTAGAAGCCGTTGCCGGTGTTGATCGCCCAGTTGCCGGTCGCCTCGCACGCGGCGAGCGCGTCCCACACCGACCCCGGCGGCACGAACGGCGCACCCGGCTTGGTGCCGATGCGAACGGTGGCCGCGACGGGCTCGCTGAGCACCTCGCTGGTCAGCTTGTCGCGCTTGACGACCCGGCCGTTCACGGTGGTCACCTTGTAGGTGACACGCGCCTCGCCGGGCGTGCCCTTCTTCTCGACGACCTTGCGGTCGCGGACGAGGGTCGGGTCCTCTTTCTTGACCTCCGGCGGGGCGACCGGTTCGGTGAGCGTGACGTCCTCGGTCTTGATCCGGGTGACGACGATCTTGAGGTTCGGGGTGATCTTGGTGTCGGCGGCCGGGGTGACCTTGTCTTCGGCGCCCAGCGGGGTGCCGAGCGACTCGAGCAGATCCTTGACGGTGTGCGCGGCGACGGTCGGGCGCTTGCGGGCCGGTCCGTCGACGAGGTTCACCGGCTTGGGCAGCGCGACCTCGATCTGACCGCCGTCGACCGGCAGTTCCTCGCCGAATGCGGTCTCCTCCGCGGCGTGGGTCAGTCCGCGTTCGGCCATCAACTGGTCCACGGTCGAGGCGTTGGTGACGATGGTCTCGCGCTTGCCCTCGATGTCGAGGGTGAGTTCCTTGAGCTTGTTGACCTTGATGGTCTGGCCGTCGCCGAAGCCCGAGTCGGGTGCCGGGCTCACCTTGTCACCGTCGGCGGGCGCCAGCCCCTCCGACTCGAGGAGACTCTCGACGGACATCGCCATGGTGGACACGTGCCGGATGTCGCCGTCCACGTCGATCGCGACGTTCTTGTGCATGCTGACGCCCATGACCCCGCCGGCCGCGACGGTGGCGCACACGGCGCCGACGGCGACGCGGACACGCAACGACTTCGAGCCGTTGATCTTGGCGAACACCGAATTGGACGATGTCGGAGCGGACGGCTCCGGGTTCGACAGTCCGGGGTTTTGCAGCTCTGGGTTGGGCAGAGAAGACAAGGGCACGACATCCTGATAGGCAACACTGGCACCACGCCAACCGAGTGGATCAGCACGTCGGCCAGCTGGATCACAGTACGATAACGAACCGGCCAGATTATGGCAAAGGGATGCCGTACACGCGCCGCGCGTTCGCCCCGAGGATGCGAGCCATGTCCTCGTCCGCCACGCCACGCACGGTCGCGAGGGCCCGGGCTGTGTACGGCAGACAATAGGACTGATTGGGCTGGCCACGGTAGGGATGCGGGGTCAGAAACGGCGCGTCGGTCTCGACGAGGATCTGGTCGTCGGGGACCAGCTCGGCCGCGACCCGGAGCTCATCGGCGTTGGCGAAGCTCACAGTGCCGGCGAAACTGAGCATGAACCCACGCTCGACACATTCGCGTGCAACATTTCGGTCACCGGAGAAGCAGTGCATGATCACGGATCCCGGGGCGCCCTCCGCGGCCAAGACGTCGAGTAGATCCCGGTCGGCCTCGCGGTTGTGGATCATCAGCGGCTTGCCGACCCGCTTCGCGAGGTCGATGTGCCAGCGGAACGTCTCGTGCTGCACCTCGGGCGACGCACAGTCGTCGGACTTCCCGGGCCAGTAATAGTCGAGCCCGGTCTCGCCCACCGCGACGACTCGCGGGTGACGCACCATTTGCTCGAGCTCGGCGGCGGTCTCGTCGTTCAGATCGCCGGCATGCATCGGGTGCAGGGCCACCGCCGCGTAGACGCGATCGTCCCACTCCGCGGCGGCGACCGCCCACCGTGCATCGACCATGTCGTCGGCGACGGTGACCACATGGCCGACGCCGACGCCCTGCGCGTGGTCGCAGATCGCGCGGACCGTCTCGGCGTCGCGTCCGCCGCATGCAGCGAGGTGGGTGTGCGCGTCGACGAGGCCGGGCAGCGGCGCCGGGTCCGGTGGCGGTTCGCGTCGACGTCGCTTCTTGCCGGCCTTGTTGCTCAGGGTCTCGCCGCCACCGCTCTCGGCATCACCCAGCGCCGAGTTCTCCGGGGCGTCGCTCATGGCACCCACCTTGGCACAGCGCGCCGACACCATCCGGTGCGGTCGCGACATCGCTAGAGCGTCACCGCCCCCTCGATCACCGTCGTCGTGTCGCCGCCGATCCAGATGTGCCCGCCGTCGTCGTGGACGTGGATGCGGCCGGCCCGACCGAGCGCCGCACCTTGCGCGGCGACGTAGGACGCCGGCGCCTGCCCGGTGGCCCGCAACCACATGGCGATGCCGGCGTTGAGACTGCCCGTCACCGGGTCCTCGGGGACCCCGATGCCCGGCACGAACGCGCGCACCTCGCCAAAGACCTCTCCGTCCCCCGAGCCGTACCGCCCGAACAACCCGACCTTGTGATCGCCGAGGGCAGGGATGTCCGGGGTCACCTCGAGCACCCGCTCGCCCGATTCGAGTTGCAACACCATCCATTCCGGCCCGTTGTCGACCCACTCGGCCGCGCGGACCTCGGCCGTGTCGACCCGTAGCGCCGCGGCGACCTCGGTGACGACGGCGGCGTCGACGGGTCCAGACCGCCGCAACGGCGGCGCCGCGAAGGCCAGCCGTGCACCAGAGCGCCGCAGTCGCACCAGGCCGACGCCGCACTCCTGCACGATGTCCTCCCCCGCAGGCCGGCCGCCCGTCGTCAGCCAGGCATGTGCCGAGCCGAGGGTGGGATGCCCGGCGAACGGCAACTCGCCGTCCGGGGTGAAGATGCGCAGACGGTAATCGGCGGCAGGGTCGGTCGGCGGCAGCACGAAGGTCGTCTCCGACAGGTTCGTCCAGCGCGCGAACGCGGCCATCCGGTCGTCGGGGATGTCGGTGGCATCGAGCACCACGGCAACCGGGTTACCACCGGTCCCGGTAGCGGAGAACACATCGATCTGAGCGAATCGTCGAGTCATCGGACCATCGTCTCACCTCCAGTTGTCGCCCGGTCAAAGCCTTTTCGGGCGCGCAGGCGTCGCCGGCGGAACCGCTGTCCGGGACGACGCGTGCGATCGCGCGACCGCGGCCGGCAGAAAACGCCCGGGGTGGCCACGCAAATCGCGCCGGAGTCGCCCGGGACGGGTAGCGTGGCGAAGCGTGTTGGGATTGCCAGATTCGATCACCGTCGCACTGTTCGACCTCGACGGGGTTCTCACCGAGACCGCGGTGCTGCACCGCAAGGCGTGGAAGAAGGCGTTCGACGCCTTTCTCGCCGCCCGTGCGGGCGGCGCAGACCACGCCGACTTCGTCGAGTTCACCGATCAGGACTATCTGGACTACGTCGACGGACGTCCCCGTGAGGACGGCGTCCGGGCCTTCCTCGCCTCTCGCGGAATCGACGATGTCGACGCGCAGACCGTGACCGCGATCGGAGACGGGAAGAACGACATGTTCCTGGTCAGCCTGGCCGAGGACGGTGGGCAGGCCTATCCGGGGTCCGTGCGATATCTCGAGGCGGCGCGCGACGCCGGTCTCCGGATCGCCGTGGTGACCTCCTCGAAGAACGGAGCAGCAGTGCTGGATGCGGCAGACCTGTCGAAATTCGTCGAGGTCCGGGTGGACGGACTCGACATCGTGTCGAAAGGGCTGAAGGGCAAACCCGCACCCGACTCGTTTCTCCTGGGCGCCGAACTGATGGGCGTCGAGCCCGCCGCGGCGGTCGTCTTCGAAGACGCCATCTCCGGCATCGCGGCCGGCAGCGCGGGAGCCTTCGGCTACGTCGTCGGCATCGACCGGGTCGGTGGCGGCCAGGCCGAGGCGATGCGTGCCGCCGGCGCCGACATCGTCGTTAACGACCTCGTCGAATTGCTCCCCGCATGACCGCCGAGCACGGCCACGACTTCGGCTTCGAGATCCATCCGTGGCAGCTGAAGTGGCGCGGCGGCGTCGATCTGGACATGCTGGGCCGAACCGAGACGCTCTTCGCACTGTCCAACGGGCACATCGGTTTACGCGGGTCCTTCGAAGAGGGTGAGCCGGTCGATCATCCCGGCACGTACCTCAACGGCTTCTACGAGCTGCGCGGCCTGCCCTATGCCGAGAGCGGTTACGGATATCCCGAATCCGGACAGACCGTCGTCAACGTGACCGACGGCAAGATCATCCGGCTGCTGGTCGAGGACGAGCCGATGGACCTTCGGTACGGGCGTACCGAGGAGCACGAGCGGACGCTGGACTTCCGGACCGGCACCCTGCGTCGTCACACGGTGTGGACCTCACCCACCGGCCGGAAGGTCCGCATCAAGTCCGAACGCCTCGTGTCCTTCACCAAACGCACGATCGCCGCGATCCGGTACGAGGTCGAGCCGGTCGACGAGGACATGAAACTCGTTCTGCAGTCCGATCTCCTGGCCAACGAGCCGGTTCCGGCACCGGGCAACGACCCGCGTCTGGCGGCGGCGCTCGACGCCCCGCTGGTCTCCGACCTCGCCACCTGCCGCAACTACTGGGGCATGCTGGTCCACCACACCAAGAAGTCCGGCCTGCACATGGCGGCCGGCATGGACCACGAGATCTATTTCCCCGACAAGGCCGACACCTTCATCCGCGCCGACGGCGACCTGGCCCGGCTCACCATCGCGGCCAACGTGCCGAAGGGCAAGAGTCTCACCCTCACCAAGTACATGGGGTACGGCTGGTCGGCCCGACGCTCGGTGCCGGCGCTGCGCGCCCAGGTCGACGCGGCCCTCGCGATGGCGATGGAGACCGGTTGGGATTCGCTCAAGGCCGACCAGGTCCGGTACCTCGAGGACTTCTGGCGCGACGCCGACGTCGAACTCGACGGCGATCCCGAACTGCAGCAGGCGGTTCGCTTCGCGTTGTTCCATGTCCTGCAGGCCGGCGCGCGCGGTCAGTCCCGCGCGATCCCGGCCAAGGGTCTCACCGGCCCCGGCTACGACGGTCACACCTTCTGGGACACCGAGAGTTTCATCCTCCCGATGCTCACCTACACCGTGCCCGCCGCCGCCGGCGAGGAATTGCGATGGCGCCACTCCACCATGGACAAGGCGAAGTCCCGGGCCGCCGAACTGGGGCAACGCGGGGCCATGTTCCCGTGGCGCTCGATCAACGGCGACGAGTGTTCGGGGTACTGGCCCGCGGGCACGGCGGGCGTCCACGTCTCCGCCGACATCGCCAACGCCACCGCACGCTACCTGCGGGCCACCAACGACGAGCAGTTCGAAACCGAATGCGGCGTCGAACTTCTCGTCGAGACCGCCCGACTGTTCGCCGGTCTCGGGCACCACGATGTGAACGGCAAGTTCCGCATCGACGGGGTCACCGGTCCCGACGAGTACACCGCCGTCGTGAACAACAACACCTTCACCAACCTGGCGGCGCAACAGAATCTCCGCGACGCCGTGGCGGCGGTGCATCGCCGTCCGGATCTCGCCGAGCAGTTCGGGGTCACGACCGCCGAGGCGGCGCACTGGGAAGCGTGCGCCGACGACATGACGATCCCCTTCGACGATGCGCTCGGCGTGCACCAGCAGTGTGAGTCGTTCACGTTGTTGGGCGCCTGGGACTTCGAGTCCTCGGTGGGACGCTATCCGCTGCTGTTGAACTACCCGTACTACGACCTCTACCGCAAGCAGGTGGTCAAGCAGGCCGACCTGGTCTTCGCGACCTACCTGTTCGGCGACGCCTTCACGCCCGAGCAGAAGCTGCGCAACTTCGACTACTACTACCCGCTGACCGTTCGTGACTCGTCGCTGTCGGCCTGCTGCGAGGCGGTCACCGCCGCCGAGGTCGGTTACCCCGATCTCGCCTACGACCTGCTCGCCGAGTCCGTGTTCACCGACCTGCACGACCTGCACAACAACGTCAGCAGTGGCCTGCACATCGCGGCTCTCGCCGGTGCCTGGACCGACTGCGTGGCGGGTTTCGGCGGTATGCGCGACTTCGGCGGGAACATCACGTTCGCACCGCGGCTCCCGAAGCGGTTGACCTACATGTCCTTCCGCATGATCATCCGGGACTCGAAGATCGTGGTGGCCGTCGACAAGGACAATGCGACGTACCGGTTGTTGTCGGGTCCGCCGATCGACCTGGCGCACCACGGCGAGAAGTTCACACTCGAGTCCGCGCCGATGACCATGCACATTCCGGAGCTGGAATACCGCGAACCGCCGAAGGCCCCGCCGGGGTGCGAACCGTATCGCCGGGAGATCTAGCTCTCAGCGCTTGACCTTCTCACTGTGTCAAGCGCTCAGATGGGTGGCGAAGGAGGTGGTCGACGATGACCGACCAGACAACCCACGCGTCCGACCCTGCCCTGCTGGCGGCGCTCGCCGCCGACGACGCCTCGACGAGGCTGCGGGCCGCGATGGCGGCGGGCAGCAACCCGCATCCCGGCTACGCCGAGGAGCTGATCCGACGCTGCGGCGTCGAGCCGGATTTCTTCGTGCGGGACATGCTGACCTGGGCCCTCACGCGGTTGCCCGCCGATCTCACGGTTCCCGGACTCGTGACCGAGCTGGGGTCGGCGTCCCCACAGGCGCGGGCCCAGGCCCTGCACACCCTGTCGAAGATCGGGGATCGATCGGCGTGGACGTCGATCACCGTCGCGCTCCTGCACGACACGGACGACGAGGTGGCGCGCGCCGCGTGGCGGACCGCCGTCGGCCTGGTCCCGTCCGGGCGGGAGACCTGGCTCGCGAACGAACTGGCCGGCGAACTCGGTCGTGGGAGCACGGACGTACAGCGGAGTCTGAGCCGTGCCCTGGCCGGGCTCGGGGGCTCTGCCGCCGGACCATTGACCGCCGCGAAGAAGCGCGGTGATCTGACGGTACGGGCACACGTGGCCGCCACCGAGCGGTTGATCGACGACCCGGACAGCGACTTCGCCGCTGCGTTGGAGTACGCGACACGGTTGGTGAACAGCGATGCCGCGGCGGAGGATTCGTCGACGATCGAGTCAGAGGACGGTACATAGCGGTGCTGATCGGCGAGGTGGCGCGGCATACCGGCCTGAGCAACCGGATGCTGCGCCACTATGACTCGCTCGGACTCGTCCGGCCAACGGGCCGGACGTCGGGCGGTTATCGCGAATACTCCGACGCCGACCTCGAGCGGCTCATGCATGTCGAGAGTCTCCGCTCGCTCGGACTGTCGCTGCGGGAGGTGGGACTCGCGCTCGACGACCCGGAGTTCGCGCCGGACTCGCTCATGGACCGGCTCGTCGACGACACGAAGGCGAGGATGGCCGCCGACGCGCAGCTCCTCGAGCGCCTGCAGCATGTCCGCGCCACGGGCGCCGCCGACTGGTCGTCGGTGCTGGGCGTGATCGGTCTGCTCCGTGCGGTCCAGTCCGAACTCGCGGCCCTTCGTCAGCAGGCCGCACTGCTCGCCGGGGAGGTGGGCGTGTCCGGGGATTCGCTGGCCGACGCGCTGCTGGCCGAGACCGATCCCAACGTCGCCGGCGCGCTGCGCTGGGCCCTCGCGCAGCGGCCGGGCGGCGTCGAGCGTCTCGCCACCGGCGCGTCGGACCCCGACCCGTCGATCCGACGCCGAGCGGTCACCGCCCTCGCCGCCGTCGACGAGACCCCGGAGGTCGCCTCGGTGTTGCGCGGCCTGCTCGACGACCCCGACACCGTGGTCCGACGCATCGCCGCCCTGACCCTCGGGCGTCGCGGTGTCGCCGCTGCGGTCGACGCACTGGTCGAGCTCATCGCAGCCGGCGACCGGGACGTCGAGGCCGCCGAGATCCTCGCCGGCCACGAGGCACATCGAGAACGGATCGTCGACCTGCTCGTCGACCGCCTGGGCGCCGACCCGGACGCGGCCGTCCGATCGAGGCTGGTGCAGGCGCTCGCCGAAATCCCCGGTACCGCATCGACTTCGGCGCTACAGGTGTACATCCATGATGCCGACGACATGGTCGCCCGGACAGCGGTCGTGATTCTGGACCAGCGACCGGTGGACTGAGCGTCAGGTTCCATGAGCCGCAAACCCACTCCATTTCCGTAAACCCACGACCGACCGAATCGGCCGGACCGGAATTGGGTCCGGTCGCGCGCGGTCGGTAGTCTGTTGGGCACTATGGCACCCGATCTGACCAGCCCTGATCCGTCCGGCGCGTCCCACGGCGGCGGACGCCCGTACTACATCACCACCGCGATCGCCTACCCCAACGGCGCTCCGCACATCGGGCACGCCTACGAGTACATCTCCGCCGACGCGCTCGCACGGTTCAAGCGGCTCGACGGGTTCGACGTCCGGTTCCTGACCGGTACCGACGTCCACGGGCAGAAGATGCAGCAGACCGCCGCTGCGGAGGGCATCCCCACCGCAGAACTGGCCAAGCGGAACTCCGACCGATTCCAGGCCCTGCAGGAACGCCTCGGGTCCAGCTTCGAACGCTTCATCCGCACCTCCGACGAGGACCACAAGCGGGCGTCGGAGGAACTGTGGAAGCGGATGAGCGACCGCGGCGACATCTACCTGGACAAGTACTCGGGCTGGTACGACGTCCGGGACGAGACCTTCTACGCCGAGGCGGACACCCGGGTCGACGAATCCGGCGACCGCGTCGCGACCGACACCGGACACGTGCTCACCTGGACCGAGGAGGAGACCTACTTCTTCCGGCTCTCGGCATACCAGGACAAACTGCTGGAGCTCTACGAGTCCCAGCCGGAGTTCGTCGGCCCCGATGTCCGGCGCAACGAGGTCATCAGTTTCGTCAAGGGCGGTCTCACCGATCTGTCGGTGTCGCGCACGACCTTCGACTGGGGCGTCCCGGTGCCCGGCCATCCCGAACACGTCATGTACGTGTGGGTCGACGCCCTGACCAACTACCTCACGGGCGTCGGATTCGTCGACGACCCGGAGGCCTTCGCACGCTTCTGGCCGGCCGACCTGCACATCATCGGCAAGGACATCATCCGGTTCCACTGTGTCTACTGGCCCGCGTTCCTGATGAGCGCCGGCGTCGAACTGCCGAAGCGGGTGTTCGCGCACGGATTCCTGTTCAACAAGGGCGAGAAGATGAGCAAGTCGGTCGGCAACGTCGTCGACCCGGAGAACCTCATCGACGAGTTCGGGCTCGACCCGGTGCGGTTCTTCTTCCTCCGCGAGGTGTCCTACGGACAGGATGGTTCGTACTCCGCCGAGGCGATCGTGTCGCGCATCAACGCCGACCTCGCCAACGAGTTCGGCAACCTGACCCAGCGCACCTTGTCGATGATCGGCAAGTACTTCGACGGCACCCTGCCGGCACCGGGCGAACTCACCGACGTCGACACCGCGCTCCTCGCCCGTGCCGACTCCCTGCTCGACGCCGTGCGAGCCCACATCGACAACCAGGCCATCCACCTGGCGCTGGAGACCTTGTGGGCGACGCTGGCCGAGACCAACCGGTACATCTCGGCACAGGAACCGTGGAAGCTGGCCAAGACCGATCTCGAGCGCACCGGCACGGTTCTCTATGTCTGCGCCGAGGTCGTGCGCATCGTCGCGCTCCTGAGCCAGCCGGTCATGCCTGAATCGTCCAACAAGATCCTCGATCTGCTCGTCGCCGACGTCGATCGTCAGTTCACTGCGGTCGCCACCCGGCTCGAACCGGGAACCGTGCTGCCGAAGCCGACTCCGGTGTTCCCGCGATACGAGAACTGACCTCGCACACTCCGTATGGTCGCGTCGAACGGGGTGGGATCTGCGTTGCCCGGCCCGGTTGCGGCAGCGCCGGCGCTCGACGTGCTCCGCGCCCTGCACGCCGAGACCGCCGCCCGTCGCCTGCCGCCGCCCGCCGCGCTGATCGGTGACTGGTACGACGCCGACGCGGTCATCGCACCGTCGGTCGCGCTGACGCCCGGCTGCCTCCCGCCCGACGATCCCGACCGGTTCTGGTTCGGCTACCTCGGGTTCCCGGTGCGGCCGGACGAGGCGCCGTTGCCGGCGAACGTCGGCGGGCACACCGACGGCGTGCTCGTGCTCCGCGACGGCCGATGGGAGTCCGTCGGCACCGGCATCCCCGACTGGGTGACGGCGACCATCCGTGCCGCCGGCGACCGTTCCTCGGCCCGGCCGAGCGCCACCACCCCACTGTCGGCGACGGAATGGCATGCCCCCGAGCGGGTTCCGCACCTCGCCGCCATCGCGAGATGCCTCGACGCGATCCGGGACGGCGAGGTCTACCAGGCCTGTGTGTGCACCCGCTTCACCGGAACGCTCAGCGGCGACCCCGTCGACTTCTTCACCGAACTCGCGGGCGCCACCGCACCGGCGAAAGCCGCTTTCCTACAAGGTGACTGGGGAACAGTGGCGAGCCTGTCGCCGGAGACGTTCCTGCGCCGGACCGGCAACATCATCACGTCGTCGCCGATCAAGGGCACCCTGCCCGCGCACGCCGACCCCGACGCGTTGGCGGCGTCGGCCAAGGACATCGCCGAGAACATCATGATCGTCGACCTGGTCCGCAACGATCTGGGACGCATCGCGGTGACCGGCAGCGTGCGGGTACCCGAGCTCCTGTCGGTCGTGCCCGCCCCGGGCGTCTGGCACCTCGTCTCGCGGGTGGAGGCCATCGTGGCACCGGGCACGGGCAACGACGCCGTTCTCGCGGCGACGTTCCCGCCGGCGTCGGTCACCGGCACCCCGAAGCTGCGGGCGATGGAACTCCTCGACGACTGGGAGGCCGATGCTCGCGGTGTGTACTGCGGGGCCATCGGCATGGCCGGACCCGACCGCGCCCTCGATCTCAACGTCGCCATCCGGACCGTGGAGATCGCACCCGACGGGGCCCTCGCCCTCGGTGTTGGCGGTGGGATCACCATCGATTCCGACCCGGCCCGGGAATGGCAGGAGTGCCTCGACAAGGCCGCGAGCATCGTGGGGTCGCGCGGATCGGCATGATCGAGTGCCGCTTTGGGTACGATTCCGCCATGACTGTGCCCATCCGGTCGTCCACCGATCTCGCGGTGCTCGATCGTGATCTGCGCCGTGACCACGATGCCTTCATGTCGGGCGGCACCCCGCGTGCCGAGGTCCCGGGGGATGTCGTCGAATCATGGGGTCGTGTCCGGTCGGGTCGACACCGGTCCACCGTCGACACGCACGATCCGGGCCACATCTCCGACGACGAACTCGAGACACGCCGGGCCGCGCACCCGCTACGGGACGCGGTGCAGCCGCTGCAGCGTCTGTTCGCCCAGTCGGCGGACGACGCATCGATGACCCTGGGCGTGTTCGACGCGGACGGCGTGCTGCTGTGGCGGGGAGGTTCGGCGTCGGTTCTCCCGGAGGCCGATCGACTCGACCTCGTCGAGGGCAGCCGCTGGGACGAGAACTCCACCGCGACCACGGCCGTGGGCCTCGCGGTTCATCTCCAGCGCCCGACCCGGTTGTTCGGCGCCGAGCACTACTACAGTTCGCTGCACGGACTCTTCTGCACCGCGGTGCCGGTGCACGACCACCGCACCGGCGACATGATCGCCATCGCCGGCCTGGCGGGCCCGGCCATGGAGATGCAGCCGGCGGCATCGGCGTTCACCTCGGCGCTGGCCGCACTCGGCGAACACGAGATCACCCTCGCCCACCAGCGAGAGCTCGCCGAACTCCGGTTTTCCGGCCAGGCGCAGTTGGCCGGCCTGCACGGACCGGGACTGCTCATCGACGACGACGGGTGGGTGGCCGAAGGCCGCGGCTGCACCCCGCCCGTGCGCGTCGCGGTCCCGACGGACGACATGCGTCAGTTCGTGCCGGGACTGGGGATCTGTGTGGTCGAACGTCTCGGCCGCGGATGGCTGGTGCGTCCGGCGGGTCCGTCCGGCCCGGTCCTGGCCGAGCTCTCCCTCGACGGTGAGCCGACGGTCACGGTGACCGGCGACGGTGAACCGTGGCGCACCGTCCTGACCCGTCGCCACGCCCAGATCCTGCTGTTGCTCGCCGACGCCGGCGAGCAGGGCCTCACCTCACAGCGGTTGAGCCAGCTGCTCTTCGGCGACGACGGCCACACGGTGAGCGTGCGCGCCGAACTGTCGCGGCTGCGCCGGGTGGTCGGCGCGCTCGTCTCGAGCCGCCCCTACCGCCTCGCGCCGCGGGTGGAGTTGCGCGTCAGCCCGGATCAGCTCGACGTCTTTCGAGCACCTGCTGGTAGACGTCGCGTCGAGAGGCAGCGGAACCCTGCGTGACCGCGGCGCAGGCGTCTTTGAGGCGCATGCCGCCGGCCACGAGTTCCTCGGCTCGATCGGCGAGGTCGTCGATGTCGGGTTCGGCCGCGACCGCACCCGCGATCACGACGGTGATCTCGCCGCGGACGCCCCCACTCGCCCATTCCGCGAGTTCGGCGAGTCCGCCGCGCCGGACCTCCTCGTAGGTCTTGGTCATCTCACGGCACACCGCCGCGCGACGGTCCGGACCGAGGATCTCGGCCGCGGCCGCCAGCGTGTCGGCGAGCCGGTGCGGCGATTCGAAGAAGACCGCGGTCCGGGGCTGGGACACCAGTTCGCGCAGCCACGCGGCCCGGGCGCCGGGCTTGCGGGGAGCGAACCCTTCGAAACAGAACCGCTCGGAGGGCAGTGCCGACACCGCGAGGGCCGTCGTCACCGCCGACGGTCCGGGCAGTGCCGTGACCGGTAGTCCGGCGTCCGCGCATGCCACGACGACGCGGTATCCGGGATCGCTGACCGACGGCATCCCGGCGTCGGTGATGAGCAGTACGGTCTGCCCCTCGGCGATCGCGCTGACGAGACCCGGCGTACGGGCGGCCTCGACCTGGTCGTAGTAGCTGACCAACCGCCCGCCGATCTCGACATCGAGCGCCGCGGCCAGCGCACGGGCGCGACGGGTGTCCTCGGCGGCGACGATGTCCGCGGTCCGCAGCGCCGCACGCAGACGCGGCGAGGCGTCGTCGACCTGTCCCATCGGGGTGGCCGCCAACACCAGCCGGCCGCGCGCGTCCGACGAGTGACCGGGACCGGGATCGGCGTCCCCGGTGGCGTCACGAGACACGGTCGTATCGTCGTCGAGCTGGGGCGAGTCGGACTGGGCGGCGTTCATCGACAGCCAGCTTACGAGGGACCACTAGGATCGATCGGGTGCCACCTCGCCTGGGCCCGGACGTGCCCGCACCGCTCTTCGGTGCCCCCGACCGCGGGCGTGGACTCCTCGTCGGCGTGGTCATCGCATTGCTGGCCACCATCACCCGCTTCTGGGCCCTGACCCACCCCACCGACAAGGGCACGCCGGTCTTCGACGAGAAGCACTACGTCCCGCAGGGCTGGCAGGTGCTGACCGGCGGCAACTGGATCGAGGACAACCCGGCGTACGGCCTCGTCGTGCATCCGCCGGTCGGCAAGTGGATGCTGGCCGCCTCGGAGGCGGTCTTCGGTTACGGCCCGCTCGGATGGCGCGTCGCACCGGCCATCTCGGGCGTCCTCATCGTCGTGTTGATCTACTGTGCGGTTCGGCGGCTCACGCGTTCGACGCTCGTCGGAGCGATCGCGGGTGTGTTCGCGATCTGCGACGGCGTGCTGTTCGTGCAGTCCCGGATGGGCATGCTCGACATCTTCCAGACGGAGTTCATCGTGGCCACCTTCGCCGCGCTCGTCGCCGACCGCGACCAGGTGCGGGCGCGTATGGACCGCGTGTACCGCGAGGGCCGCATCGCCGACAGTCCCTTCGGGCCGCGCCTCGGCTTCCGGTGGTACCGGTTCGTCGCCGGCGTGATGCTGGGGCTCAACTGCGGCACCAAGTGGTCGGGCATCTACTACGTCATCTTCTTCACCGCACTGGCGATCGGCTTCGACGTCGCCGCCCGCCGGGCGTACCACGTGCAGCGCCCCTGGGTGGGCACCCTGGTGCGCGACGTCGTACCGAGCGGCGCGAGCCTCGCGGTGATGCCGGTCGTCATCTACTTCCTGACCTACCTGCCCTGGTTCAACAGCGAGACGGCCGTCTACCGCTATCAGGTGGGCAACATGATCGGTACCGACGGACCGTTCGCCTGGGTCCCGGGCGCCTGGCGATCGCTGTGGTACTACGAGTCGGGAATCCTCGAATTCCATTCGGGGCTGACCAATTCGGCGGGCAACCAGCATCCGTGGGAGTCCAAGCCGTGGACGTGGCCGATGAGCCTGCGCCCCATGCTGTACGCGCTCGAGAACGGTCCCGACCAGTGCGGCGCGGGCGAGTGCGTGCGCGCGCAGATGCTGATCGGGTCACCGGCTCTCTGGTGGCTGGCCTTGCCGATGCTGCTGTGGGGACTGTGGTCGTGGATCGTGCGGCGTGACTGGCGGTACGCGGCGGTCCTGGTCGGCTACCTCGCCGGGATCCTGCCGTGGTTCCTCGCCCTGGACCGGCAGATGTACTTCTTCTATGCGACCGTGCTGGCGCCGTTCCTGGTGATGGGCCTCGCGCTGTGCTGCGGCGACCTGCTGCGTTCGGCCGCGGCGACTGCCCGCGCCCGGCCCGAGCGTCGGGCCCTCGCGATCATGGTGGTGGCGATCTACGTGGGTCTGGTCGTCACCAACTTCGTGTGGTTGTGGCCGATCCTCACCGCTTCCCCGATCTCGCCCGGACTGTGGCGGCAGCAGATCTGGCTGCCGAGCTGGGGCTGAGCAACCGTGACGCGGCCTGGCCCCCTACCGGGAGACGGACACCGGCCGGCCGTTCTCGCCGCGGTATTTCCGGTGGTACTCGGCGTACAGGTCGGCGTTCTTCACACGATCGACGGCGTTGACGAGCTCGGGGTCCAGTCCGTGCTGGACCAGTCGGTAGCGACGGTAGACCCGGTTCAGGGCGATGGAGAAGAACAGGTACGACAGCAGGATCGGCATCGTCATGGTGATGCGCACTCCCCACGGGGCGGGGACGAACAACATCGGCAGCAGGAGCAGGATGCACGGTATCGACCACCGGGCGACCATCCGCACGGACGCACCGGGACCGGCGAGGTCGTTGCGCACCCAGTCCGTCATCGAGGCGGGCAGTCGCCCGCCGTACCAGTAGGCAACCTGGCGACCCCAGGTCGGACGGGCGGATTCGGGACTTCGGTTCATGGCGCACAACTCCTGGTCTCGGTGCCGTGCGACCACCGTAGCATTTGTCCTAGGACAAAAGAACGTGATCTTGATCGGCAGGGAGGTCGTGGTGAGCGTCGTGATCACCGGGCAGACGGTGCAGGCCATCGTCCAGAGCGTGCGAGACGCCATCGTCTCCGGCCGTCTGCGACCGGGCGACTCATTGCCGCCGATCCGTGAACTCGCAGCCGAGTTGGGAGTCAACCGCAACACCGTGGCCGCTGCGTACCGGCAGCTCGTCTCGGTGGGCGCCGCCGACACCCGCGGCCGGGGCGGAACGGTGGTCGCCGACCGGCTCCACCCCGGCAGTGAACTCGCCGCTCCCGCGGACACCATCGACCTCGCCGATGGCAATCCCGATCCCGATCTCCTGCCCGACCTGCGCGCCGCGATCGCCGCGGCCCCCTACCGACCGACGATGTACGGAACCGCCGCGGTGGCGCCGGCACTGCGGGAGGCGGCGTCGGTGCTGTTCGGGGAGCACCCGCAACGGGGGGAACTCATCGCGACCCACGGAGCCGTCGACGCGATGGAGCGGCTGCTGAACACCCACCTCGTCCGCGGCGACTGCGTCGCAGTGGAGAATCCGTGCTTCCTCGCCAGCGTCGGCACGATCCGTGTCAACGGGTACCGCGCGCTCCCCATGGAGCTCGACGAGCACGGCATGCGCCCCGATCATCTGGCGCGGGCGCTCGGTGCGGGCGCCCGAGCGGTCATCGTCACCTGCCGCGGTCACAACCCCGGCGGGATCGCCCTCTCCGCGGCTCGTGCCGATGAACTACGCACGGTTCTCGAGCGATACCCCGAGGTGCTCGTCATAGAAGACGACCACTTCTCACTCCTGTCGGTTCGCGACTATCAGCGGGTGATCCCGGACAACAGCCGACACTGGGCGGTCGTCCGGTCCGTCGCGAAATTCCTGGGTCCGGATCTGCGGGTCGCGCTCGTCGATGCCGACCCGACCACGGCCGCCGCGCTCGACGCCCGGCTGCGTTCCGGCCGCCCCTGGGTCAGCCACCTGCTGCAGACCACCGCGGCGCATCTGCTCACCGATCCGGCGACGACCGCGCTCATCGCCACCGCACGCCTCGAATACGCCCGTCGCACACGACTTCTCATCGACGTGCTCGATGCCCGGGGGGTGGCGTCGACCATGGGACCGCCCGACGGGATCAACGTGTGGGTCGATCTTCCGCCCGAGGTGCCCGCGGAGCGGGTCGGCGTCGAACTGGCGCGCCTGGGGTGGGCCGTGCAACCCGGGACGGTATTCGCCGTCGACGGGGCCGAGCAGCGAAATGGTCTGCGCGTCACCACCTCCCGGCTCGACCGGGCGACCGCGAAGACCTTCGGCACAGCGCTCGCCGGGGCGGTCGGACACGGCTGAGGACCCACCGACCCGACGACGACTCACCCACCGGGATCGGTTGCCGACCCCGGTGGGGGTTGTCACACCGTCGGTCCGGTCAACCGGTCGGTGCCGTGAGTGCCTTTGTCCCGAGGCTCGTCGTCCGGCCCCGGGTCGACCGTCGGCTCGGCGGGCGCCGATCCGTTTGCCTGGTCGACGTAGTCGGGGTCGATCTTCTCGAGGTGTCGTATCGCGTCGGCATCGATCGCCTCGAGCTCCCCGGTCGCGATGGCGTTGGCCTGTTCCCGGACATGCTCGTCGACCTGAGCGGTCAGCACGTGGCGGGAGACGATCAGCGGATCGTGTCGGAGGTCGAGATAGAGCGACAGACACATGCCGATCATCACCACGACGAACGGCAACGCGGCGATGATCGCCATCGTCTTGATGCCGTCGAGGGCGTCGTCGCCGCTGATGGCCAGCAGGAGCGCAGCCACGACACCGGTCTGCACACCCCAGAACACGGTGAGGGGACGCGACGGGTGTTCGACGCCGCGCTGCGAGAGAGTGCCCATCACGAGGGACGCGGAGTCGGCGCCGGAGACGAAGAAGATGCCGACCAGGATCATCACCAGCGCCGAGGCCACCCCGGTCCACGGCAGGTGGGCGAGCACGTCGAACAGCGTGCTCTCACTGGCCGCGGTGGCCGGATCGAACGCCAGGGTGCCCTCGATGTCCTGATGGATCGCGGTACCGCCGAAGACGCAGAACCAGACCAGCGAGACCGTCGTGGGTACCACCATCACACCGATCACGAACTCGCGGATAGTGCGGCCGCGGCTGATCTTCGCGAGGAACAGACCCACGAACGGGGTCCAGGACACCCACCACGCCCAGTAGAAGATCGTCCAGTCCGCCAGCCACTGATGACCCTCCTCGGTCATGATCGTGGCGTCCGAGCGGGCTGCGAAGCTCGTCAGATCGGTGAAGTAGGCGCCGAGGGTCGTCGGCAGCAGGTTCAGGATGAAGATAGTCGGTCCGACGACGAACACGAATAGTGCCAGCACGATGGCGAGCACCATGTTGATGTTGGACAGCCACTGGATGCCGCGCGCGATCCCCGACACGGCCGACGCGACGAACGCGGCGGTGAGGATGGCGATGATCGCGACCAGCAGCATCTTCGTCGGCTCGTTGACCCAACCGAGGGTGTCGAGTCCCGATCCGATCTGCAGCGCGCCGAGGCCGAGTGATGCCACCGTCCCGAACAGCGTCGCGAAGATCGCGAGGATGTCGATGATCTTCCCGCCCGGGCCGTTGGCCACCCGCGGTCCGAGGAGCCGGGTGAACACCGCGCTCATCAACTGGGTCCGGCCCAGCCGGTACGTGCTGTAGGCCAGCGCCAGCCCGACGACCGCGTACATGGCCCACGGGTGGAAGCCCCAGTGGAACATCGTCGTCGCCATGGCCGCGCGGATGTCGTCGGAGCCGATCTCCGGTGGCGGACTGGCGAAGTGGTAGAGCGGCTCGTAGGCACCGAAGAACATGAGGCCGATGCCCATGCCGGCACTGAACATCATGGCGATCCAGCTCACGGTGCGGAACTGCGGCTTCTCCCCGGTGCGGCCGAGCGGAATCCGGCCGTACTTGGACACGGCAAGGAACACCGCGAAGATCACGAAGCCGGTGGCGGAGAGGATGAACAGCCAGCCGAGGTTCTTGGTGATCCAACCCAGCACCTCGGTGGTCGTCGTGTTGAGACTCTCCTTGTCCCCGATCCCCCAGATCACGAACGCGATGACCAGTACCGCGGTGACCGTGAAGACCACCGGGTCCAGTGTCTGCTTCGGACGCCCGGTGATCACATCCTGTTCACTTGTCATTCGTCAAGCCAATCAATCTCGGTTCAGGTATTCAAGTTCGCCCGAGCGCACGGTTGAGTATCTCAACGATCACGGGATCGTCCAGGCCCAGCTCGCGAGCGGTTTCGACGTACTGCTTGGCAGCCGCGAAACCCGCGTCGAGCGCATCGTGGCGACCCGCCTTGATGAACGAGCCCTGCCGCCCGCGGGTCTCGATGACGCCGGCCGCCTCGAGTTCCCGATAGCTCCGCGCGACCGTGTTGGCGGCCACGCCGAGCCGCGAGGCGAGCGCCCGGACCGTCGGCAGACGCTCGCCGCTGAGCAGTTCGCCGGACTCGATGAGCTCGATGATGCCGACTCGTACTTGCTCGAAGGGCGGCCGGTCGGAGGCCGGGTCGATCTGCAGTGCGTCGAGCGCCACCGGGGTGTCGGGGGTCACCGGATACTCCTCCTCACCGGGGATCACGGGCCAACGGACACGACATGCACCGCGGCCCACCGCGGCCCGATCCCAGTTCCCGACCCTCGATCTCGATGACCTCGATGCCCGAGTCCCGGAGTCGCCGGTTGGTCTCCACGTTCCGGTTGTAGGACACCACCACCCCGGGCGCGAGGGCGAGGGTGTTGTTGCCGTCGTCCCACTGCTCCCGCTCGGCCGTCACCGGATCGAGCCCGGTGTCGATGACACGCAGCTTGGTGATGCCCATCGCCTCGGCGGCGGCGTCGACGAAGGGCCGCTCCCCGGTGATCCGGACCGCGTCGGTCGCGGCGTCGTGCACGAGGGTGAATGCGGACATGGTGTCGCGGATGTTGGGATACATCACCACGGCGTCGGTGTCGACCATCGTGCAGACGGTGTCGAGGTGCATGAAGGCGCGCGACTGCTCGATCGGCACCGCCAGCACTGTGTGCGCCAGGTGGTCGTCGAACAGACTGCGCGCCAGTGCTTCCGCCCCGGCGGGCGTCGTCCGTTCGCCGACCCCGACGGCCACCACACCGGCGGCGAGCAACAGCACGTCACCGCCTTCGATGGGCGCGACCTGCGATTCGTAGGCCCGCCGCGCCCCGGTGAATCGCGGGTGGTGGGCGTAGATGAGATCGGTCAGTGACGTCTCCCGCGCGCGGGCGGGAAGCGCGAGCGAGGTGATCGCGAACCGGCCGCCGATCCAGAACGAACTGTCGCGGGTGAACAGCAGATTCGGCAGCGGTTCGATCGCGAACTCGGGTCCGTGGTGCATCCGCCGCACGAGCGAGGACCGCTCGGCAGAGGGTGTGATCGGCAGCTCGTCGAACGTCATGCCGGCCGTCAGCACGTACGCGAGGTCGGTCGGCGACAACCCTCGCAGATGGGTCGCGAGATCTTCCGCGAGGTGTGTGCCCAGCCGCCGCGCGCTCACCGCGGCGGCGATGCCCTGGATGCGGGCCGCACCGCTGTGCGCGATGGTCTCGGCGAGCAGGTCACCGAGGAGATAGACGTCGATTCCCCGCTCGCGCAGCACCTCTGCGAAGGCGTCGTGCTCCTCCTGCGCACGCCCGACCCACGGCAGCCCGTCGAACAGGAGCTGGTCGCTGTTACGCGGGGTGAGCCGGCGCAACTCGTCGCCCGGGCGGTGCAGCATGACCGCTCGCAGGGTGCCGACCTCCGAGTCGGCGCCGAGGGCGTAGTCGTAGGCGGGCGCGGTCATCGCTCAACCGTAATTCGTCGTCCGCCCGCGCACATCACTCATCGTCTGCGCGGGCCTTCGTGTCGGTCGGAGTCATCGTCGGACCGTCGCCCACGATCACCGGCGCGGTCTCACGCGCGAAGATCCACAGGACCAGCGCCACCGCGGCCACCACCCCGGTCAGCACGAACGCCGGCCCGAAGCCGACCCGATCGGCGACGAATCCCACGATCACCGGACCGGTGACGGCACCGAGGTCCGACGACATGCCATAGGCCGCCAACGCCGAACCGCCTTGCTGACGGTTGCCGAGGACATCGGCGAGAGCGGCTTGATGGGTGGGTGCGAACAGTCCCGAGCCCACCCCGGCGACCACCGACAACGCCAGTGCGACGCCCACGTTCGGCGAGAACCCGAGCGCGATGGTGGCGACGACGGTGATGACGAGTCCGGGCAGCATGATGGGTCGCCGTCCGAACCGGTCCGACAGACGGCCCGCGATCAGGATCGCCAGTACGTTGCCCGCGGCGTAGATCGCCAGCACGATTCCCGCCATTCCCGCTCCGGCACCGAGACTCTCGGTGATGAACAGCGGCACCACCGCGACCCGGACCCCCATCGACGCCCAGCCCTGGGTGAAGTTGGACGCGAGGATCGCCCGGTAGGCGCTGTCGCGCAAGGCGGTCCGGAAACCGATCAGCCCGCCCGTCGGGCCGTCGGCCTGATCCGGCGCGATCACTTCCCGCAACTGGGTGGCCACCACCGTCGACGCGACGAGCAGCGCGACCGCGTACACCACGAACGGGACCCGGAGTCCGAAGCCGACCAGCGCCGCCCCGATGAGCGGACCGGTGATGCTGCCGATGAGGAACCCCGCCGAGAAGAAGCCCGACACGCGACCGCGAATGTCGCTCGGCGCCATACGGATCAGCAAGGCCATCGCCGAGATGCTGAACATCGTCGACCCGATGCCGCCGAGACCGCGGAAGATCAGCAGCTGCCAGTAGGACTGGGCGAACGCGCACGCCAGAGTGCTGGCCGCGACGATCAGCAGACCGGTCAGGTAGATGCGCCGCTCGCCGAAGACGGTGACCAACCGTCCCGTTGCGGGCGCGAACGCCAGGCGCATCACCGCGAACGCCGAGATGACCGCGGTCGCGGCGGTGAACGAGACGTTGAAGGTGCGGGCGAAGGTCGGCAGCGCGGGCGCGATGAACCCGTATCCGAGTGCGATGACGACGTTCGCCGACAGCAGCACCCAGATGCCGCGGGGGATCTGCCTCATGGCAGCTCGGGGAGGTCGTCGAGGGCCCGCGCGGTGAGGGTCCGGCCGAGCTCGATCATCTCCGAGGCCTTGTGGAAGTCGAGCGTGCGGACCGTCCGGCGGGGTACCCGGATCAGCACGTCGGGCGGATAGCCGGCGACCTGGTAGCGGGTCAGGGCCTCCTGCATGATGTCGAGCGACCGGCTCAGCACCTCCACGCGTCCCATCCGGGCCGGTTCGTCGACGCCGAACGCGGGCGCCACCTGTTCGGCGGACGGGACGGAGCCGGGCTCGGCCGCGGCATCGACCGCGACGGCGCCGCCACCGGTGGCGGCCACCGCCGCATCGGACGCCGCTGCCTCCTCCGAGGGCATCTCGTGGCCGAGCCGGTCGCGGACCGCGCGGATGAACTCGTTGTCGAGGATCGGCGCCACGTTGCGCCGCAGCAGTCCCCTGGCCTTCTGTTCGCGCGTGGCGCCCGCTTCCGGGCCACCGTCGGAACCGATGATGACGCCGATGGTCACATCGCTGGGCACCGTCGAGGTGGGCGCCACCGGCAGCGGGTCGAGAATCCCGCCGTCGGCCAGCAGCCGCCCACCGTGCTCGTGCGGGCTGATGACGCCCGGGATCGCGATCGACGCACGCAGGGCGTCGGCGAGGACACCGCGCTGGAACCAGACCGCGCGGCCGGCGTTCAGATCGGTGGCGACCGCGGTGAACGGGACGGGCAGGTCCTCGATCGCGGTGTCTCCGAGGATCTCCCGCACCCGCAGCAGGATCCGCTCGGCCCCGATGACGCCCGGCTTGGTCAGCGAGACGTCGAGCAACCGGACGACGTCGAGCTGGGACAGACCCGAGATCCAGTCCACGTAGTCGTCGAGTTTCCCCGCGCAATACAACCCGCCGACGAGAGCACCCATCGACGAGCCGGCGACGGTGACGATCTCGAACCCCCGCGCCTCGAGTTCGGCGATCACCCCGATGTGCGCGTAACCGCGGGCGCCGCCACTTCCCAGAGCCAGCGCCACGCGCGACGGTCGAGCCATGGGCCAACAGTACCGCCGCCTGTTCTGCTCCCCGACATCGCAACTGGCGGAGACGGCTACTGCTCGGTGAGGAGTCGCCGCGGCCCCGGGCCGAGATTGTTCAGTTCGTCGCCGGGGTTGAGGAGATGGCACTCCCCGAGCGACAGGCAACCGCAACCCACGCAGGACCCGATCATGTCCCGCATGTTCTCGAGCAGTGCGATGCGTTGGTTGATGTCGTCCATCCAGCGTTTCGACGCCGCTTCCCACATCGACTTCGGGGGCGACTCGTGGTCGCCCAGTTCGGCGAGCACCTCGCCGATGACCGACAGCGGAATCCCGGCGACCTGCGACGCGCGGATGAATGCGACGCGCCGCAGCATCGCCCGGTGATACCGGCGCTGGTTCCCGGAGGTGCGCCGGCTGAAGATCAGGCCCTGGTCCTCGTAGAAGCGGACCGCCGACGGGGCGATCCCGGCTCGCTGGGCCAGCTCGCCGACCGAGAGCTCCAGCTTCTTCAGCGTCATGGGTCGATGGTATGCGCCACCGACGGCGTCGTCCCCGGTGCGCGACCGGGGACGACGGGCAGCGCTCACCGTGGGGTCAGGTGCGGACGACCATCACCGGGCAGTCGGCGTGGTGCATCACCTTCTGGCTGGTCGAGCCCAGCAGGAGTCCGCGGAAGCCACCCCGGCCGCGACTGCCGACCACGAGCAGCGATGCGTCCGCGCCCGCCTCGTCGAGCAGCGCCTTCGCCGGCTCCTCGGGCAGGACGGACCGTTCGATCGTCACGTCCGGGTAGTCCTGCGCGTATCCGGCGAGGCGCTCGGCGAGCACCTCGACCGCGTCCTGGGTCATCCGCGCCACCTCGTCGGCGCCGATGCCGTACCCGTGGAGCGCGTCCGCGTCGAGCGGGGTCCACGTGTGTACCGCGCGGAGCGGCACATTGCGCAGCGAGGCCTGCCGGAACGCCTCGGCGACCGCGGCATCGCTGACCGGTGAACCGTCGACCCCCACGACCACCGGTCCGTCGGGGTTGCCCTCGGCGGCGACGACCGTGACCCGGCCGTGTGCGTGAGCGGCGACACTGGTGCTCACCGAACCCAGGAAGAGGCCCTTGACGCTGCCGAGACGGCGCGTGCCGACGACGATCATCGCGGCGTCCTTGCCCAGTTCGAGCAGCACGCGCGCGGCGTCGCCGTCGACGATCGAGGTGGCGACCGTCACGCCGGGTGCCGCTTCTTTCGCGGCGTCGGCGGCCGCATGGACCGCGTCGGAGGCGTCCTGGCGGATGGCGTCGACGACGTCCTGCGGGATGATCAGGCCGGGGGCGTAGTCACTCGTGCTGGCGTCGTACGCACCGACGACCTTGAGGTCGAGACCTTCGGCAGCGGCCGCCCGCGCCGCCCAGCGCACCGCGCCCGTGGCCGCGTCCGACCCGTCCACGCCGACGAGTATCGCATTCATGTTGTGGCTCATCTCCTCTGATCGCGACGGCCCCTGGCGGGGTCTTCGGTTCGGCCGCGGGTCGGCCCGGGCTCGCCCCGGACGGCCCGGTATCGGCCCCGGCCCCCATCCTGCCCCGGCGCCGTTGCCGCGGCAATGAGTACGAGGTCCCGACCACCGTCGCTTTCTCCACGATTCGGGCGCCGTGTAACCTGGCGGACACCATGACGTCACCCCTTCCGCAGAACGGCACCAACGACTTTCGCGCAATCATGATCCACATCGGGATCACCGTCGCACTCGGACTCGGGCTGCTGTTCTTCGCGCATGCGTCGTCGGATCCCCTTCAGACCGTGTTGGTCGTCGCCTCTCCCGTCGTGGTTCTCCTGGGCGCGAGCACCATGCTGTACCGCACGTACCGGGTCTGGAAACGCAACGGTCGCTGGCAGGTGTGGCAGGGGGCGGCGTGGTTCCTGTTGTTCTTCTTCATCGTCATGCTGTTCAACTCCGCGCCGGTCCTCTTCGAATGACCCGGGCGGGGTCGCCCGGCGCCTGTTCGCCCCGGTGGACGCCCTCTGACCGGTAGAGTCGGTCCTTTCACGTGAGGTGAGGGAGGCGCCGTGTCCGTCGGTCCGACCCACGACGAACCACTTCCTCCGGGCGCTCTCGTCGGGCGTCACCGCATCGAGCGCCTCCTGCGCAGACGCGTCGCCGGCGCCGACTACCTGGCGACGGCCCCCTATCCGGGGGCGCCCGCCGAGCGCGTGCTGCTCACCGTCGTGGACCGGGCCGCCTCGATCACTCCCGCGTTCGGCAACTGGTTCCGGGATGCGATCGAAAAGGCCTCCGCGATGGCGCATCCCGGGATCGCGCGCATCACCGGACACGGCATCGCCGACGGCCGCGCCTGGGTGGCGGTGGCTCCCGTGCCCGCCTCCGACGCCGCCCTGCTGATCCGGCGCCACCCCGACGGCATCGACATCGATCTGGCGGTGCGCGTCGTCACCGTCGTCGGCGAGGCGCTCGACGCGGCCCATCGCCGGCGCCTGGTCCACGGCAACGTCTCCCCCGCCGACATCCTGCTCAACGGCTCCGCAGACCCGACCGTCGCCGGGGCGTCGGTGCCCGGCGCCGTCACGCTCACCGGTTTCGGCCTCACCGCACCGATAGCGGGCGACGAGATGCCGCACCCGGCAGCCGATGTCGCCTCGTTGGGACGTACCCTCGTCGAAATGCTCACCGGCGCCGGGAGCGAAGCGAGCGGGCCGAATGTGACCGGCACAAGCTCGGTCGCTCGGCACCGGGTGTCGGGTGCAGTGTCGCCGGCGTTCTACGCCGTGCTGGCACGGGCGCTCGACGCCGATTCAGAACACCGATACCGCACCTGCGCAGAATTCGTCCGAGCGGCCGAGCTCGCCCTGCACCTCACCCACTCCGACGACGAACCGCCGACCGAGGTCATCCCCGCCAGCCACCCTGACTCCGAATATGAGTTCGCCGCAACTGATTCCGACACGACGGAGGTCGTGGAAGCGGGGCCGGCCGCCGGCGTCCCACGCGTGTTCCAGCCCGCCGGTCATCCGGATCGGCCGACCGAGGTCGTCACCGACCGTCCGCGGGGGGCCGGGCCGGTGAACCGGCCGTCGACACCCCCACCGTTGGCGCCCCCGCCGACGGCCTCCCCGTCGATGCGTCGACGACGGCTGATCGCGCCGTTCTTCGTCGCCACGGCGATCGTCGCGGTCGTCGTCGGAACGGTGATGCTGCTCGGCGCGCGCACCACACCGCCGCCGTGGCCGGCGGGCGTCGCCCCGATCGCCGCTGCCTTCCCGCAACTCCTGCCGGATACGCCCGAGGCGCCGGGATGGGGAGATGCCGACTGTGAGGCCGTCGTCCGCAACGGCATCGACGGGATCTCGTGCACCGACGCCACGAACGTCGGATTCGTGGTGTGGCACACACCGACGTCACCATCACGCGCTGCCGTCACCACCGGCCTCAAGGGCTACCCCGGGGATGAGATCAGCTGGCGCGACGGTCCGGCGTCGGCGAGCCGGGACAGCGTCGTCGACGGTTGGGTCGTCACCAATTTCACCGGGCCACCGCATGCGCAGTACACCCTGGTGACGACGTGGCCCGGACACACCGGCCGCGAGATCCTCGACGACTGGTGGCGCACGGCGCCGCTCGGCTGACGACCGTGACCGGGACGAAGACCGACCCTTCGTGACGCAGGGAGCAGGGGGGCGAGAACCGCCCGATGACGCCTGTCCTCAACGTCCGCGCAGCCCGTCGATCCGGTCGGCGACCTCCATCGCGGTCGACGGACGGGAGCCGGCGAGGGCGAGACAGTTGGCGATGAGGGTGCGCTCGTCGCGGTCCAGGTTCTCCGAGAGGGCCGGCGGCGTCGACAGCGCCGCCCGGATTGCCAGCAGCGGCTGGGTGTCCGGCACCTCACCGTACACCCCGTCGCCGGTGAGGGCACGGTGCAGACACGCCCCGAGCGACCAGATGTCGGTCGCCCGCGACGGCACATCGCCGGCCAACAATGCAGGGTCCATGTACTGCACCGCCCCGGGCTGGGCGAAGCTCGTGATGGGCTCGTCGGCCGCCAGCACCCGGGCCAGACCGAGATCGGAGATCTTGCCGCCGGTCTCGGTGACCATGATGCTCGACGGCGTGACGTTGGCGTGCGCGATACCGGCTTCGTGCAAGGCGTCCACGCCGCGCGCCGCGTCGGCGATCGCCGCCAGCTTCTCGTCTCGGCTGAGCTCGCGCGCCGGACTGCCCAGCGAGCCGAGCGGGAAATACTCCATCGCATACATGAACTGGCCCTGCAGCACGGCGTCGTAGAGCCCGGCGAGGTAGGGCGACACGACGGCGGCGAACGCCCGCAGTTCGCGTACCCCGCGGCGGTAGGCGTCGTCGCTGCAGACGCCGCCGAAGACCTTCACCACGACGCGGTCGGTGGCCAGGCGCAGTCGCGCGGGGGGTACGGCGAGATAGAACGTGCCGTTGCCCCCCATGCCGAGCTTCTCGAGCACCGTGAAATCCGCCAGCTGCTGCGGGATCTCGACTTCTGGCATGTCAGTGCCTCTCCGATGATGAGCCGATGTTCGGACTGGACGGATCGTCGGCCGCCCTCGTGGGTGCGGATGGTGCGGCCGGAGACGGGTAGAGCATCGCGACGCGGTCGCCCAGCGATTCCTCGCTCGTCTCGGTGTTGTCGACGACGGTGACCGGAACGGGTACGGCCGAATCGCCTTCGTCCGATCCGGCGACGGTGAACGACACGGCGTTGTCGCGGTGCCGGCGCGGATCCTGCACCGACACCGAAACCCCCTGTTCGGCAACAGCGTTGAGGTCGGCCAGCCACCGACGCCGAGAGCCGGATGCGACGACGGTCAGCGACCGCGACCCGAAGAGCGCCAGACCCGCGGCCATCAACGCAGCGGTCCGCCCGCTGCGATCGTCCGCGGCGATACACGTGATGGTGCTACGACTCGGTGCCACGGTGTCATCGGCGGTCTCGTCGACGACGGCCACCGGAGCCGATCGCAGCGACTCCCCCAAGAGCCGGTCGCCACTGTCCACGAGGACGAGGTCGGCATTGGCGTTCTCCGACATGGCCTCGAGGTCGGCTGCGGGATCGGCGCTGAACCGGCACAGCACCGACACCGCACCGGCGCCGGTCAGCGACGAGCCCAGCTCGTTGAGGCGCTCGACGGCCGATGCGATCGCCGCGAAGTCCGGTACGACCGGAATCCCGACCTCGAGCGGACGCACGGACCGGTCCGGGGCGGTGAGCAACCCGGCCAGGACTACGTCGAATCCCGTGGTGCAGTCCAGCATTCGCCGATGCCGCGCCCGCAGGTCGGCGGTCGTGCCGACGGGATCGCGCAACAGCACCAGAACCCGCGGGGCAGTGGCGGTGGCCAGGGCGCGACGTTCGGCGGCGGCGATGTCATTGGCCACCACCTTGTCCGGATACACCACGCGCAGCAGGGGTTCGGTCAGGATCGTGGTCACGAGCGCCATCACCACGAGCATCGCGAACAGTTCGTCACTCAGCACACCGAGTTCGCGCCCCGCGGCCAGGATCACCAGCTCGGTGAGTCCCCGCGTGTTCATGAGCACCGCGATGGCCGCGCTCTGTCTGGTGGGGATGGCGCTCGCCCGCGCGCCCGCATAGGCGCCGAGGAACTTGCCCGCGATCGCGACGAGCAGGACCAGCAGCAGCTGCCCCATGCCCGCGACGCCGATCTGGGTGAGGTCGACGTTGAGGCCGGTGACGACGAAGAACATCGGCAGCAGGAGCAGCACGCTCGCCTGCTCGAGCCGTTCGAGGATCTCCCGGTGCAGCTGTTCGGCTCCCACCTTCGGCATCACCGCGCCGAACACGAAGGCGCCGAAGATCTGATGGATGCCGATGACGTCGGTGGCCGTCGCCGAGAGGAAGAGTCCGATCAGGATGACCGCCAGGATGTCCGGCGTGAGCCGGCCGGCGCTGTCGCGCCAGGCGATCAGCTTCGCCAGCAGTGGACGGACGACACCGAACATCACCGCGGCGTAGACGAGCGTGAGTCCGACGATCTTGGCGACCTCGAGCGGACTGCCGCCCTGGATGATGGCGATGATGAACGCCAGCAGCGTCCAGGCGAGGATGTCGTCGATGGCGGCCGCGGCCAGGCTGAACACCCCGGGAATCGTTCTCATCATCCCGCGGTCGGTGAGGATCCGCGCCAGCACCGGGAAGGCGGTGATGGACATCGCGACACCCATGAACAGCACCATCCCCAGCCGCTCGATCTCCATTCCCCCGACCATGTCGTGCGAGGGATAGAGCAGCAGGCCGAGGGCCGCGCCGAGGGCGAACGGCAGCGCGATCGAGAATGCCGAGATGCTGGCCGCCGCGCGTTCACGCCCTTTGGTCAGCCGCATGTCCAGTTCGAGGCCGACGATGAACATGAACAGCACGAGGCCGATCTGGGCCAGTGCTCCCAGCAGCGGCCGGACGTCGTCGGGGAAGAGCCACTGGTCGGGATTGCCGGGCAGGAGCCCGAGCAGGCTGGGACCCAACGCGATACCGGCGGCGATCTCGCCCACCACGGCCGGCTGACGGCAGGCACGCGCGATCATCCCACCCACCCGGGCGGCGGCGATGACGATCGCGACGTCGAGCAGCAGGAAGGCGACCGTGTGTTTGTCCATGACCTCGGGTCCGTTCGCTCAGATACGGGCGTGGTGTGACTCGAAGATGAAGTGGCGCCCGCCGATCCGGACATGCGACCCCGGCACCAGCACGTGGGCACGATGCGGGAGCAGCCGGGTCTCCCGGTTGCCGCTGCTCGGATCGGTGACGAAGGTGCCGTTCGCCGACCCGAGGTCGACCAGCTGTACCGTCCACTCCACCAGCCGGATCTCCACGTGGCGGCGCGAGAGCTGACCTGTCTCGTCCTGCACGCGAATCGGTTTGGGCGAACCCGCCGGTCCACCGCCGGCCGATCCCGGTTCCCGGCCGATCACCAGGTCCTCGTCGAGGAGGAAGGTGAACCCGTTGTCGAGCAGCAACCAGCCCAGCGGAGGCCGTTCGCCCTCGACGAGGAACGTCGTCAACTGGTCCATCCGGATTCCGCAGACCCCGCACAGCCACGACTGCGGATGGTTCAGATGGCCTCGCGAACAACGGATGCCGTGCACCATGGCCCGCGACGCCTCGATCTTGACGACCTCGGTCGCGGGTTTCTGATGCTCCTCCTTGGGCAGCGGCGCGCGCGGTTCGAGCGGTTCGGCGAACGGATTCGGCGCGGGAGCCGGCTCGACGCGAGGCCGGCCGCTCGGCGGGTTGGCGTCCCGCGGCGGCCGCTCAGGTGGGTGGGAAACTTTCGGGGACAACGGTTCCGACCCGAACGGACCGCCCAGCGGAGTCGAGGTGAACGGCAACGGATCGGGTGCCGGCAGGTCGGCACCACCATCGGCGCCGGGCGCCATCCGCTCGGTCGTGCCCATCGGGTCCGGCTCCGGCGGCAAGTCGTCGAAGGGCGACCGTTTCCGGATGGGCTCGGGCGCCGGGGGTTCCGGCGCCCCGGGTGCCGGCTTGTCGAGATCGTCCAGGGCCTCGGTCGGTGGACCCGCGTCCGGGTCGGGTCGGGACGGTTCGACGGCCGGTTCCGGCCGCGCCGCCGCCGGTTCCGGCCGCGGTTGCGCCGGTCGCTCCGCCAGGGAGTGGAATTCGGTGCCGCGCAACCCCAGCGGGGTGTGCAGCAGCGCGCCCGCGGCAGGCACCGTGCCCTGGACCAGGTCGAAGCGCTCGTCACCGACCTCCGCGGGCTTCGTGCCGGCGAGGTAGAGCCCGAGACCCTCGAACGGCCACGGCACGGCGCGGTCATAGGAATCGCCCGCGGGCGGCTCGATCCGCTTGCCGTCAGTCTCCCCGTACACCCGGCCCGAGAGGAAGATCGCGATGCCGGCATTGTCGGGAGCCGCGAAGGCGATGTCGACCGGGTCGTCGGCGGTGGCCACCAGCTGAGCCAGCGCCCGTACCAGGTGCCGGCCCCGCCGCGGTGCCGAATCCGGCACGACCACCGCAGATTCGATGTCGAGCAGATCGGTGAGGAAGGACACGGGCACCGCGTCGTTCGTCAGGCACAGGAACGCCGGGGTACGGATCACGATCCCCGCACCGGGGATCAGCGTCACCGTCGGCGTGACGCTCGGGATGTCGCCCGGACCGGTCACAGGAACCGTCCTCCCTGAAATCGCCAGTGGGGGAAGACGGCGCGTAGTGGACCGTTGACCGCCACCCACACCAGCAACCAGGTGGTGACGAACTGGACGGTGAACACGACGGGCGACGGTTGCAGCGACTCCGGGATCAGTCCGGTGCCATCGATCACGATCCACACCAGGATGCCCTCGTTGATCGCCGTGAGGAGCCCGAAGAGCGTCGGCCAGTCCTTCTCCCAGCGGAACTGCTGCAGGAAGTGGTACAGGAATTCCCAGAGCACCCCGAGGACGATGACGGTGACGAGCACGGTGAAGGCGACCCGGTAGACGTCGAGGATCGACGGGTCCCCCGAGGAGATGAGCCACAGGAACGGGACGAGCACGATGGTCCACAGGCCGCCGAGGATGCCGAGCACCAGCACGCGGGTCTGGATTCGCCCCCACAGGGTGGGCAACATGTCAGTCGACTCCCTTGTTGTTCATCCAGCGCCACCACTGGGCGGTCGATCGCCAGGGCGTCAGTCGTCGACAGAACCCCTGGCGGGCAAGGTCGTCGACGATCTCGAGGGCGGCGATCTGCAGACCGAGGAAGGTGTCGACGCCGGGAAAGTAACCGCCGAGCGTCGCGCTGCCCGAGGCGTACAGCTTGCCGTTTCCGCTGCGTGTCCCCTTCAGCTCGAAGTCGCGTTCGACGTCCATGCGGCCGACCGGGTTGATGCCGGCGCCGGTGTGGTCCAGCAGATCACGCAGCAGGCGGTGCTCGCGGACGTCGGCTTCGAGTCCGGTGCAGTCGATCACGTAGTCGGCGTAGATCTCGAAGGTGCCGTCGGGCCGGTGGTCCTGCCGGATCGGTGCATGCGGGTCGACCCGCACGGTGGTCACCACCCCCTGCCCGCCCGCAGCCGGCAGCAGACTCTCCGCCTTGCCGACGGCGACGCGGTACCAGCCCTCGCGCCGCCCACGGGCCAACTGCTCCTGCCAGTCGTCGCGGACAGGGGTGTTCGTCCCGCCCATCTGCTTGTACGCCTCCGCGCGCTCGTGTCCTTCGAGCTTGCGCATGCGGGCCTTGAGCTGCCCGCCCCAGACCGACTTCGGATAGTTGAAGCCCTGGTAGGCCCAACCGTCTTTGCCCTTGCGCCGCATGAAGATGTGTGGGCCGTGGGGTTTGTCGTAATACGTGCGGAAGAGGTGCACGATCTGCGTCTGGAGCCCGTACGCGTCGCGATCGTCGATGAGCCGCTGCAGGACCCGCGACGCGACGATCCCCGCACCGCGGATCACCACGGTGCCGGGTTTGCGTTGCAGCGACTGATAGATGTGCTCGTGCGACTCGTAGGCGTTGACGACCTTGCTGGCGTCGCGGTAGGTCTCGCGGAACGCCTGGAGATCGGGCAGGAGCTTGATCCCCGGGTATCCGATCGCGACATGGACCCACTGGCTGCGGAAGGCCACCCGCTTGGTGGGCGAAGTCCCCTGCGGCGGTGTGAGAATCGTGAAGTAGCCACCGGCGGCGCGGCGTCGGATCATCCGGACCTGACCACGGTGCAGGCACTTCAGATAGCCGATCCGCTCGCATTCCTTCTGCATCGACTCGAACGCCTGCCCGGCCCTCGGCGTGTAGAAGTTCGCGAAAACGGGCTCCACCAGCACATTCCACAGTGGCTTGAGCTTCTTGTCCGCCCAGGCCTCCCGCACCGCGTACGACGGGAAACCCCAGATGTTGTCCGGGGTCGACGCCGAATCCGAACGCAGGCGCTCCGTGCGCGGGATCTGCGACACCCGGGTCAGGTACTCGTAGCTGTGCCAGGGCACGTCCTGGGGGCCGAGCACCGCGATCCGGTCGAGCGGCACCCCGCAGATGCGCAGATAGTCGACGGTCACGAATGACCCGATGCCCGAGCCGACCGTGACGAACGGGACGTCGACGATCGGGATGCCCGCGGCCTCGACCATCGCATCGGTCCAGATGTCGGTGTCGACCAGCCCCGGTGTCAGATCGCCGACGGCGCCCGCGGGCCCGGGAGCGCCTCGTCCGGGCGCCGGAACAGGCCCAGGGCCCGGCCGCGGCGCGGGGGGCGCCTGGCCGGGCATCGGTCCGGGACGAGGCGGAACGGGCGGTGGGGGTCCCGGGCGACGCGGGGCGGGCCCCGGTGGCCGCGGACCCGGTGCGCCCGGCAGGGGCCCTCCGGGGTCGGGGACGACACGCGTCGGACCGTGCGGCGGCTGGGTCACGACCGGACCCGGGTGCGTGGTACCGCCGGCAGGCCGCGTCGACCGACGCGGGCGGCATGCGTCGCGCCCCGAGAATGCCGGGACGCGTGCGGAACACGACGGGACATCGCTCCTCCAGGTGAGCAGACGCGGGCACGGATGGTGCGGTAACTCTAACCCGCGGCGATGCTCGCGACGGGGTTATATAACCCGAACGAATTACACCCGTCGCACCAGGTCAGCCCCTGAACTGCGCGGAGTCGGGCAGGCTTGCCGGTGAACGCACCGGTGCATTGTGCCGGTATCGAACGTGACATCGAGTGTTGACAATAGCGGCCCGTCGAAATACGTTCGAGTCATCCGCTGTGGTCTGTTTCACCGGCCGAGCCGCCCACCCCGAAGGGATGCGACGATGACGAAAGCACTGACCCCGACCGACCGGGAGCACGAGGCCCCCGCCCGCTACGTGCCGCAGCACGACAAGTCCGGCAGCGACCACGATTACGACCAGGTCCTCGACGACCTGTCCGCGGCATCGGTCCATCGCAACTTCGACCCGTACGTCGACATCGACTGGGACGCGCCGGACATGGCGATCGTCAAGAACGATCCGCGGTGGATTCTGTCCTACGAGGTCGACCCGATCGGCCGCCACCCGTGGTACCAGCAGTTGCCGCAGGAGAAGCAGATCGAGATCGGCATGTGGCGCCAGGCCAATGTCGCCAAGGTCGGCCTGCAGTTCGAGTCGGTCCTGATCCGCGGCCTGATGCAGTACAGCTTCAAACTCCCCAACGGTGCCCGCGAATTCCGCTACACCACGCACGAATCCAAGGAGGAGTGCAACCACACCCTGATGTTCCAGGAGTTCGTCAACCGAACCGGCATGGACGTTCCCGGGGCCAAGCTGGGCTATCGCCTCATCTCTCCTCTCGTTCCGCTGGTCTCGACGGTCTTCCCCACCGTCTTCTTCTTCGGTGTGCTCGGCGGCGAGGAGCCGATCGACCACATCCAGAAGGACTTCCTGCGCACCCGCGCGAGCCTGCACCCGACGATGGCCGCGGTGATGCAGCTGCACGTCGCCGAGGAGGCACGCCACATCTCCTTCGCCCACCACCTGATCCGCGAGCAGGTGCCGCAGCGCGGACGCGTCCAGCGTTTCCTGTTGTCGCTGATTCTCCCGCTGACCATGCGCATCCTCTGCGGCGCCATCGTGGTGCCCCCGCGGAGCTTCGCCAAGCGGTTCGACGTGCCCGACGCGGTCATGAAGGACATCTTCTGGCGGTCGCCGGAGTCGAAGCGGTTCCTGCGCAACGTCTTCGGTGACGTCCGCATGCTCGGCGAGCAGAGCGGACTGATGAACCCGGTCTCGCGCCTGCTGTGGCGCGCGCTCGGCATCAGCGGCCGCCCGTCGCGGTTCCGCAGCGAGCCCACCTACACCGCGGCCTGAACCCGAACCCCGAACGCAGGTAGAACCCGAGACCATGCCCCACGTCGTCACCCAGGCGTGCTGCGGCGACGCGTCGTGCGTGTACGCATGTCCCGTCAACTGCATCCACCCCACGCCTGAAGAGCCCGATTTCGGCATCGCCGAGATGCTGTACATCGATCCCGCGACCTGCGTCGACTGCGGCGCATGTGTCAGTGCGTGCCCGGTCGGCGCCATCGTCCCGGGACATCGCCTGCCGGCTGGGCAGGAACGGTTCGTCGAGGTCAACGCGACCCAGTACCACGATCCGGCCGACGGAGCCGCGCGCTTCCCCGTCGACCCGGCCCGTCGGCTACCCCTCGCGCCCATCGATCGTCCGCGGCAGCTGGCCGTCGACACCTCGATCTCGATCGGCATCGTGGGTTCGGGCCCGTCGGCGATGTACGCGGCCGACGAGCTGCTGCGGCAGCCACAGGTCTCGGTCACCATGTACGAACGTCTCGACCGGCCGTTCGGGCTGGCACGGTTCGGCGTCGCGCCCGATCATCTGCACACCCGCAAGGTGATGGAGCTGTTCGACGACATCGCGCGCAACCCCCGACTGGAGATCCTGCTGAACACCGAGGTCGGGCGGGACCTCACCCTGGCCGACCTGCGCGCCCGTCACCAGGGCGTGATCTGGGCGGGCGGGGCACCCACCGACCGGCAACTCGCGCTGCCGGGTTTCGATCTCCCCGGAGTGTCCAGCGCGACATCCTTCGTGGGTTGGTACAACGGCCATCCCGACTTCGCCGACCTCGACGTCGATCTCGACACCGAGCGCGTCGTGGTCGTGGGCAACGGCAACGTCGCCCTCGACGTCGCACGCATCCTCGTCGCCGACCCGGGCACCCTCGCCGCCACCGACATCTCCCGTCCGGCACTGGCGAAGCTGCGGTCCTCATCGGTCCGCGAGGTGGTGGTGATGGGCCGCCGCGGACCCGCGCACGCGGCCTTCACCCTGCCCGAACTCATCGGACTGGTCGATTCGGGGGTCCCGGTCACCGTCGACGCCGCCGACCTCGAAGCGCTGCCCGCACCCGCCGACCTGGACACCACGACTCGTGCCAAGCTCGATCTCCTGGCCGAGTGCGCCGCCCGCCCCGAACCCGAGGGCCGTCGAATCCGATTGGCGTTCTTCGCCTCTCCGATGGAGGTGACCGCCGGTGCGGACGGCCGCGCGCGCACGTTGACCGCCGGCCGCAACCGTCCGGTCGTCGACGACTCCGGAGCCGCGGTCGGCATCGAACCCACCGGCGAGACGGTGGGGCTCGACACCGGGCTCGTCCTCACCTCGGTCGGTTACCGCGGTGTCGCGGTCCCGGGTCTCCCGTTCGACGACGCGGCCGGGATCATCCCGCACCTCGACGGCCGCGTGCTCGACGGGACCGAGCCCGTACCCGGGATGTATGTGACCGGTTGGATCAAGCGCGGTCCGTCGGGCTTCATCGGCACCAACAAGACCGACTCGGCGCAGACCGTCGCCTCATTGCTCGACGACCTCGAGTCGAACGCGACCGAGGCCTCGGCACCGCGTCGCCGTCGGTTGCTCGGCCGACGCCTCGGCGTCGCGTCGTCCGTCGCCGGCCTCGATTGACGGACTGCTGCGCTAGATTTCAGCCATGGGGCTCCCCGCGTACCAGCGCACCACCGTGCGCGCCGATCTGTCCGATCTACCCGCCGACGTCGCCGCCACGCTGCGCGACCATGCCGACTCGACACAGCTCACCGTCACCGACGACCTGCCGGCGTGGATCACCCGGAGCATCAACCCACCGTCGACCACGTTCTTCGGCAAGCTCTTCGGACGACGCAGCAACCCCGTCGACCCCGATTCCGAGCACCAGACGCTCATCGTGCTGCATCCGACCCACCTGATCGTCGTGGTGTCCGGGGCCGAACGTGGGGTGTCGGCGCTGTCGTGTCCGCTCGCCGCCGCGTCGATGTCGTCGACCCCGTATGTTCCGGAATCCGACGGATTCTCGGTGACCGGCTTTGCCGGTCATGAAGGACGTCCGGGCAGCTTCTACCTCGGAACGGGTGAGCCGACGGGCACGGAATGCCGGGAGGCCGTTCGCTCGGCCATCGTCGCCGCCAAGAATCCGTGAGGACCGCGGACCACACTGCGCCGCTCTCGCGACCCGCGCTGGGTCTCACACTCGCGCTGATCTCGTCGGCCTGTTTCGGCATCTCGGGGGTGCTCGCCCGGGCCATGATCGAGTCGGGATGGACGGCCGGTGCGACCGTCACCGTCCGCATCGCACTAGGCGGTCTGGTCCTGGCCATTCCCGGCTTCCTCGCCTTTCGCGACCGTCGGCAGCCGCTGCCCGAGCAGCCGGGCCGACGGTCCTGGACGGTGCTCGTCGCCTACGGACTCCTCGCGGTGGCCGGCTGTCAGCTGGCCTACTTCTATGCCGTGACCTACCTGCAGGTCGGCGTCGCGCTGCTCATCGAATACACCGCCCCGGTCGCCGTGCTGGTGTGGATGTGGCTGCGCCACGGTCAGCGTCCGGGTCGCGTCACCGTGCTCGGCGCGGCACTCGCGATCGGGGGACTCGCGCTCGTCCTCGACCTCACCGGCGACGTCCCGATCAGCGCGATCGGGGTGCTGTGGGCGCTCGCCGCGATGGTCGGGGCCGCCGCCTACTTCGTGATCTCCGCCGACGACCGCACGGGCTGGCCGCCCCTGAGCCTGGCCGCGGGTGGCCTGCTCATCGGCGCACTGGCCCTCGTCGTCGCGGGGCTGACCGGGATCCTGCCGATGACCATGACCACGGACCCGGTCGAGGTCGGTGCGCTCGAGGTGGCCTGGTGGATCCCGCTCGTGCTGCTGGGTGTGGTCTCGGCCGCCATGGCCTACGGCTTCGGCATCGCAGGCGGCCGGCTGCTCGGGGCCCGGGTGATGTCCTTCGTGGCGTTGTCCGAGGTGCTGTTCGCGGTGGTCTTCGCCTGGCTCGTGCTCGACGAACTGCCGGCACCGATTCAACTCGCCGGCGGCCTGCTCATCGTGCTCGGCGTCGTCTGCGTACGGCTCGGCGAAGCCGCCCCGGCGGTGTCACGTGACTGAGAATCATCGTGCGCGTTTGTGAATAATGTTGCGCACCTTGCACATCTGTCCACAGGTTCGACGTGTTGGCACGGAATGTGTCGCACGTCGCAACGGGCCGGGGTAATCTCGTACGCCATGTGGGGGGAGGAACCACGCGCGACGGGGATGTTCTCGAGGTTTGACTACATCGACGCCGCGCTCACGACTGCGGATCGGTTCACCGATCTCGTGCTCGGTGTCGGCGACCCCGACACCCGGCTCCCCGACACCCCCGCCTGGACGTTGACCGATTGTGTCGGCCATGTCGCGATGGCGCCGTCGCGCTTTCTCGAACTCGCGCGCGGCGAAGGTGAGTGGTGCTGTTCGGCGGTCGACGTACCCGACTTCAATGCCAAACAGATCGCCAACTTGCCGACGCGCGACGTGACAGTGCTCTGCCGACGATTGACCGACGACCTCCGCGAACTCGTCGACGAGGTGTCGCATTTCCACGCGCAGGTCCCGAAGATGCACTTCGACGGCGACCGCGTCATCCGGGCCGACGCCGCTCTCGGCCTGCTGATCGGCGAGTTCGTGGTGCACGCCCGCGACATCGCACGCGCTGTCGGGGCCCGCTGGTGGGTCGAACCGGACGTGGTGCTGATGATCATCCGGGCACGCCAACACATCCTGCCCAGTTGGGTCGATCCGCTGCACGCCGCCGGGCACTCCGGCACCTACGACATCCGGCTCCGCGGGTGCGGCGAACGGCACGTCTACGAATTCACCGACGGCGAGCTGCACATCGATCCGCCGGAGCCACGCCGGCCCGATGTCCACATCAGCGTGGACCCCGCGACCGCTCTCCTCGCCGGTTACGGTCGCCTGTCCCCGGGGTGGGTCGGCCTCACCGGGAAGGGCATCGCCTGGGGTGCCCGGCCGTGGCTCGCACCGCGGCTCGCCCAGCGGTTCCTGCCTGCCTGATCGCCCCGCTGCAGAGCGCGCGACCAACCCCCGCTCCCTGTTCCGAAAGAAGCACATAACCCTTGCTCCCTGAGGTGTGAGGAGCGATAGCGACGAGCCACGAAGGGCTGGCGAGCGTTGCACCTCGCCCTTCGTGGCTCGCTTCGCTCGCACCTCAGGGAGCATGAATCTGGACGCTCACGGGTGTTCTTTCGTAGTCCACAACGGCGCCGCCAGGCCTCAGATACTCCCGGCGCGCAATGAGGACGAGCCTCGAAGGGCGGCAACCGTGGTCACCGGCCCCTCGAGGCTCGACATCGTTCTTCAGTTGTCTTTCGCGGGTGAGCCCCGGTCAGCGACCGGTCGGCGAACCCGCCGGACGGCTCGCCCGGCGTCCCTGCCCGCGGGCGCCCGCCCGCTGCTGGTCACCGCCGCGCGACTGCCCGGCGCCGCGTCCCTGGCCTCCGGTTCGTGCGTCCGACGAGCGCGAACCGCCCGCGCGCGAGTCGCTCCGAGCCGGACGGCCGCGGCCCTCGCCGCGAGTACCGCGCGAGTCACCGCCGGTGACGTTCCGGCCGCCGCCGGTTCCGGCGCTCCGGCTCTCGCCACGAGCGCCGCCGTTGCCGCCCTGGCCTCGACCACGACCGCCGCGTCGACTCCCCTGCGAGCGACCGCCCTGCGAACGACCGCCCTGCGGACGACCTCCCTGGGACCGGCCGCCCTGTGCACCGCCACCACGAGCGGCCTCGGCGGCTGCGCGTGCCGCCGCGGACACGCGGGGGGCGCGCTCGCCGACGAGCTCGTCGACGGCTGCCGACGATGCGTCGACAGCGATGGGTGTCACCTTGATCTTGGCCTTGCGCAGTAGTTGTGCGACCTCACGACGCTGCTCGTGCAGGCAGACGGTCACGACGTCGCCGGCCGACCCGGCGCGGGCGGTGCGGCCCGAGCGGTGCAGATACGCCTTGTGCTCGGCCGGCGGATCGACATGCACGACGAGTTCGATGCCGTCGACGTGCACGCCACGGGCGGCGACGTCGGTGGCGACGAGGACACGGACCTCACCCTCACCGAAGGCGGCCAGGTTGCGGTCGCGCTGAGCCTGACTGAGATTGCCGTGGAGGTCGACAGCGGGGATCCCGGCCTCGGTCAGCTTCTTGGCGAGCTTCTTGGCCTGGTGCTTGGTGCGCATGAACAGGATTCGACGACCGGTGCCGGAGGCCAACTCGGCCACGAGGTCCTGCTTGCCCGCCGAGGAGACCTCGAAGACGTGATGGGTCATCGCGGCGACCGGCGACTCCGCCGAATCCACCGAATGTTGCACCGGATTGTCGAGGAAGCGCTTGGCGAGCTTGTCGACGCCGTTGTCCAGCGTGGCCGAGAACAGCATCCGCTGACCGTCGGCGGGGGTCGCGGCGAGGATCTTGGTCACGACGGGCAGGAAGCCGAGGTCGGCCATGTGGTCGGCCTCGTCGATCACGGTGATCTCGACTTCGTCGAGCCGGACGATGCCCTGACGCATCAGGTCCTCGAGACGTCCGGGGCACGCGACGACGATGTCGACTCCGCGCCGGAACGCCTGCTCCTGGCGGGTCTGTTTGACGCCGCCGAACACGGTGGTGACGGTGAGTCCCACGGAGGCGGCGAGCGGCTCGACGACCGCGGCGATCTGGGTCGCGAGTTCGCGGGTCGGCGCCAGGATCAGTCCCGTGGGTGCGCCCACGTAGCGCTTGACCTGCATCTCGGCCAGGCCGGCGACGAGCGGGATGGAGAAGGCGAGGGTCTTGCCCGAGCCGGTCTTGCCGCGGCCCAGGACGTCCTTGCCGTCGAGGGTGTCAGGGAGGGTGTCCTTCTGGATCGGGAAGGCGTCGGTCTTGCCCTGAGAGACGAGAACCTTGACGAGTTCGGTTGGGACACCGAGGGATTCGAACGACACACCGGGCGCCGACGCAGCAGCATCGGTGGAGGTGGCCGGGTTTTCGAGGACAGCAGTCATGTGGTGTGCAGGCTTCTTCCTGTGCTTGGCACGCGAACAGCACGACTGACGTGCAAGGGCGGTGCCGGTGGCGAACACGCGGGTGCGCGAGCTCGTTCGCCGTATGAAGTCAATGGCAGGTGGCCGACCGGTGTCGGAATGTCCGGACCTGCGAGAGAGGCGTTCTACGACGCTAGACGCGGCCTGTACGGGCGCATCACTTCTGGCAACAGTACGCGTCGGTGATCGATACCGCGAATCGCTGTGATGCACGTCGCGTTTCGCCCACACCGGCAGGGTCGTCGGAAATCCGACCGAAGACCGCCCAGGACAGTGCTCACGACGGCATGCGGTCGACGCCGCGCCTCTCGAGGGCGGTTTTCACCGGCGCTTCCCAGGCCTGTCCGGACTTGAAAGGTTTTGTCCCGCAACCTCAGAACGCCTCGCTGAGCATCACCGCGACGGTGCCCGGCTCGAGCGCGTCGAAGACGTGCTCGACATCACCGGGATACGAGATGTAGTCACCGGCCGACAGCACCTCGGTGGCATCGGTGGGCCCGAGACGCGCTCGGCCGCAACTGATCACGACATGCTCGACGATCCCGCGCGCATGCGGGGCGGAGACCCTGGGCTTACCCGGCTCGGCCCGGATCACGTACATGTCGCGCCGGGAACCCGGCGACGCGGTGGACAGCAGCGTGGCCGAGTAATCGGCGTCCGCGGCCGGGATCACCGGTCCCTCACCGAACCGGATGACCTCGACCGTGGGCGTAGGCGAATCCAGAAGCGCCGAGAACTGCACCCCCAGAGCCGTGGACAGGGCCCACAGCGTCTCCACACTGGGGTTCCCCTCCCCCGATTCGAGCTGGGACAGCGTCGACTTGCCGATACCGGCGCGCCGGGCGAGTTCGGTCAGCGACAGACCGGCTCGTGCGCGTTCTCGCTTCAATGACGCGGCGACGAGCTCTTTCGGATTCACCGAGCGCGCTTCGTTCATCAAACCGTCCGATCGTCCATCTTGACGAACACTCCTCCACTGTTCACTATGATAGTCATGCGTTCGGCTTGGAGAACACTCGACTCGGCAACCCTGCGCGCTGTCGTGGTGATGTCGCTGTCGGTGCTCGTGATCGGGACGTCGTACGGGGTCGCCGCGCACGGCGCGGGCCTCACTCTCTGGCAGATCGTCCTGATCGCCACTATCGTGCTCGCCGGATCGTCGGAGTTCGTCTTCGTCGGGATTCTCGCCGCGGGCGGGGTGCCGATCCTGGCCGCGCTGGCCGGCCTGCTGGTCAACACCCGGAACTTCGGATACGGCCTCGCCGTCGGAAAGCACCTGCGCGGCACGCCCGAGATCCTGCTCGGCTCCCACCTCATCAACGACGAGACGGCAGCCCTGGCGACGGCCGAGACCGATCCCCGGCGCGCACGCGCCGCGTTCCTGTTGTGCGGGCTGGGAGTTCTCATCTCCTGGCCCGTCGGCGCCGCCCTGGGTGCCGCCCTCGGGGGCGTGGTCGCCGACCCCGCGAGCCTCGGCCTCGACGCCGCCTTCGCCGCGCTGGCCATCCCCGCCCTTCGCGACGGCGCCACCTGGGCGGCGGTGACCGTCGGCGCGGCGGTGGCCGTCTCCTCGACGCCGTTCCTACCGGCCGGGTTGCCGATCATGGGTGCACTCGGCGGTTTCGCCGCCCTCGAGGTGGTCCGCCGCCTTCGGTCGGCATCCGCGGAGGCACCGGATCTGCCCCGCACGAGGACCGGCGCCGACGCCCGGAACGCCGAGCCGAATGACACGCTCGAGCACGACACCGTTCGGACATCGCGATGAGCGCCGGCGTCTCCCTGGCCATCGGGATCACACTCCTCGCAGTCGGCACCTACGCAATGCGCGCTGCCGGACCTGTTCTGCGGAAACGTATCTCGGTGTCCGCCGCGGCCGAGAAGCTGATGGATCGGGCCACCGTCGTCCTTCTCGTCGCGGTCGCCCTCACCGGCGCGTTCTTCGTCGACCACGAGCAGTGGGATATATTTCGCCGCGAACGTCCGTCCACGGCTGCCGACGAGATCGTTCGCTGGGCAACCCCGGTCAATTGTTTTCAGCGAACAGCTACGCAGGATACCGAACTCAACGGCACGCGCATCAGCGAGGGCCAACGCGTAGGCCTCTTCTATGGGTCAGCCAACTACGACAACACTGTCTTCCGAGATCCATTCACCTTCGACATCACACGAAACCCCAACCCGCATCTCGGGTTCGGAGGCAGTGGGGCGCACTACTGCATCGGCGCCAACCTCGCCAAGATGGAAATCGACATCATGATGAACGCCGTCGCGGACATCATCCCCGACCTCACCAAAACCGGCGAGCCGATTCGAGTCAGGTCCGGCTGGCTCAACGGCATCAAGGAGATGCCAGTTCGCTATCACTGATTCGTTCATCGATACTAGATTTCGAGCTGTTCATTGCAACGTCCTGATCATGGCAAGGCAATCTGTCGGCCACCATGCAATATCGATCTGCCACACCGTGGGTTCGACAAAACACTTCGGGTTCGTCGGTTGTCAGGCGAATAACACTCCATCAACCAAGAATTTACTTTCATCATGGCCTACTCAGCTCGCGAGGCCCATGTTTCTACCGTAATGTATTGACGGCAAGGCACTCATCCATCAAGAAATCGGGGTCACAGATGGCAAGCATCATTCAAGGCGCAATCACCGACGCGATCGTCGAACTCGTCACGGGCGCGATTGAATCAGGATCGGACGATACGGCAACGTAGCAGGTCGACTGCGACGGTCAGAGATCCGCGTCCGGGGTACCGCCCCGGGCGCGGATCTGTCTGCGCCCTCGCCGAGCGACAATCGCGGAGGGACTACTGCGGACACCCGACGAGTACGTCGGTATCGGGGCCCTCGGCCACCCTCCACTGATTGTCGACGCTGTGGACCCGGTGGTGGCACACCCCCCCCCGGTCCCGGGAATTGCCGAGCGTACTGACACGTTGCTCAGGCGTGGAAAACTCGTTCGCCCCCGCCTGTTACGTCGTCGACTGCCATCGCCGGGCCACCCACTGGGAGATGGTGACGCCTGCCGGGATATCTCCCGAGATGTCGGTGCCGCTGTGCGGCGATCACGCCGCCTCCCACTTCACTCCCTGCGCTTCCTGATCTCGGAACGAGGCCGGTCTGCTAGATGCGGAACGGCCCCGCCCGGGTTCCGGGCGGAGCCGTCTGAGCTGCCGTTTTCGGTGGAGCTATGGGGAATCGAACCCCAGACCTACTCGATGCGAACGAGTCGCGCTACCAACTGCGCCATAGCCCCTGGAGGTCTTGCGACCATCCGCGAGCTACTTTATCAGCCCGGGGTCGTCGACTCCCAAACGGCCGGCCCACCACTAGGCTGGGCGGGTGCCTCGGATGTCAGATCAACAGTTGGCCGGCGTTCTCGACAACGTGGTCGGGGTGATCAACCCCGTCCTCGACGCACTCGCCGAGCGGGACCCGCTCGGCCTGAAGGGCCACACCTTCCACGACGACGACCACCCCGACTCGCGCCTGCGGCAGGCCCAGCACGCCGCGTCGAAGCTGCTCGACGCCGCCGAATGGCCAGGTACCAAGGGCTGGTCCGAGCGGTCCATGCACAAGCGCGCCAGCTGGTGGGTGACCCGCATCGGCACCTTGAACACGGGCGCCGTGGCGTTCCCGGGGGTCTTCGGCGTGTGGGCGAAGCGGTTGCCGATCACCCCGTACCTCGGGTTCGCCAACCAGGCCATGGTGCTGGTCGCGATCGCCCGCGAGTACGAGGTCACCGATCGCAAACGACAGGTGCAGCTGCTCGCGTCGGTGCTCTGTAAACGTGATCTCACGAACCCGGATGTCACCGCCGAGTCCGGGACGTCGCTGCCGTCCGAACCCGAGGAGCGGGAGAGGTCGCTGTTCGCCGCCATCTGGGATGCGGCGAAGCTGCTCCGTGCCGTCGACGACGAGTTCGACAAACGACCGCAGCCGATGGCGCCGTTCCGCATGCTCGCGTATGTCCCCGTCGTCGGGGCGCCCGCGACCTATCTCGGCGAGCGCATCGCGCTGTCGAAGGCGGCGAAAGCCGGTCAGGCGTGGCTGGATTCGCACGGCAAGCCGGCTGTGACGAAGTAGCCGGGAAACAGTTCAGCAGTAGGTCTCGCTGAGCGACACCTACTGCTGAACGGGTGTGGAGATCAGCCGACGCGGCGGTACTGCAGGTCTTCGCGGTCCATGCGGCGACGCTGGAACGGCGGAAGGCGGTCGAACACCGGGTCCTCGTCGTCGATCTCGAGAACCGTTGCGCCACCGGGCCGCCGAAGTCGCGGCGGCGGGGGTGCGGCGGCGAACTCCGGGACCGCGGCGGCGCGTCGACGACGCTCCTCCTCGGCACGCGCCGACCGCTTGGCGCGCGCAAGGCGCTGTGCCCGGATCTGCTGCTCGGTCTTCACCGCACGACGCAGGTACGCGAGGTAGCCCACCAGGAGCAGACCGAGCACGCCGGTGGCCACCCAACCGGGCGTCCCGACGACGAAGCCGGCCGCGATCGCCAGCAAGACCAGCACGAACAACCCCAGCGTGACGCGCTGACGCTCCCGGTACTTGAGCTCGCGTTCCTTCTCGGAGGAATAGACACTGCGTCCGGACCGTCGACTGCTCGACGAATGCGCCGCCGGGCGGCTGTCCTCGACCTCGTCGGGATCGGTTACATAGGCCTCGGCGTCGTCCGCCTCGTCCTCGTCGACCGACTCGGCTCGATCACTGCGCCGCGACGCGCGGGCGTAGTCGTCGTACTCGTCCTCGTCGAGTTCGTCTGTGGCGTCCTCGTATTCGGCGTCCTCGTATTCGGCGTCCTCGTCCTCGAGGTCGTCGTCGTACTCGCCGTCCTCGTATTCGCTGTCGACGTCCTCGAAGTCGTCGTCGTATTCGGCTTCCTCGGACGTGGTGTCCGACTCGTCGTCTGCGGTCTCGTCGCGTTCGACGTCGACCTCGATGTCGTCATCGGTTTCCGCGACGGCGTCGTTGTCACTCTCGCTGTGGCTGTCCACGGACTCGTCATCGGTGTCCCCGAGTGCGGTGTCGACCGAATCATCGTCGTCGTCCACGGATTCTGCCGTCGGCTTCTCGACCTTCGCACTGCCGGAACGACGCACTCGGGTCGAGGACTCACTCTTCGCGACGTCGGCGTCGTCCTCGGTGTCGACGTCGCTGTCGGCCTCGAGCGTCGCGGTGGCGCTGCGACGCGAGGACTTCCACGACGGATCGTGCGGATGACGGGCCGACGACCGGCGTCGACTTCCCGAGGCCGTCGCGGTGCGCGACCCACCGCGGTGCAGCAGTCGCGTCTTGCGCGCGGCGTCGGTCGACTTCAGGATCTGCGGACGTCCCTTGATGACCATCGGGACCAGCACGAAGAGCCAGACCGCGACGAGACAGACCCACAGTACGGAGTTGGGCATGCGACTCTCCCTTCATTCACTCTGGTCACACGAAGCCACTCCACAATCTAGGACGACGACAGGTCGGCCCCGGGTAGACGCGCCGTGTCACAGGCGAATCGGCGCGGGTTTCACACGCGCCTCTCAGCATCACCGTTGCCGTGAGGGTTCACTGCGCCCGAAACCGGGCGTCCACCGCGACGGCGATCTCGATGTCGTCGGTGCGCAGTTCCAGCGACGGCGAGGCCGGCGGACCGGCGGCGACCGCCATCGGCATGGCCCGTCGCCTCGCCGTCGGCACATTCGAGGCCAGGTCCGGATCGGACAGGAGCACCGGCGTCACCGGTCCCCGACCCACCGCATCGGAATAGGCCTGGGCCTTGAGAATCGCGTCCTCGACAGCGTCCCGACGCAACTCCCGCTCGCGTTCGCGCCGCGTCTGCTCGTGGAGATCCCAGTCGATGTCACCGACCTCGACGGCATCGACCGACGCCCAGAGGTCGATGAACTCTGACAACCCCTCGAAGTCGACGAACTCGGCTTCGATGCGAATGCGGGTGTTGTACACCAGTTCTCGACGCTCGCCTGTCTCCGAATACGGACGATAGGAATAGACCCGCACCGAGTCGGCCGTCCATCGGGTCACTGCCCCCGCCGACTCGAGTCCCGTCAGCGCACGGGTCAGATCGGTGTGCACCTCGACCGCGCGCGTGTAGACCGCCGGTTTGTCCGCACCCTCCACGCGCACCACGAGGTGGATGATTCCGCGCTCGGGCCGATACCGACCGCGTGCCTGGCCGCGGACCACGATCTCCAGTTCGTCACTGTGTTCGGTCATTCCGAGAGCCTATGCGTCGACTGAGGCGGGTTATCGTAAAAATCGGACATGAGGCACGGAGGGACGGCATGGTGCGGATGAAGAGACTCGTGGCGGTGGTTGCGACAGCACTGTCCGCGTGCGTGGTCGCCGGGTGCGGGTGGATCGCGGACGTCGTCTCGACGCGCGTCGACGCGGCCGACTACTTCACCGCCCCCACCGTCCGAGTGCTCGACGCAGCCCGACGAGACGATCAGACCGCGATCGAATCCCTAAGTCGCCGCGGGCGCCGACCTCGACGAACTCGGCGGCGATCCGGAGACCGACCCGCGGCGCGTGGACATCACGCCACTGCAGTGGGCGGTGGAATTCGGGCCGCCGGCGGCCGTGGGTGCCCTGCTCCGCGCGGGCGCCGACCCGCATCTGCCAGGCGCCGGCAGCTACAACGCCGTCGCCTACAGCGTGCTGCTCGACCGTTTCGACGCCTTCCGCACCATCATCGAGTTCGACGAAGGGCTGGTCGGGGCGTCGGACCGGATCAGCGGCAACGTCGTGCACACCGCTGTCCGCCATCGTCGCGGGGACGCCTTGCGCCTGCTGATCGACCGCGGCGCCGACCTCAACTCGGTGCAACCGCTCGCCGGCCGAACGCCGCTGTTCACCTCGGCAGACGTGCTCAACATCGACCACTGCCTCGTCCTGTTGCGCGCGGGCGCCGATGGCGCGCACCGGGATCAGCGCGGTTCGACGTTCCTGCCCTCGCTGTACACGGCCGACGACTCCATCCGGACGAGTTCCTATCTCCGCACCCGAGCCGCGATCGAATCCGAGATGCGCGCGCGGGACTTCCCCATCGAGACCGGGCGCTGACGTAGGCGCTGAAGAAGCCGGCGACCGCATGGCGATTCGGGCTAGCGGTAGCCGTACTTGTCGAGCAATGCCGTGACCACGAGCCCCGCCCCTTCGGGCCCGGTCGGGGTGTCCGGCGAGGTGTCGGCCGAATACGCCACATCGAACGTGTGGCGGTCCAGGCGCACGATGTAGCGCGCCAGTCCCTCTGACTCATAGAAGATCTCGGCCCGTGTGCCGGCGAGAACCACGGTGTCGTTGAGGTGGTCGGGTTCGGTGGGACCCGACACCCAGTAGTACATACTCGGGTCCCGGTACGCACCGATCTCCCAGGCGCACGTCGGTCGGGACACCGCGGCCCGCTGCACCGGCACGTCCTGTACACCGAGTTCTTCCAGAACATTTCGAGGCACGTCGCAGGGGTCCGTGTCGCTGCCGGTCGCGACCTGCTCGGAGACCGGCACGCCGTTCACGGCGCGTCCGGTCTCGTGGATCGCGCACCCCGTGGCGAAGAACGCGGCCGCCACGGTCAGCGTGAGACGGCGCGAGCCGGTCGTGGTGATCACGCGGTGACCTCGACGCCCCGACTCACTGGAACGACGCCCGGCCCGCCCGGACCAGTGCCTCGGCGGCGCTGCCGACCACTTCCTCGGCCGTGAGCGCGAACAGCATGTGGTCGCGCCAGCGCTTGTTCACGTCCATATAGCGCAGCAGGAGACCCTCTTGCCGAAACCCGATGTTGGTCAACACCTTCCGCGATGCCTCGTTGGTCGGCTGCACCGTCGCGTCGAGCCGGTGCAGGCCCACCGGACCGAAGCAGTGGTCCACCCCGAGCGCCACCGCGGCGGTCGCGATGCCGTTCCCGGCGTACGCCGCGTCCACCCAGTAGCCGATCCACGCCGTCCGGACGGCACCGCGCTGGATGTTGCCCACCGTCAGCTGCCCGACGTAGCGGCCGTCGAGTTCGATCACGAACGGGAGCAGCGCACCTCGTTTGGCCTCCGACTTCAGCACCGCGAACAGCGGCGGCCACGACCCGGGCTGATGGCGTTCAGCCCAGCTTCCGACACCCGTCGGTTCCCAGGGCAACAGGGCGTTCTGGTTGCGGATCCGCAACTCGCTCCACGTCTTGGCATCCCGCACCTTCACGGGCCGCAGGGTGACCGTGCCGGTCCGGGTGCGCAGCGGCCCGAGGGTGGCCGGCCATCCCGGACTTCCCTGACTGCCGCTCAACCACCTGAACACGAGAAGAAGTTTATGCGCTGTCACAGCGCCGACGGCGTGAGACCTGGATCTCGCGTCGGGGTGGTGGTTTCGACTCGGCGCCTCGCTCCGCTCGGTGCCGGCTCAACCAGCGGGGGTGGGGGCGCCTCGACCTCGACGCGCTCGTTCGTTGCTTGCTCAGCAGGGGTCACCCGCGCTGCGCGAGGAACGCCACTTCGACCTCGTCGCCCGTGCCCATCTCCTCGACATCGGGGTCGACCATGATCAGGCAGTTCGCCTCGGCGAGTTCGGCGAGCAGGTGCGACGACCCGGTCGGTGAGGCGCCGAGCACCTGCACCAGGTAGTCCCCCGACCGTTCGTCCCGCATCAGCTGCCCACGCAGGTAACCCTTGCGGCCGCGCACCGACGCGATCGGTCCGATGGTGCGCGCCTTGATGATCCGCCGCATCGGTTGCCGTTTGCCCAGCGCGATCCGGATGAGCGGCCGGACCATCACCTCGAAGGTCACCAGAGCGCTCACCGGGTTGGCGGGGAGCAGGAACGTCGGCACCTCGTCGCGTCCGAGGCGCCCGAAGCCCTGGACCGACCCCGGGTGCATCGCCACCCGCACGATCTCCAGGTCGCCGAGGTCGGCGAGCGCGTCGGCGACAGCGGTCGACGCACTTCCCCCCACCGCACCGCAGATGACCACGATCTCGGAGCGGATGAGCTGCGCCTCGACGACCTCCCGCATCCGCGACGCCTCGCGCTCGGCGATGCCGACGCGGTTCACGTCGGCGCCGGCGTCGCGGGCGGCAGCGGCCAGCGCGTAGCTGTTGACGTCGTAGATCTGACCGGGACCGGGTGTGCGGTCGATGTCGACGAGCTCACTGCCCACCGAGATGACCGACAGGCGCGGGCGCGGGTGCACCATCACGCGTGCCTGACCGACCGCGGCGAGCAGCCCGACCTGGGCCGGGCCGATGATCGAGCCCGCGCGGACCGCGACATCGCCCGGCTGCACGTCGTCGCCGACCCGCCGGACGTAGTTGCCGCTCTCGACGCCGTGTCCGATCTTGACCTTCTGGTCGCCACCGTCGGTCCAGCGCAACGGGACCACGGCGTCGGCGAGCGTCGGCATCGGGGCCCCGGTCTCGACGCGCACCGCCTGACGCGGTTGCAGCCGCGTCGGTGTCCGCGAGCCCGGCCCGACCTCGCCGACCACCGGCAGGGACACGATCATCGGTTCGCCCGGTTCGAGGTCGACGAGCTCGGCGCCGTTGGCGTCGAAGTCCTCCAGGTCTTCGGGTGCGAGCACCCCGGCCAGACCGACGTCGACCGCACGCACCGCGTAGCCGTCGATGGCCGCCTGGTCGAAGCCGGGCATCGGGTGCTCGGTGACGACCTCCTCGGCGCACATCAGGCCCTGCGCCTCGGAGATCGCGACGCGCACTGGACGCGGCGCCACTGCCGCCGCGGTCACCAGCGTCAGATGATCTTCGACAGACCGCATCTCACCGCTCTTCCCGTCTCAACCGGTCAGTGCACCGGGACGTGCGGCCGACAGCGCTCGGCACGTCGTGCACTCGATACAACACAGGAGAACGTTATCGAGCGCGCCCGCGGCAGCGTGCGAGGCGCGCGGATGCGACCGGTGATCGCCCGTGCGGAAATCAGCCGTCGGCGAGACGCTTCTCGAGCCATTCGCGCAGATCGGGACCGTAGTCGTCGCGGTCGAGCGCGAAGTCGACGGCGGCCTTGAGATAGCCGCCGGGGTTGCCGAGATCGTGTCGGGTGCCGTGGTGGACGACGACGTGGACCGGCTCGCCCTCCTCGATGAGAAGCGCGATGGCGTCGGTGAGCTGCAGTTCGCCACCGGCGCCGGGTTCGATGCGGCGCAGCGCGTCGAAGATCTTGCGGTCGAGGATGTAGCGACCCGCGGCGGCCAGATTCGACGGCGCATCCTGCGGTTCGGGCTTCTCGACCATGCCCTTGAGGCGCATGACGTTCGGGTTGTTGGCATCGGGAAGCGGCTCGACGTCGAAGACGCCGTAGGCGCTGATGCGATCTTCGGGGACCTCGATGGCACACAGCACCGAGCCGCCCCGGCGCTGACGGGTGCGCGCCATGACCTCCAGGACACCTCCGGGTAGCACCAGGTCGTCGGGCAGCAGAACTGCCACGGCGTCCTCGTCGTCGTCGAGGTAGCTCTCGACGCAACCGACCGCGTGCCCGAGGCCGAGCGGCTTCTCCTGCACGACCGACGCGACCTCGAGCAGGTTGGGCGCCTTGCGCACCTTGGCCAGCATCGACTCCTTGCCACGCGTGGCGAGGGTGTTCTCGAGCACGAGGTCCTCGACGAAGTGGGCGACCACGCCGTCCTTGCCCGGAGAGGTGACGATCAGGAGACGATCGGCGCCGGCCGCCTTGGCCTCTTCGGCGACGAGCTCGATGCCGGGGGTGTCGACCACCGGCAGCAATTCCTTGGGCACCGTCTTGGTCGCCGGCAGGAACCTCGTGCCCAACCCGGCTGCCGGGACGACCGCGGTACGCGGGATCGGCGGAGTGTTGGGTACACCTTCGTACTCACTGAAACCAGCTTTATCCGTCGCACTCATGAATCCACCCTAGGACAGGTGCCGGTTCTCGGCCGGACAGACGGCGGTGACCGGGACCTCACCACGCTCGTTCCGACGGTCGGATACAGTGCGGGCGTCCCGGCTGTCCCGGCCGGGGTGCACATGCCACCGGTCTCGAGACGACGCGAAGGACGGTCGGGTCTTGACAACGCTGAAACAGCAACTGCGACAAGAGATCGAGGATCGGCGATCGCGTCGGTCCGCCGACGAGCGGGACCGGTCCGCCGCGGCCCTCGCCGAATGGATGTACTCCTGCCCCTTCCGGCTCGAATACGACGTCACGGTCGCAGCGCATGTCCCCGTCGGCAACGAACCCGGCTCGAATTCGATGCTCGACGCGCTCGTCGACCGCGGCGTGTCGGTTCTGGTCCCGGTGGTTCCCGACGGCGATCCTGCACCGATGGACTGGGCGCCGTACACGGGGCCGGACTCGCTGGCTCCCGGGCGCTGGGGACTTCTGGAACCGACCACCGACCGCGTCGGGGTGACCGCGATCCGCGCGGCGTCGGTGATCCTGGTCCCAGCGCTCGCGATCGACAAGAGCGGTGTGCGCCTCGGACGCGGCGCCGGATATTACGACCGAACCCTGCACGGTCTGTCGGCCGACCTCGTCGGCGTGGTCTACGACGACGAGGTCGTCGACTCACTGCCGTCCGGTGACCACGATGTCCCGGTCGGTTGGACTCTCACTCCCGGAGACGGGTTCCGCCGACTCGGCTGACCCGGGTACAGCGGAACCCGGGCGGTGTCGGGTGACATCGCCCGGGTTCGACCTACGAGGTTGTCGTCTGGGACGCCGGTCAGGCGGGAGTCGCGGCCTTGGTCTCGCTCTTGGTCGACGACGACGAGCTCGCGGAGTCCGACTTGGAGCTGCTCGACGAGCTGTCCGACGACGAGGAGGAACTCGACGACGAGCTGTCCGACGAGGACGTCGAGGTGTCCGAGGACGAACCGGGACGCGAGTCCGTGCGGTAGAAACCGCTGCCCTTGAACACGATGCCGACCGAGTTGAACAGCTTGCGCAGGCGGCCAGCGCACTGCGGGCACTCGGTCAGCGAGTCGTCGGAGAAGGACTGGACGATGTCGAACTTGTTGTCGCACTCCGTGCAGGCATACGAGTAGGTGGGCACCGCGAAACCTCCGAATGTCAGTAAACGATGACCAGTGTAACCGACTTTGGCACTCCCTCATTCCGAGTGCTAAGCGCGAGTTCCGGCCGACGGATTTCGCACCTTGTCGCGCACCGCCGCGTGGCGTCGTGCAAAGTGTTCGCCTAGCTGAAGCAACCAGTTCACCGCTCGATCACCGGGACGGACCGCCACGAGCGTCCGTCCCCACCATCGCTGGAGCCGCCATGACCGACTTCCTCAACGACCTCAACAGCATCATCTGGAGCAATCCGCTGGTGTACCTGTGCCTCGGTGTCGGGGTCTACTTCTCCATCCGTTCGAGATTCCTCCAGATCCGGCACGTACCGGAGATGATCCGGGTCATGCGTCATGGCGAGAGCTCGCCCGACGGGGTGTCGTCGTTCCAGGCGCTGATGATCTCGCTGGCCGGCCGGGTCGGCACCGGCAACATCGCCGGTGTGGCCACAGCGATCGCCTTCGGCGGTCCCGGCGCCCTGTTCTGGATGTGGGCGATGGCCTTCCTCGGGGCGTCGACGTCGTTCGTCGAGTGCACGCTGGGCCAGATCTACAAGACCCGCGATCCGCTGACCAACGAGTACCGCGGCGGCCCGGCGTACTACTTCAGCAAGGCGCTGGCCCACACCAAGGCGGCACCGTTCTTCAAGGTCTACGGGCTCATCTTCGCCGCCGTGACCGTCCTCGCCTGCGGCCTGCTACTCCCGAGCGTGCAGTCCAATTCCATGGCCATCGCGATGAACCAGGCGTGGGGTATCGCCGACTGGGCGGTGGCGGTCGGCGTCGTCATCGTGTTGGCGTTCGTCATCATCGGCGGGGTCAAGCGCATCGCCACGTTCGCGACCATCGTCGTCCCGTTCATGGCCGTCCTGTACATCCTGTTCGCGCTCGTCGTCGTCTTCACCAACGCTTCGCAGATCCCCGAAGTCCTCCGGCTCATCTTCGCCAGTGCATTCGGTATCGATTCCGTGTTCGGCTCGATCGTCGGCGCGGCCGTGATGTGGGGCGTCAAGCGCGGCATCTACTCCAACGAGGCCGGACAGGGCACCGGACCCCATGCCGCCGCTGCCGCGGAGGTCTCGCATCCGGCCAAGCAGGGGTTCGTACAGGCCTTCGCCGTCTACGTCGACACCCTGTTCGTCTGTTCGGCGACCGGCTTCCTCATCATCTCGACCGGCGCATACCGCGTCTTCGAGGGCGAGAGCGCCGACGGCGCAGTGCTTTCCGACGGCGGGATGCTGAACGGCCCCGTCGAGGTCGGCCCAGCCTTCGTCCAGGTCGGCTTCGACAGCATGTGGAGCGGCGCGGGTTCGACGTTCGTGGCGATCTCGCTGGCGTTCTTCTGCCTCACGACGATCATCGCGTACTACTACATGGCCGAGACCAACCTGCGGTTCCTGATGGGCAAGGCCGCCACCCTCTACATCCGCCCCCTGCGCAGCACGCTGGGCGTCAACCTCACGCTGCTCCTGCAGGCACTGATCCTGGTGTCGGTGGCGATCGGCTGCGTCTCCACCGCAAGTGAGGCATGGACGCTCGGCGACATCGGCGTCGGACTCATGGCGTGGCTGAACATCGTGGGCATCCTGATCCTGCAGCAGCCCGCCTTCAAGGCGCTGCGCGACTACGAGAAGCAGAAGAAGCAGGGCAAGGACCCGATCTTCGATCCCGTCGCTCTCGGCATCGTCGGGGCGACGTTCTGGGAGTCCTACGGCCGCGCCGACGAACGCACCGACGAGGTCACGGTCGCGAAGTAGGACCGTCCCACACGAACCGCGGGCCTCGGACCGAGGCCCGCGGATTCATCCCCCGATGACGTCCTTGTCGATGTCGGGGATGTTGTCTCGGTTCATGTCGGGGTCGCGCGCCTGGCGGGCGTCCCACCGCAGCAGAATCGCGGCCAGGATCGCCGACGCGACGGACCCGGCGAGGATGGCCGCCTTCGCCGCGGCGGCATGGTCGTCGGAGCCGGCCTCGAAGCTCAGTTCGGCGATGAGCAGCGCCACGGTGAACCCGACACCGGTGAGCAGCCCGACCGGGAGCAGGTCGCGGAGGCCCACCGCGTCGGGGAGGCGTAGCGGTGTGAACCTGGTCATCAGCCACGTCGAACCCATCACGCCGACGACCTTGCCGAGGACGAGGCCGACGACGATCCCGATGGACACCGGCTGCACGATCGACCCTTCGCCGCCGACGACGCTCACCCCGGCCGCGGCGAATGCGAACACGGGCAGCGCGATCGCGGCGGAGTACGGGCGGACCGCGTCGTCGAGCCTCTCGGTGCGCGGCTGTTTCTCTCCGCGGATCGCAACGGCGGGCACCGTGAAGCCGAGCAGGACGCCGGCAACGGTCGCGTGCACACCGGACGCGTGCATCAGCCCCCAGGCCGCGATGGCGACCGGGATGAGCAGCGGCCACCAGCGCCACGCCCGTCGCACCAGCACAGCGAAGACGGCCACCGCGACGAGCGCGGCCGCCAGCATCACGAAATCGATCTGTTCGGTGTAGACGGTCGCGATCACGATGATGCCGAGCAGATCGTCGACGACGGCAAGCGTGAGCAGAAACGTCCGGAGGGCCAGCGGCAGCCCGCGCCCGAAGATCGCGAGAACCGCAAGGGCGAACGCGATGTCGGTGGCCGTCGGGATCGCCCAGCCGCGCAGACCCTCAGGATCGCCGATCGCCACGATCACGACGTAGCAGAGAGCCGGGGTGACCATGCCGCCCACTGCGGCCGCAATCGGCACACCGGCGAGTTTGAGATCGCGGAGGCTTCCGGCGACGAACTCGTGTTTGAGTTCGACACCGACCACGAAGAAGAAGATCGCCAGCAGCCCGTCGGAGGCCCAGTGCGCGAGCGACAGGTGTAGATGGAGGGCCTCGGGCCCCACCTCGATGTGGAGCAGCGAGTCGTAGGCCTCCCGCCAGGGCGAGTTGGCCCAGAGCACCGCGACCGCCGCAGCCACGAGCAGCAACGCTCCACTCGTCGTGTCGAGGGCGGCCCATTTCCGCAGGCGGTCTGTCCGTCCGCTCGCCGGTGCCGGGCCGTCGGTGACATCGCCTGGTGTCTGGTCGGTCATCGCGCTCCTCTGGATCGAGTGGACAAGTCATCATCGCGCCACCCGCACGGGCGACGGCCGACCAGACTTCCCGGCACACCGGGGATCGATTCTCCTCCACCGCGTCGCGGCGCACCACCGCACCCCGTCCGCGGCACCGCTGTCCCCAGGGCCGGCCGTGCGGCCCGACTCTGTCCACAGGCGGGGCGGATGGCCGGCGGCCGTCGACCACCGACCTACCGTTCGCGACATGTCTCCGGCGTCGACGCACCGCTACCACGACTCCCTCGCTCCCCGGCTCCGCGACCGGCTGGGCGCCGCACTACGGCCTGGATGGACCCGCAGCCTCCTGGTCCGACGCGTCGTCGCGGCGGCGCTCGTCATCGCGGCTGTCGTCGTCGGGATGACCGGGACACGCGCCGACGGCGATGTCGAGGTCGTGGTGGCCGCACATGAACTGCGGCCGGGTCAGGTGGTCGACGTCGCTGATCTCCAGTCGCGGCGGATTGCGGGAGCCACGGTTCCCGGGGGCGCCCTGACACATGCCGGTCCGGCCATCGGAAAGACCGTGACCGGGCGGGTCCGCAGTGGCGAGATCATGACGGACACGCGCCTGCTGTCATCACGTCTACCCGCCGACCTGACCGGGGACGACGATGCCCGGCTCGTACCGATACGACTGTCGGACGAGGCCGTGACCGCGCTGCTGCGACCCGGCGACGTGGTCGACGTGTTGACCGACGAGGCGGAAGTGCTGGCCCGCCGCGCCGTCGTCGCACTCCATGCAGCCGAAACACAGTCCGGTGGCATCGCTCCCGGCGGGACCGCGGCCGCGCCGGTGCTGCTCGCGATGGACGCCACATCTGCTCATCGGGTCGCGGCGGCGGGACTCGACACAGCACTCGCAGTCGTCATGCACTGACGAATGGGCGGGTCATCGCACGACGACACAACCGGGCCAATCAACTCAAATGGATCGGTTCGTTCACGATCGTGGATAGGGTAGTACGAGCTCGCGCAGCGCATGTCGGATTTGCTCCGATCATGCGCAGAATCACCGGACAAGAGCAGGACATCACCGAAAAGAGGCCGTACACCGTGCTCAAGGGATTCAGGGATTTCATACTCAAGGGCAATGTCGTCGAGTTGGCGACAGCGGTCATCATCGGCGCCGCGTTCACCGCGATCGTCACCGCGTTCACCGAGGGCATCGTCCAGCCGATCATCAATTCGATCCCCGTCGGCTCCGACGCCGCGCAGGGACTCGGCTTCCAGATCACCGACAACCCATCGACATTCGTGGACCTCGGCAGTGTCATCACCGCGGTGATCAACTTCCTGATCATCGCCGCGGTGGTGTACTTCATCATCATCCTGCCGTACAACAAGCTGGCCGAGCTGGGCGGTTTCGGCAAGAAGGCGGAGGTCACCGAGATCGCCCTGCTGTCCGAGATCCGCGATCTGCTGGACCCCGACGGCACCTCGAAGGCCAAGGCGGAGGCCGAGAGTGATCTGCCGTCGCATCTCTCCGATCCGTCCGGTCCGGTCGGCGACTCCTACGGTCCACCGTCGGGCTCCTTCGCCCCGTACGAAGCACCCGCCGGAGCCGGTACGACGCAACGCATCTCGACTCCGCCGGCACCTCAGGGCCCGCCGTCGCACCCCACTCCCCCGCAATCGGTTCCGTCGCAGAACGTTCCGCCCCAGTCCGTCCCGCAGAATCGTCCTCCGCAGAGCCCGCCACCGGGAAGTCCGTCGGGCCAGCCGTATCCGACGCCGCAGCCGGCACCCGGTAGCTACCCGCCGCCCGGGAACTACCCGGGCCCCGGCAACTACCCGCCTCCCGGGCCCGGAAGCGGTTATCCCGGTGAGCAATACCCGGGCGACTTCCCGGGTGAGGGCCCGGACGCGCCGGGGCGCCACTCGCGCTGACACGCGGGCCCCGTCTCCCAGGAAGCTGACAGCGGGAGCCCTCCGAACCCGAAGGTCGGCCCCCTACTTTGGGATTCGTCGCCGGAACGTGCGACCGCACCGAGCCTGAAAGACCGGTGCGACCGAACGAGAACAGGATGAACGAATGCCGAACAAGCCCGCACAGAACCGTCAGTCGCAGATCCAGAACCGGCGTCCGGCGCGTCCGCAGCAGCGCACCCAACCGCGTGCGCAGGCCCGCCCCAGGACGTTCCCGTGGTTCTTCGGTAGCTGAGTAACCCCGCTCCCAATCCAAGAGTCTGCACAATTCCTGCTCCCTGAGGTGCGAGGAGCGCAGGCCACTGCCCTCTGCTCCCTGAGGTGCGAGGAGCGCAAGCGACGAGCCACGAAGGGTTAGGCGACTTACCTCGTCAGCCCTTCGTGGCTCGCTTCGCTCACACCTCAGGGAGCATGGGGAGGGCACCTCAGGGGCAGTGCCAGTTCACGCCGGCGGGTCGACGCGCTGCACCCAGACGGTCGGCCCGTCGGTCAGGGTGAACTGAGCCCGTACCTGCGCGTTCCACCGGCGGGCGTAGAGGGCCGACAGCCGTTCGTCACTCGTGCTGCACGTGACCGGCAGCCCTTCGCGCCGGCCGCGCTCGATGACCGGATCGACCAGCCCGGCGAGGGTGCCGCCTCGGCGATGACCCGGATGGACGAGCGCGAAGATCACCTTGATCGGATTCTCCGCGACCTGCGCTTCCTCCGATTTCTGCTGCAACTCGGTGAAGCGGTGGATGAAGCCGTCTAGCTCCTGCACGATCTGCTTGGTTCGCTCCTTGAGGTCATCGTCGATTCGCCCGGCCTCGTCGGCGGGGGCCGAGACCGCGATCAGAGCGATCAGCTCTCCGTTCTCGTCGAATACACCCCGCAGACCAGGTAGGTACTCGATGAACAGGATCTCGCCGTACCAGCGGTACGCCTCGGCGGCCGCGTCAGCGCCGATGAGCCAGCGGTAGACCGGGACCTCGCGTAGACCTCGTTCGAGCAAGTCGAGCGCCGTCTCCATGTCTGATTCGACCAATCGCCGGGACGTCGTGCCTCCCACCTCCACGCGCTGCGTCACCGCTTCATACCAGCACATTCACATCGCCGACGGCCAGTCACCAACCGGCGACCGGCAGGACCGTTCCGTGGGTCAGAACCGAATGAGTTCACCGAGAATTCAACCTTGTCTGGTCAGGACAGGAGTAGAAACGTGCGGTATTGTCAGCCGCGTTGCCGTCCTCGCGACGGAACGACCGTGCTAGACAACGACATCGTCGACACCCATTAGGAGAATCGCATGTCCGACGCGATCAGCATTTCCTGGATCCGCCTCTACCTCGAGGAAATCGTCACCGATTCGGATGGCGACGACGGATTCGGCTCGTACGCAGCGGAGTAAGGCGAGCGCAGCGACTCTCGCCGTTTTCGATCGTTTCCGATCGTGACGGCGCAGGCATCTACTCCGGTCAGAAATTTCCGGAAAGCGATCAACACCTAGGAGAACATCATGGGCGAAATCTACGGCGGTTCCATCGAAGACGCACTGAAGGCGCTGTTCAGCGGCTCGGATGACAACTACGGAGAAGAGGTCGAGGTCGACTGAGACGTCGACCCGATCCCGCACAACGAGCAAACCGACTCAAGGAGACCGACATGGCCACTGGCATCGAGATCAACCTCAACGAGCTGTTCAAGGACGTTTTCAGCGGTTCACTGGAAGAAGAGCCGACGCCTCCGCCTGCCTGACAGTTGCCCGATGCCAAGTGGCTCCGCAGCTGCACTCCGGGGCCGGGTCGGCATTGCGCGCTGATTAGCCGACGCAGCGACATCATGAACGAAAGATTTGAAATTCGTTCATCAATCGGTCGAGCGCTGTGGCGAATTCAGCATTTATGATCCATAGGTCTGCGACGGGGGCGTGGATCACGTGCACGCGATACCCGTCCAGCATCTCATCACTGACGAAGGAGATCTCATGGCGGAAATCATTCAGGGCGCTATCACCGACGCGATCGTCGAACTGGTCACGGGTTCAATCGAATCGGGTTCGGAAGAAGCACCCGTGTAGATCTCGAATCGAGACTCGACCGCCCCGGACACGCGTCCGGGGCGGTTTCGTCTGTTCCGGTTAAGGTTCCGACAGCAATTCCCGAAGTATTGTTCATCCGTATTTAGCGATGAAGCGACGAGATCAGCAGCCCACATATCCGGGCTCACCCTGCACGAAACCGCCGCATGTAGACTTCGGAACACTTCACGGCACGCACACGAAACCGATATCAGTGGGGGTTCCGCACCCACGGTAGGCCAGCGTCACGACGACCCGGAGTAGCCTCACCTGATGCCCGTCACCCGCTCGATGAGCAAGGATGAGGTACGCGCGTTGCTCGCGCTCCTGTTCGACGCGCTCCGGACAACCCGTTGGGCCTGCGCCGGTTTCGTCGTCTTCCAGCTCGCGTCGGTGTTCACCACGCTCGCCCAGCCCGCTCTCAACGCCGCGATCATCGACGACGGAATCCTGCGCGGTGACGTGGCGACCATCAAGCGCGTCGGCGTGCTCATGGTCGTGGTGGCCGTGGTCAACCTGGTGGTGTCGATCGGTGCCACATTCCTGGCCTCCCATATCTCGGCGACCGGGGCTCGCGACCTCCGCACGCGTGTGCACGGTCGGATCAGCGCCTTCAGCGATCCGCAGGTCCACTCCATCGGCCTCTCGAGCCTGCTGACGCGCTCCACCGGAGATGTGGGCCAGATCCAGGGATTCCTCTTCATCAGCCTGACCGCCGTGGTGACCGCGCCGTTGATGCTGTTCGGCGCGCTGGTGTTGTCGCTGGCGCAGGGCTGGCGGATGGCGCCCGTGCTGGTGGTCGCCGGGGCGGTGCTGGTCATCCTCGTCGCCGTCCTCGTCCGGCGCCTGGTTCCGTGGGCTGCGCAGCTGCAGCGTCGTCTCGACGTCGTGAACCGGGTGCTGCGCGAGCAGCTGCGTGGGATCGCGATCATCCGCACCTTTCGGCGAGAGGACCGGGAACGCGCCCGGTTCGCGGTGGAGAACGACGAACTCACCCACGTGGCCCTGCGCCTCGGCCGACTGCAGGTCCTGATGCTGCCGTTGGTCACCGTGGTCTCGAACCTCGCCGTGGTCGCGGTGACCGCACTGGGTGCGATCTTCGTCGACCGCGGGGAGATGCAGATCGGCCAGATCACCGCGACGGTCGGCTATCTCGCGCAGATCCTGCTGGCGGTGTCGCTGCTGACCATGATCGCCGGGGTCATCCCGCGTGCGGTGACCAGCGCCGGACGAATCACCGAGGTACTCGACACCGAGCCGCTCGACCCCGGCGACCCCGGTGACGGCCGGGCGCCCTCACCGCCCGCGATCGTCTTCGACGCGGTGTCGGTCGCCTATCCGGGCGCCGAGTCCCCCACCGTCGACCAGGTCTCCCTGTTCTGCGCACCCGGCACGGTGACCGGCGTCCTCGGTGGAACCGGAAGCGGCAAGTCGACGCTGCTGTCCCTACCCCTGCGGTTCGCCGACCCCACGTCGGGCGTGCTCCGATGGGATGCCGCCGACGTGACCGCTCTGGCGCCCGCCTGGGTTCGCGCACGCAGCGCCTTCGTGGGTCAGGGTGCGGAGCTCATCACCGGGACGGTCGCCGACAACCTCCGGATCGCCCGACCGACCGCCACCGACGACGAGCTGTGGGACGCCCTGGAGGTCGCCGCCGCGGCCGACTTCGTCTCGGCTCGCCCCGGCGCTCTCGACGCCACGGTGGCGCAGGACGGACGCAACTTCTCCGGTGGTCAGCGCCAACGGCTCGCACTCGCGCGTGCCGTGCTCCGCCGGCCCGCGCTGTACGTCCTCGACGACCCGTTCAGCGCTCTCGACGTCGACACCGAGGCCCAGATCATCGGACGGTTGCGCCGGACCGATCCGGATGCGACGGTCCTGATCGCCGCGCAGCGTGTGTCGTCGGTCCAGCACGCGGACGTCATCGCGGTGCTCGACGCGGGACGGATCGTCGGCCTCGGAACAGATTCGGAATTGCGGTCCCGCAGCGACATCTATCGGGAGATCGCCTACGCGCAGGCGGTGACCAATGCTTGACCAGAGATCGCAGGCGCCGGCGGTCGGGCCGAGGGGGAAGCAGGCGTCGGCAGACCGACCGACGGCTCGACGGCGCGATGGATCGCTGCGCTGGATCGTCCGGCAACTCGACCTGAGCAGAGGACGCGGGACGGCCATCTCCCTCTTCGCGATCCTCGCCGCGGTCGGCGGCGTCGTCGCGCCGATCCTGTTCGGTGCGGTCACCAACGTGATCGTCGACGGCACGGTCGGCGACGTGACGATGAACTGGGGACTGCTCTGGACGCTGCTGGCGATCCAGGTCGGGGTGTTCGTGGCGGCCGCGGTCTGCAGCCTCGCCCAGGGCCGGTTGCTGACCGTCGCCGTGCAGCGGTCGGTGGCCGGGTTGCGCGCACGCATTGAGGACAAGATCCACCGTCTTCCGTTGCGCTACTTCGAGAACACCACACGCGGCGTGTTGGTGAGCAAGCTGACCGCCCACACCGACAACGCCGCGACGGTGATCGCACCGGTGCTGGTGACCGTTCCGACGAATGCCTTGACGCTTGTCGTCGTCACCGCCGTGCTGTTCGTCATCTCCCCGGTGCTGGCTTGTGTCGCCCTGGTCGCAGCACCCGTGTCGGCGCTGGCCGCGGTCCTGCTCGCCCGCCGGGCACGACCGCACCTCGAGTCCCGCTGGACGACCACGGCCGCCCTCACGGGGCACATCGAAGAGGAACTCAGCGCGCGCCGGATGTTGCAGGCGTACAACGCCGAACCGACCGCCGCGCGCCGCTTCGACGACCTCAACGACAAACTCTTCTCCTCGGTCCGCTCTGCCCAGTGGATCGGCGGTTCCCTGCCCTCGGTCCTCACCGCGCTCAACGCCCTGGTGTTCCTCGTCCTGGCCGTCCTCGGCGGGATCATGGTGGTCGACGGCCATCTGAGTCTCGGCGCGGCCCAGGTCGTGGTCGTGTTCGCGCAACAGCTGACCAGTGCGGTCCGCGAGCTCGCCGGCTTCGTCACCAAGGTCCAGTCCGGAACGGTGTCGGCGAGCAAGGTCCGCGAGGTGCTCGAGGCCCCCGAGGACGCCGGCGCCGACACCGGCCAGCCGGTACCGGTCTCGTCCGGCCGGCACCAGCTCCCACCCGAGATCGTCTTCGACGACGTGGGCTTCGCCTACGAGGAGGACAACCCCGTTCTCGACTCGGTGAGCTTCCGGATGGCACCCGGCACGACCACCGCCGTGGTGGGGACCACCGGGTCGGGCAAGACCACGCTGACCAATCTCCTGCAGGCGTTCTACGCACCCAGCCGGGGCTCGATCACCATCGACGGCGTCGATCTCGTCGAACTCGGACCGCACCGGGCACGGGCGGACATGGCCGTCGTCACCCAGGAACCGTGGCTGTTCACCGGGACAGTCCGCGAGAACATCGCCTTCGGCATCGAGGACGGCCGTGCGGTCGATGCGGCTCTTACGGACAGCCACGTCGCGCAGATCGTCGCAGCACTCCCCGAGGGCATCGACACCGTGATCGGCCAGGAATCCGAAAACCTCAGCGCCGGCGAGAAACAGCTGGTCACCGTCGCGCGCGCGATTGCCGCGTCGCCCAAGATCCTCATTCTCGACGAGGCGACGAGCGCCGCCGACCCCCGCACCGAGTTGCTCGTTCAACGTGCCCTGCACCGACTACGCGCGGGGACCACCACCCTGCTCATCACCCACCGCATGGCGACCGCGGCGTTGGCCGACGAGATCGTCGTCCTCGACGATAGGGTGATTGCCGAGGCAGGGACCCACCAGGAGTTGCTCGCCGCGGGCGGGATCTACGCCCGACGGTGCGGACTCGCGCCGGCGGACGCCACGGCCGGCGACGACGCGAGTGTGAGCGGCAGCAGTCCCAGCGGTCCGGACGCGAGGTCGGACCCGTGACAGAAGGCAGGAGCCAGCGCGAGTCGGACCACCGGCCCGCCGTCTCCCGATCAGGAGGAAACGTGTACAGAGGTTTGCGCAGACTCGGGATGGCAGCGGCGGTCGCCCTCAGTGTCTCGCTCGTCGCTCCGATGACCGGCGGGGCGAGCGCCGCACCACGACTCGTCGACGCCGGATCGCCCGGGCGCGTGACCGACATCGTCGTGCATTCCGACGCCATGAACCGGGATGTCCCGCTGACGGTGATCAAGCCGGCCGACGAGTCCAAGCCGCGGGGCGTGCTCTACCTCCTCAACGGCGCCGGCGGGGGCGAGGATCGCGCCAACTGGCTGGAGAAGACCGACATCGTCGAGTTCACACGCAACAAGAACCTGTACGTGGTCATCCCGAACGCCGGCCAGTACAGCTATTACACCGACTGGCAGAAGCCCGATCCGGTTCTCGGCGTGCACAAGTGGTCGACCTTCCTGGGCAAGGAACTCCCCGCGGTCGTCGATGCCACCTACAACACCTCCGGCCGCAACGCCATCGGCGGGATCTCCTCGTCGGCGACGTCGGTGCTGAATCTCGCCATCGAGCATCCCGATCTCTATCAGGCCGTCGGCTCCTACAGCGGATGTCCGACGACGTCCGACCCGTTCGGTCAGGAGTACATCCGACTCGTCGTGGAGATCCGCGGGGACGGCGACGCCACCAACATGTGGGGTCCGTACGGCGGCTCCGGCTGGCGCGCCCACGATCCCGTGGTCAACGCCGCCAAGCTGCGTGGCCAGAAGCTCTACATCTCGAACGCCGGCGGTCTGCCCGGGCAGTACGACAATCCTCGCTACGTGAAGGACCTGGACACCCTGGCCGACCAGATCGTCGTGGGCGGAGTCATCGAGGGCGCCACCCTGGGCTGCACCGTCCAGCTCCTGAATCGTCTCGGGCAGTTGAACATTCCGGCGACGGTGGACCTTCCGCCGGCGGGAACCCATTCATGGCTGTACTGGCAGGACCAGCTGCACCGTTCGTGGTCGTTCTACGAGCGCGCCCTCGCCTGACCGCGGCGCCACCGGAGCCGCCTCGGCGAACCGTCCGTCGCGCAACTCGACTGTCCGGTCGGCGAGGTCGAGCACACGCGGATCATGGGTGATGAGGATAGTGGTCCGCAGTGACGCGACCCCGGCGAGTGGTTCGAGGATCCCGCTGACGGTCTCGTCGTCGAGGCCCGTGGTCGGTTCGTCGAGGACGAGTACCGGGCGGTTTCGAAGGATCGTGCGCGCCAGCGCAATTCGCTGCTGCTGACCACCGGACAGGTTCTCCCCACGTTCGACGACCTCGGCGTCGAGGCCGCCGTTCATCCGCGAGATGAATTCGGCGGCCCCTGCGGCCCGCGCGGCAGCTGCGATGTCCGCTCTGGTCGCCGTGGTGCAGCCGAAACGGATGTTGTCCGCGATCGTGCCACGCATCAACGCCGGCCGTTGATGCAGCACCGACAGGTGCTCTCTCAGGTCACTCACGTCGAGGTGGCGAATGTCGTTGCCGTTGAGTCGGATCGACCCCGCGTCAGGGTCGTACAGACGCAGCAGCAGACGGGTCAGGGTGCTCTTGCCGGCACCACTCGGACCCGTGACCGCCACTGTCTCACCCGCACGGATCTCCAGGTGGGCATCTTCGAGGACTCGGGACCCGTTGTCCGGGTACGCGAAGGACACCCCGGTCAACGACAGACCCACCGGGGCGGGCGAGACCGGACGACGGGCCGGAATCGGGTCGATGGCCACTGGTTCGGACGAAATCGACTCGGTTGCAATCGGTTCGGCGACACCAGCCGGCGCGTCGAGGACCTCGGCCACCCGTTCGGCGCTCGCGGTCGCGGACGTGACCTCGACGAGCAGACCGCCGAGTGCCTGGATCTGCGGGTAGAGGTACCCGAGATATCCGGTCAGGGCGATGAGCGTGCCCAGTTGCGCATCACCGCCGGCGATGAGCCACGCCCCGAACGCGATGACGACGATCATGCAGAGCACTTCGGCGACCGTGACCGCCTCGGCGAAGGCCGCCCCCGCCCGGGACTCCGACATCCGGGCCTCCCGCCATCGGCGGTTCTGCTCCAGGACCCGGGCTCGGTGGTGCGAGGTCTGGTTGTCGGCCTGCAACGCCACCATGTTGCCGATCCCCTCGGCGACCAGTGCACTGATCCGGCCGGCAGCCTGCCGCTCGCGCCGCGACGCACGTTTGACCACGGCGCCGAATCGACGGGCCGTCACCCAGAGCAGCGGCGCGAGAACGGCGGCGACGAGGGCCAATTGCCAGTTGGTCGCGAAGGCGGCGGCACCGTAGACGAGGAGGCTCACGGTGGCGACGACGCCGGAGACCACACCCGACGACACGAGACTGTCGACCGCCTCGACGTCGGCGGTGGTGCGCGACACCAGGTCGCCGTCACCGAACCGGTCCCGCGTGTGCGGTGCGAGCCGCTGGATGTGAGCGTACAGCTGACCTCGGAGACGCAGCAGCAGTGTCTCGGTCACGCCTGCGGTCAGGATCCCGCCCACATACGACGACACGGCGCCGACCAGCGAGACGGCCACCCAGATCATCATCGGGGTGGACAGCGCGCTCAGATCGCCGGTCACCAGCACGTCGTCGACGATGTGCGCGAAGAGCGCGACGGTGACCACCGTGGTGCCGACCTGCACGAGGTGGCAGATGACAGCCACCGCGAGACGCCATCGCAGTCCGACGACCATGGGCGCGAAACGGCGGACGGTCGCCGACACGGTGAGAGTCGCCGGACGGGACTCCGGCGTCGGGACGCGTGGCCCCACGTCGCACGCGCTCGGATCGTCAACCGGTCGCAGTTCGGTGGCGGTGGACATGTCGATGGCTCCTCACCGGCGGGACGAGATCCGCCGGCACCGAGACTACGACCGAGGACCGATGAGTTTCACTGCCAGACAGCCGAATACAGCAGACTCACAGCGACACCGAACCAACCCCACACCAACGACCGCGGGGCGGGAATCCGTTCGGATTCCCGCCCCGCGGCGTGGTGGAGGAGTCGATCAGCCGAGGCTGAACGGCTTGCCGTTCAGTGCCACGACACCCTTGACGGCATCGGTGCTGACGGTCACCTGGATGAAGGCGCGAGCCGCGGCGTAACCGGCGCAGCTCTCGACCTTGAACTGCTCCTGGCTGTAGACCACGCCACCCTTCTGTCCCTTGAAGGTGTAGGCGTTCACGTTGTAGCCCTTGTACGCGGTGTCATCACCGGAGGTCTCGTTGACCAGCCACTGGCGCTTGACCTCACCGGGGCCGAGCGAGAAGCCGCCGCCGACCTCTTCACCGTCGAGCCCGCCACCGACGGTGACGTTCGAGGGATCGGTGTAGTCCAGCCCACCGGAGACGCCCGGAACGCTGACCTCGCCACCGCCAAAGTTGACCTGGCAACCGACGTCGTAGCCGACCTTGATCGAGCCACCCTCGGCCTTGCCGCCGACGGTCACGCGGACCTTGCCCGACAGCCACACCTCACGGGTGGTGGGCACGTTGCTGATCGGACGCTGCACGTTGACGTACTCGTCGAACAGCTGGACGGTGACGGGGGTTCCGTCGACCAGGGTCTTGGTGATGGTGCCGCCCGCGAGCGGACCGGCGGTGGCGCCACCGGCGCCGAGGCTGGTGAGGCCCATCGCGACGGCACCGGCGAGACCGGCCGCCGCAACCACGCGACGCGTGATGTTCTTCTTCATGATTCCCCTTCGTGGAATATCGATCTGCTCAGGGCAGATAGTCAGGAAAAGCTGGTTATCTGCGCCCGGATCAACCGATGGTGAAGGGCTTGCCGTACAGGGTGGACTGGATGAGGGTGCCCTCGCCGCTCACCTTGCCGTCGTCGGTGCTGTAGCCCTTGGCACCGATGGTCTTGACGGCCGAACGAGCCGAAGCGTAGCCACCGCACTGGTTGAGGTTGAACGACAGCTGCGACAGCTGGACCGCGGCGACACCCTCGTCCGAGAAGTCCTTGTCGGTGATGTCGACGACCGCGACCTGGCCGGGCTTGAGCGGAAGGCCGAGCGAACCGGACAGGGTGGTGGCGGTGAGGCTGATCGCGCCGCTGAGGTCCAGCGTGATACCGCTGACGTCGACCTGGCAGCCGATGATGTACTTGACGGCCAGGTTGCCGCCGACGCCAGCCGACGCCTTGCCGGTGTAGGTGCCGGAGATCACGAAGCCACGCGACGCGGGGTTGTTCGCGACGGTGGGGATCGGGTAGGCGTTCTCACCGGTCCGCCAGGTCTGGATGGACTCGCCGTCGATGCCGGTGGCGTTCTTGTAACCGTTCGGCAGCGGCGCACCTGCCGCTTCGCCGACGCCCATGCCGGCCAGGCCCACGACCGCGGCCGAGGCGATCGCGACCGCGCCCGCGGCGCGGCGCAGCCCAAGCTTGCTGAACTTGCTCATTCGTTCCCTCTCACAGGATTCGGCTGTTACCCCGCGGAATGCACTCACACCCGCAAGTCATGACCCACGACGTTCGATGGGCTTCCACACAGTTACCACCAAGCCAGCTCTTATGCATGCCTTAGCTGTCGTTAAGAATCCATCGAATTCGTGGTCACTGCTGCGTTGTCACTCGCGACAGATCGCAGGACTCCCCCGGTCCCCGACCCTGGGGACCGCGCGTCGTCGAGCCGAACGTTATCGGAGCGGTCTCAACTCGGGCAACAGGAGGACTCGGCCGTGTCACGAAGAGGGCACGCACCAGCGTGAATCTCAGATTCGCCAACGATAGAACGGCGAAAGTTAACGACAGGAAAACACGCTGATGTGACTACGTACGTAAAGAGCGAAATCACCCGTGATGCGGCGGCCGCTGCGCCTCGTACCAATCCTTAGAGCGCCCTGTGTGATGTTCGTCACTCTCGTCTGAAGTCAGTTCAGGAAGGGTGTTTCCGAACACCGCGTCGAGACGACGACGCCGCGCAGCTCGGTGCTGCGCGGCGTCATCATCGCTGCTCATCGGCAATTTCCGGGGTTCTGAAGACTCTGTTCCCACCGGTCGGATATCCCATCGAAAGTGGCCCGTCACCCTGTTAACCAGGAGTTTTCTTTGTATTGCTGAACAGATTTCCGGGCCGCTCGGAGGCCTCGCGGAGCGACCGGGTCAGAACTCGCTGATCGACTCGATCACGTACTTGGCGAGGGGTGCGGCAGTTGCCATGCCGTCGCGCACCGCAGCCCGCGAGTTGGCCAGGTTCACCACGAGTGTCTGTCCGGAGATTCCAGCCAGCCCGCGCGAAAGTCCGCCGTCGGTGGCTCCCGCCGCCAGACCGGAGCTGCGGACGGCCTCTTCTATACCCCGCAGACGCCGATCCAGAAGGGGTTCGGTGGCCTCGGGCGTCACATCCCGGGCGCCGACGCCGACGCCGCCCACCGAGACCACGAGGTCCACTCCGCCGATCACCGCGGTGTTGAGCGCATTGCGGATCTCCACCTCGTCCCCGGAGACGACCACGGCGGCGTCGACGTGGAACCCCGCCTCGGCCAGCAGTTCGCTCACGAGCGGCCCGAGCAGACGCTGGTCCTCACCGTGGGCCGCCTCGTCGTCGACGACGACGACCAGCGCACGACCGATCTCTTCGCCCTGCGGGCGGTGAGCGGCCTGTTCGTGGCGCGCGACGAACTCCCGTGCCGCGGCGTCGGCCGCGACCACGTCGGCGGGGTCGACCGGACCCGGCCCGCCCGCGAGGCGGACGTCCAATGAGTTCTCGTCGAGATCGGTCTCGGCCGAGACGGCGGTGGTACCCGGGTTGCGCGGAGCAGCGTCGGACATGACAGGCCCTTTCTTGATAGGTGGGACCGTCGAAACGGTCGTTCGTGCTGCGCTGTGCCGGCGCCCGCGGTGGGCGCCGGAACAGCCTCCTCGATGCAGTTGTGGTGGTCGGTCAGCCGGCCGCGAGCGTGCCGAGCTTCACCTGGGCGGTCTTGGTGGCGCCGTTGTCCACATAGGTCACGGTGACCGTGTCGCCCGGTGCGTGCGACCGGACCGCGGCGACGAGGGCGTCCCCCGAGGAGATGACGCGGTCGTCGACCTTCGTGATGACCGCGTCCTCGGGGATGCCCGCGTTCGCAGCCGGACCGCCGGGCGTCACCGCGGTGACGACGGCCCCGGGTGCGTCGGACGCGCCGCTCGGCCGTACCGACACACCGATGTTGGCGTGGCTGGCCTTGCCGGTGGACTCGAGTTCCCTGGCCACCCGGATGGCCTGATCGATCGGGATCGCGAACCCGAGTCCGATGCTGCCACCGGCCTGTTGCTCACCCCCACCGAGGGTGGCGATCGCGGTGTTGATCCCGATCAGCGCGCCCCGGGCGTTCACCAGGGCACCGCCGGAGTTGCCCGGGTTGATCGCCGCGTCCGTCTGGATGGCGTCGATGACCGAGGTGGTGTTGGTCCCGGGGTCACGCGAGGTCAGCACGGGACGGTTGAGCGCACTGATGATGCCGGTGGTGACGGTGCCCGCGAGTCCCAGCGGTGAACCGATTGCGATCACGTCCTGCCCGACGGCCAGGTTGTTCGAGTTGCCCACGGTGATCGGTGTGACGTCGTCGCGGTCGACCTTGATGACCGCGATGTCGGAGATCGGGTCGGCCCCCAGGACACGGGCCTCGGCCCGCGAACCGTCGGCGAAGTTGACCGCGACCCTCGACGCCGGGCCGTTGCCGCCGGCACTGACGACGTGGTTGTTCGTCATGATGACGCCGTCCTCGCTGAGGACGACGCCCGAGCCGGAACCCATCGCCCCGCCGGACGCGACCTCGATGGAGACCACCGACGGGGTGACCCGGGCCGCGACCTCCTGCACGGAACCGGCCGGCGCGGCGACCGGCGTCGTGTTGTCGTTGCCGGGATCGCCGCCCAGCGGACCGTTGCTGGAGCTGGAACCAGCGTCGGACTCGGCGAGGTTGTATCCGGCCACGCCACCCACACCGCCCGCGACCAACGCCAGGACGAGTCCGGCCACCCCCAGCGCCACGAGGCGTCCGCCACTCTTCTTCTTGGCGGGTGCGGCCGAGGGGCCGTCCGGGCCCTGGTTCCCGAAGCCGGGCTGGGAGCCGAACGGCGGCTGGCCCGACTGTCCGTACGCGGGACCCGGACCGTAGTTGCCCTGTGGCGGGAACGGACTCGTCCCGGGCCTGCCGTACGACGATGTCGACGCGTTGGTACCCGGGTAGCCCTGGCCGCCCGGTGCGGGGAAGGAGCCCGACGGCGGACCGAACGGACCGCCCTGTCCCGACGCCTCGTTGCCCGACGCCGCGCGGTGACCCCCGCCCGGTTGGCCCCCACCGTGCTGACCACCGCCGTGTTGACCACCGCCGTGCTGACCGCCCCCGTAGGAGCTGTCACCGTGCGAACCGCCAGTCGTCATCTTCGTCTCTTCCTCGTCGGCCCGGCCATGCGCCGGTGCTTGTTGTCAGTGGCCGGGCCGGGACCGCAACACCTCGGCATCGTCGTACCCGAACTGCGCCTTCGGTCAACCCTAGGTGATCCGAGACCAGGTCACACCGGGCGAGTTCAAGGCTGTTCGCAGTCGTCGACAACCGAGTCGTCGGCCCGGCGCCACCCGCTTCTCCTCTACTGACGAATCACCTGCGGGGATGGTTCCGCCGCAGTTGCCCGGCCCGGCAGGGTCATCCGGATCAGCGCTCCCCCGAGCGGCGACGTGTCGGCGACCACGGTGCCGCCGTGTCGTTCGACCACCTGACGCACGATTGCCAGTCCCAGACCCGATCCCGGCATCGACCGCGACTGCGTCGACCGATAGAACCGCTCGAAGACGAGACCTCGGTCCTCCTCGGGGATTCCGGGACCGGCATCGGCGACGGTGAGCTCCGCGGTCGACATCCCGATCTGGGTCAGGCCGACGCGCACCGTGCGGCCGGGAGGACTCCACTTCGCCGCGTTGTCGAGCACGTTCAGCACCGCGCGCGACAGTCCATGTGCCTCGCCGAACACGAACCACGGGGCGAGGTCGACCTCGAACTCGACGTCGTTGCGGCGGCGTCGAACTCGTTCGAGGGCCTGCTCCACGATCTCGGCGAGATCGACCTCCTCGTAGACCACTTCCGGCGCGTCCTCGCGGGCGAGGTCGACGAGATCGCCCACGAGCGTGGACAATTCCTCGATCTGCGCCATCACATCGGCACGGAGATCGACCATGTCCTCCTCCGGCACCGCCCGCGCCCCGGGACGACTCGCGGCGATCAGCAACTCCAGATTGGTCCGCAACGAGGTCAACGGGGTCCGCAGCTCGTGTCCGGCGTCGGCGACCAGACGTGCCTGCCGATCCCGGGACTCGTCGAGGGCGCGCAGCATCGCGTTGAAACTGACCGTGAGCTTGGCGAGTTCGTCGTTGCCGGTCACCGGGATGGGCGTCAGGTCGTTGGTCCGCGCGACCCGCTCCACGGCGCGGTTGAGACGCGAGACCGGCCGCAACCCGGCGCGCGCCACCGTCGTCCCGGCCAGGGCGGCGAGGGCGACCCCGCCGCAACCGACCACGAAGAGCACCCAGGCCAGACGCTTGAGCACCCGGTCGGTCTGGATGAGGCTCTGTGCGAGCACGAGGGTGTTGCCGTCGTCGAGTTTGCGGGTCAGGACACGCTGATTGCGCGTGGTGCGCAGGCTCTGCTGCGTGGAACCGGGCACGGACGGCGACCGGACGATGCCGCGCTCGACGTCGTCGAACGGCACCTGACCGATGAGATACGTCTCGCCGCTGGGGGTCACCAGCGCGATGGAGATGTTGGTGGAGAACACCGTTCCGGCCACCAGCTGCTCGGGTTGCGTACGCAGGACCCCCGCGCGGGCGAGCGCGGCCATCCCGTCGGCGCGACTCTCGAGCTGCTGGTCGACATCGTTGTACATCGCGCGATACACGACGAAATACGCGGCCGCGGCCATCAGACTCACCGAGACCAGCACGACGGTCGCCGACAGGATCGTCACGCGGGTACGCAGCGACACCGCGCGCATCAGCGGCATCGGCGCCCGCATCTCCTTCTCGTCCGACCCGACACCGGTGGTGTGCCCCGTGATCGCCCGGGTGAGGCGGTCGCGGAGGAGATCCCGGGTCTTCGGGTGTCGCGACGTCGAGTTCGACGACTTGCCGATCACTAGGGCGGCGTCTCCCGCAGGACGTACCCGACCCCGCGCACGGTGTGGATCAGTCGCGGTTCGCCGTCGGCCTCGGTCTTACGCCGGAGATAGCCGACGTACACCTCGAGCGCATTACCCGACGTCGGGAAGTCGTAGCCCCAGACCTCTTCGAGGATGCGGCTGCGCGACAACACCCGGCGCGGATTGGCCATGAGCATCTCGAGCAGGGCGAACTCGGTGCGCGTCAGACTGATCGAGCGCTCGCCGCGGGTGACATCGCGGGTGACGGGATCGAGCGACAGATCCGCGAACGTCAGGGTCTCCGAATCCGCGTCCTCGTCCGGCGAGGCACGGCGCAACAGCGCCCGCAACCGGGCGAGGAGTTCCTCGAGGGCGAACGGCTTGGGCAGGTAGTCGTCGGCTCCGGCGTCGAGCCCGGACACCCGCTCGGACACTGAGTCGCGTGCGGTCAGCACCAGGATGGGGAGGTCGTCACCGGCGGAGCGGAGTCGGCGGCACACCTCGAGGCCGTCGAGCCTGGGCATCATCACGTCGAGGATCGCCACGTCCGGCCGGTCGGCCAGGATCTTCTCGAGTGCCTCGATGCCGTCGCCCGCGGTCTCGACGCTGTAGCCGTTGAAGGTGAGCGACCGTCGCAACGACTCCCGGACGGCCCGATCGTCATCGACCACGAGGATGCGCATGGCTACAGTCTTATCCACCCCGGCTGAGATCCGGCTGAGCAACGCCGAAACCCACCCGTTCAAGTGCCGGAGTCGGCGTTCACCTGCGGTTCCGGCGGCCTTTCACATCGGGGACCGAGTTCTGTGAGGTCAAATTGATGGATGCGTAACGCCGGGCTTCGGGTCGCGAAACATCGACCTCCGACGCTGAAACCCGTGACCCTGTCTGCCCCGACTCGATCTGTCGTGTCCCGATCGGTGATGTCGCTGTGCGCCTATTGCGGTGTCGGTTGCGGCATGGAGATGAAGCTCGACGACGATTCCGACCGCGTCACCAGGACGATCGGCCGGCCCGATCATCCGACGAACTTCGGGCGACTGTGCACCAAGGGGTCCACCACCGCGGACATGCTCGCCGCCGGCGGGCGCCTGTCCACCGCGCTGGTCCGAGACGATCGGGGCGGCCAGCTCCGGCCCGCCGCACTCGACGCCGTCGTCACCGACACCGCGCGACGCCTGCGCGACATCGTCGACGAGCACGGGCCCGACGCGGTGGCCCTGTATGTGTCGGGCCAGATGTCGCTGGAGGCGCAGTACCTGGCGAACAAGCTGGCCAAGGGATTCCTGCGCACCAATCAGATCGAGTCGAACTCGCGGCTGTGCATGGCGAGCGCCGGGACCGGATACAAACTGTCGCTCGGATCCGACGGGCCGCCCGGGTCGTACCAGGACTTCGACCACGCCGACGTCTTCCTGGTCATCGGTGCCAACATGGCCGACTGTCACCCGATCCTGTTCCTGCGCATGATGGACCGGGTCAAGGCCGGGGCGAAGCTGATCGTCGTCGATCCTCGACGCACGGCGACGGCCGACAAGGCCGACCTGTTCCTGCAGATCCGGTCCGGGACCGACCTCGCCTTCCTCAACGGCCTGCTGCACCTGCTCATCGAGAACGGCCACACCGACACCGAGTTCATCGAGTCGTTCACCGACGGCTTCGACCAGATCCCCGACTTCGCCGCCCAGTACCCGCCGGATGTCGTCGAATCGATCACCGGGATCGCGGCGTCGGACCTGCGGGCCGCGGCCGAGCTCATCGGCGACGCAGCCAACTGGATGAGTTGCTGGACGATGGGCCTCAACCAGTCCACCCACGGGACCTGGAACACCAACGCGCTCATCAACCTCCACCTCGCCACCGGCGCGATCTGCCGGCTCGGCAGCGGACCGTTCTCACTGACCGGACAGCCGAACGCCATGGGCGGGCGCGAGATGGGTTACATGGGCCCGGGACTGCCCGGCCAGCGCGCTGTCGTGTCCGCGGCGGACCGTGAGTTCGTGGAAGGTGTCTGGGGTGTTCCGGCCGGGACCCTGCGCACCGACGTGGGCGGCGGCACCATCGACATGTTCCGTCGGATGGCCGACGGCGAGATCAAGGCGTGCTGGATCATCTGCACCAATCCCGTTGCCTCGGTGGCGAATCGCAAGACCGTCATCGAGGGACTCGAGCGCGCCGAGCTCGTGATCACCCAGGACACCTTCGTCGACACCGAGACCAACCAGTACGCCGACGTGGTGCTGCCCGCGACGCTGTGGTCGGAGTCGACCGGTGTGATGGTCAACTCCGAACGCAACCTCACCCTGTTCGAACCCGCGCTCGACGCCCCCGGACAGGCGATCCCGGACTGGCAGCTCATCGCGCGCATCGCCGCCGAGATGGGGTACGCCGACGCCTTCGACTATGCGAGCGCCGAGGAGGTGTTCGAGGAGATCAAACGGTTCGCGAACCCGAACACCGGTTACGACCTGCGCGGGGTTACCTACGACCGGCTCCGCCGCACTCCGATGCAATGGCCGTGCCCGCCGGCCGACGACAGCGAGCCCGATCCGGTGGACACCGGTGCCCGCAACCCGATCCGATATCTCAACGACGGTCGCAGTCAGACGCTCCACCGCCTCGACGACGGGTCGACACCGCGCCTCGCGTTCGCCACCCCCAGCCGCCGCGCCCAGTTCTTCGCCCGTCCCCACCTCGACCCGGCCGAGATGCCCGACGACGACTACCCGTTCCTGCTCAACACCGGCCGGTTGCCCCATCAGTGGCACACCATGACCAAGACCGGCCGGGTGGCGAAGCTCAACAAGCTCAACCCGGAACCCTTCGTCGAGATCCACCCCGACGATGCCGACCGGTTGGGCATCACGGCCGCGGACAAGGTCGAGGTCGCGTCCCGGCGCGGCCGGGCGGTCTTGCCGGCGCGGGTCTCCGACCGCGTGCGACCCGGTAACTGCTTCGTGCCGTTTCACTGGAACGACGTCTTCGGTGAACACCTGGCGATCAACGCCGTGACGTCCGACGCCGTGGACCCGTTGTCGCAGCAACCGGAGCTCAAGGTGTGTGCGGTGACCTTGATCCGGGTGCCCGGCTCGCGCGGCGACGCCGACGATGCGCCGGTCGACGCCGCCACGGGATCGTCGAAACTGGCTGAGGCACTGGGGGTGACGGGCATCGCACCACCGGCCATGACGCCGTCCGAGCGGTTGTATCTCGCCGGTCTCGTGACCGGCGTGGGCGATTCGCCTGCGGGCAGTCCGGCGCTCCCGGCCGATGCGCCGCTGGGCGCCGAGCTCCGTGTCTGGGTGTCGGGTGTGCTGGCGGGCCTGAACTCCCGTACGGCCGCCGCACCCGATCCCGGTGTCCCCCGGTCGGACTCAGCGTCGCCGGAACCCGACACGGACACGGTGACGGTGCTCTGGGCCTCGCAGATGGGCAACGCCGAGGAACTCGCCGCCGAGGCAGCCGAGCGAGTCAAGGCCAGTGGCCTTCGGGTCGACGCCCGATCGATGGACGATGTCGAGGTCGGCGAATTGAAGGGCACCGCCCTGTTCGTCACCTCGACCACCGGCGACGGCGATCCGCCGGACAACGGCACGTCGTTCTGGGACGCGCTGAACTCCGAGAACGCACCCGACCTGTCCGGCGTCGACTACGCGGTGCTGGCGCTCGGCGACTCCAACTACGACGACTTCTGCGGCCACGGGCGCAAACTCGACACCCGCATCGGTGAACTGGGTGGCCGGCGCCTGCTCGATCGCGTCGACTGCGAACCCGACTTCGAGGAGACGGCCGGCGGCTGGCTGACCGAGGTGATTCGGGCGATCAGCATGGCGAACCGGGCACCCACGTCCGGGGTGACCGACGATCGGGTGACCGTGGTCAGCGAGCCGGCCGACTCCGCGGCGGCACCGTCCGTGCGTTCCGCACCGGCATACTCGCGAAAGAAGCCCCTGGTCACCTCACTCGTACGGAACGTCAAACTGAGTTCCGAGGGTTCCCAGAAGGACGTGCGCAACTTCGGATTCCGGCTGCCGGCGGGCACGCTGTCCTACCAGGCCGGTGATGCGCTGGGGGTCTGGCCTCGTAACGACCCGGCGCTCGTCGAGGAGTTCCTCGACCGCACCGGACTCGACGCCGAGACGTCGGTGACCGTCGGCGGCGACGACCTCCCACTGCACACCGCCCTGCGAGACCGGATCGAATTCGCACGTGTGACAACGGATCTCGTCCGGTTCGTGGCCGATCGCGCCGGTTCCGCCGACCTCGATGCGCTCATCGCCCCCGGGAACAAGCAGCAGTTCAACAACTGGTCGTGGGGCCGGCAGTCGGTCGACGTCCTCGCCGATCACCCCGTCACCGCCGACGTCGCCGAGTGGATGCGGGTCCTCAAACCGATGGTCCCGCGGTCGTATTCGATCTCCTCGAGTCCCCTGGAGAGCCCCGACGAGATCCAACTGACGGTGTCCGCCGTGCGCTACAACCTCTTCGGCACGCCACGCGGTGGCGTCTGCTCGACCTTTCTGGCCGACCGCGCCGACGACGAGATCGGCGTCTTCGTCACCTCCACCAGCCACTTTCGCCCGCCGGCCGATCCGGACACCCCGATGATCATGATCGGGCCCGGCACCGGCATCGCCCCGTTCCGTGGGTTCCTGCGCGAACGCGAGGCCCTGGGGCACAACGGGAAGAACTGGCTGTTCTTCGGTGAGCAGTACTCGGCCACCGACTTCTACTACCGCGACGAGCTGACGACGATGCTCGGCGACGGGCTGCTCACCCGCCTCGACGTCGCGTTCTCGCGCGACCAGGATCGCAAGATCTACGTCCAGGACCGGATGCGCGAGCACGGCGAGGAGCTCTACCAGTGGCTGCACGACGGCGCGCACGTCTACGTCTGCGGCGACGCGACGCGGATGGCCAAGGACGTCGACGCGACACTGAAAGGCATTGTCGCGCAGTACGGTCGCCGCTCCCCCGCGAGCGCCGAGTCGTACGTCAAGGCACTCGCAGCTGACAAACGCTATGTGCGGGACGTGTACTGAAGGGCGAGCCCCGGTCGGCACCTGGCCGCAGACCGAAGATGCGGAGCTACCCAATGGCTCCCTGAGGTGCGACGCTTCCCCATGCTCCCTGAGGCGCGACGCTTTCCCATGCTCCCTGAGGTGCGAGGAGCGCAAGCGACGAGCCACGAAGGGCACCGCAAGTCGGAGTACACAGGCGACGCGAGCTGCCGCGAACTCTCCACAGGCAGGGGTACATACGTTCCTCGGGCTGCCAGAATCTTCGACGATACTGCGATGGCATGGGTATACATCCTCGAGTGCGCGGACGGGAAGTACTACGTCGGAAGCACGCGAAACCTCGACAATCGGTTACGCCAACACAGCTCGGCGCAGGTTGGTTTCACTGCTCACCGCCAGCCGGTGAGGCTGGCGTGGTCGGTTGAACTGTCACTGGACGACGCCTACGCGATCGAGCGACGAATTCACGGCTGGTCTCGTGCGAAGAAGAAGGCACTGATCGACGGCGATATCGATCTACTGCGCGCCCGGGCAGGGCGCAGGGGCGGTCGACCACGCTGACATTGACACGAGGCTTTGTGAACAAACGTGCAGGAGGACTTCCAGTGCCGTCACCAGCCCTCCGTGGCTCGTAGCGATCGCTCCTCACAGATCAGGGTCTCCGGCCTGACGGCCGTCGTGGGCCACGAAAGACCACTCCTGGGCGCCTGAACCCATGTTCCTGAGGTGCGAGCGAAGCGAGCCACGAAGGGCTCCGCAACGCGTCTCACCAGGCCCTTCGTGGCTCGTCGCTATCGCTCCTCACACCTCAGGGAGCATTCGTTTGTCACTAACGCCCGCAGGAGCACCCAACCAGACGACGATGTCCCCGTCTCGGTCCTCGACGCGGTAGACGCCGATGGAGTCGATACCGTCCGAGGTGCATCGGCCATCGGCCAGTTCGAAGGCGTACTGGTGCAACGGACAGACGACCTTGCCCAGATCGAACTGGCCGTCGGCGAGCGGTCCCCCGCGGTGCGGGCAGACGGCGTCGGTGGCGCGCAAGGTCCCGTCGGTCAGGCGGAACACCGCGATCTGCCTGTCTTGCATCGCATATGCTCGACTCTCGCCGACCTGCAGGTCGTCCAGTTGCCCCACGACGACGCCGGCGTCCGCCGACACACTGGTCATCGGACCGGCACCCGGGGCAGCGGCAGCAGCGGAAGCGCCGAGGTGAACTGCGCGGGCGATTTGGGTTCGGCGCGGTCCAGCCAGGGATCGACGTAGGCCTCGACCGCGGCGTCGATCCCCTCCTGCAACCCGGCGACCAGTCCGTCACGGTCGTCGACGATGATCGCGCGGAGTTCCTCGATGCCGATGCGCGGTACGAACGCGTACGTCCGCTCCAGCCACTTGCCCTGCTCGCGGTAGTACTGGATGAAGATGCCGCACAACCGGATCACCTCGTCGGCCGAATCCACGGTGGCCAGCAGGTCGCCCTTGCGGATGTGCGCGCCCGCGGCGCCACCGACGTAAATCTCCCACTTGCCGTCACCGATCGCGACCACGCCGAAGTCCTTGCACAGGGCCTCGGCGCAGTTGCGCGGGCACCCGGTCACCGCGAGCTTGAGCTTCGCCGGTGACTCCAGACCCTGGTAGCGCGTCTCGATGTCGATGCCGAGCTGCGTCGAGTCGCCGAGACCGAAACGGCAATAGTCGGTGCCGACACAGGTTTTGACCGTCCGGAAGCTCTTGCCGTACGCGTACCCCGACGGCATGCCGAGATCTTCCCAGACCTTCGGCAGGTCTTCCTTCTTCACGCCGAGCAGATCGAGTCGCTGCCCACCGGTCGCCTTGATCATCGGGATCGAGTACTTCTCCGCGACGTCGGCGATCTTGCGCAACTGCTCGGGTGAGGTCACCCCGCCCTTCATCTGCGGCACCACCGAGAAGGTACCGTCACGCTGGATGTTCGCGTGCACTCGGTCATTGACGAACAGTGCACCGGGTTCGCGCTTCCACGCCGAACCCCAGATGATCCGTAACAGTGAGGCGAGCGGCATCTTCGCCGTCGCGTCCTCGCCGTCGGGTGCGAGTTTGTCGAACACCTCGCTGACCGACCGCAGGTCCTGCCGTCGGATGGCGTCTATCAGTTCGGGTTTCGTCAGCGGGATGGCCGGGACGTACCAATCGGCGGACGCGTCGGCGGTGAGCTCGTCCCCCGCTGCGAGTTCGACGATGTCGGCGACGAGCCCCTTGCAGGAACCACATCCCTTGCCGGCGCGGGTCTTCGCGCACACCTCGCCGACGCTCGTGCACCCCGACGCCACGCAGGCCACGATGTCGCCCTTGGTGACCCCGTTGCAGTTGCACACCTGCACGTCGTCGGCGAGCTCGGCCGCCCCGGTCTCGGCGCTGGGGGTGCCCAGGTCGAACAGCATCGAGATGCGTTCGTCGGGAAGCGGTACCTTGTCGTCGAAGGCCTGCGTGAGGAAGTTGACCTTCGAGATGTCGCCCAGCAGCATCGCTCCGATGAGCTTGTTGTCACGGACCACGACGCTCTTGTAGACGCCGTTGCGTGGTTCGTAGAACTGGACGAATTCGTCGTCCTCGCGTTCCGGTCCCTTGACCCCCATGGCCGCGACGTCGACACCGGCGACCTTCAGCTTGGTGGTCAGTCGCGAACCGTGGTATTCGGCAGCCGGATTCGCGCCGGTGAGGACGTCGGCGAGCACGACCGCCTGCTCCCACAGCGGTGCGACGAGACCGTACACCTCGCTGCGGTGCTGCGCGCACTCCCCGACCGCGTAGATGAAGGCCTCGTCCTCGCAACGCATCTGGTCGTCGACGACGATGCCGCGCTCGACGACCAGACCTGCGCCGCGGGCGATCTCGACGTTGGGACGGATGCCGGCCGTCACCACGATCATGTCGGCGGGCAGCGAATCCCCGTCGGTGAAACCGACTCCCGCGACGGTCCCGTCGTCGTTGCGCAACACCGCCGTCGTCCGCTTGCCGGTGTGGACACCGACCCCCAGCGCCTCGATCTGGTTGCGCAGCACCTTGCCACCGCGCTCGTCGAGTTGCTGGTTCATCAGGTGCCCGGGCGAATGCACGACGTCGACGGCCACACCCTGGGTTTGCAGTCCGTACGCGGCTTCGAGTCCGAGCAACCCGCCGCCGATCACCACCGCGCGCACGTTGTCGCGCGACGCGGCCATCTGCAGCATGCCGTTCGTGTCCTCGATGGTGCGGAAGCCGAACACGCCGCGTGCGAGCCTGCCGTCGGACTCGCGAAGTCCGTCCATGTTGGGGAAGAACGTGTGGGACCCGGTCGCGATGATCAGCACGTCGAATTCGATGATCCGCCCGCTCGCGCAGCTCACCGTCTTGGCGAACCGGTCGATCGACTCGGCGCGATCACCGGAGTAAAGCGTGACGTCGTTCTCGCGGTACCACGCCATCGGGTTGAGCATCAGGTCGTCGTCGTCGACCGCGGTCTCCCCGGCCAGCACATGGCTGAGCATGATCCGGTTGTAGTTTCCGTACGGCTCGTCGCCGATCATGGTGATGGCGAACTGTTCCCGGCCGCCGCGGGAGATGATCTCCTCCACGGTGCGCGCGCCGGCCATGCCGTTGCCGACCACGACCAGCCGACGCGTGGGAACCGGTGGCGTCAGGTGCTCGTCGCCCATCAGAAGATGACCATCCCGAAGTCGACGACGACCTCACCGCTCGTGCCCTTCGGCGCGGCGAGGAGGAGCTCCAGGGTGGTGTCGGGTTCCACGTCTTCGACGACCCGCAACGGCACGTTGACCGACGACCTCGCGCCCATCGGGAACATCCGCATCGGCGTGCCGTCGCGAACCAGGGTCACGCAGATGAGTTCGTCGGAGCTGTTGCCGCCGCGAAAGTACAACGGCTGAGCAGTCATCCCGGGCGGGACGACGAAGGTCAGCGACGCATCGATCGGCCCCGGCTTCGACAGGCCCGAACCGGAAAACGCGTAGACACCCTGCAGGAATTGTGGAGTGCTCGACATTCCGCCACTATCCGCGAGGCGCATGAAATGCGACTTGCCTCGGTGTTACGGCGACGTTGTCTGGTTCTCACCGGCCCGGCCCGCCCGCGAGAGCGCCACCGAGCGCGCGGTTCCGCTACCGCGAACCCAGCGCACGCTCCCGGGCGAGGAAGAAGAACGGGATCGCGGTGGCGATGCCGACGCCGAAGGTCAGCACGACCGACGCCAGCCACCACGGCAGGATGCGCAGGCGGCGGGCCTCCGCGAGAGCCCACACATGGAAGCCGATGACGACGAACGTCAGGTCGACCATCGCGAACCGTCCGGGCGTCGTCTTCAGGATGTCCCCCACGAAGAAGTCCTTGACCGACCCCGGCCCGTTCTGTCGTACGTAGGGGATCGCGATGGCGTTCTGCGTGACCAGCGCGGACAGGAAGACGACGAACAACGATCGCTCTCGCCACTTCTGGTAGGAATCGGTGGTCATCAGGCCCTCCTCGACGTGTCGGAACCTCGATGGTGGCACGGCAGAGCGGCACCCCGGCCCGAAACCGGAGCGGTGGCCGTCAGGTCCGACGCCATCCCGCGGCGCCCACCATCTCGGCGACCTGGGTGAACTTCACACGGGGCCGGCCCTGTTCGAGGCCGCGACGCCGTTCGCGACGGTCGATGGCCCGCATCCCGCGGTAGCCGATCACCGTCCGGACGCGTGCGCGCACCAACGCACCGAAGGCTCCGGGCTCGCGTTCGGTCCGGGGCAGCCGGCCTGCCGCGGCGTCGGCGATGAAGTCCTCGACAGTCCGCGTCGCACACATCTTGTTGGCGCCGATGCCGCCGCTGGGTCCGCGCTTGGCCCAGCCGAGCACATATCCGCCCGGCACGATCGCACCTGTCTCGTCGACGAGGCGACCGTCGACGTTGCTGAAGACGCCGCGCGCGTCGTCGAAGGTGAGGCCGGGGATCGGGGTGGAGCGATAGCCGATCGAGCGCACCACGAGATCGGTGGCGACGTGGTGGCGCCCCTCCCCCGTGCGCACCGTGATCGACTCGACCTGCGAATCACCGGTGATCTCTTCGGGACTGCTGTGGAACAGGAACACGATCCGACGGCGCTTCGGGTCGGCGGGTTGACGGAACCGGGCGAGATCGGCACCTTCGGCGTCCTCGATCACCTCGACCTCGACGCCCGGGATCTCCGACAGCGCACGGTATTCGGCCGCGGTGTAGGCTGCGGACGCCTGGTCACGACGGCCCAGCAGCACCACTTCGTGTACGTTCTGCTCGGCGAGCAGCTCGAGCGCCCGGTCGGCGATGTCGGTGGTGGCCAACAAGTCCGGCGGGGACACGAGGATTCGCGCAACATCGAGGGCCACGTTGCCCGTACCGACCACAACCGCACGACCCGTCGCCGGGTCGTCGGCGGTTCCGCGGCGCAGCGGTGGCCCGGCATCGACACCGGGCACGCCGTTGTACCAGGCGACGAGATCGGTGGCCGACGTCGAACCCGGAAGGTCCTCGCCCGGGATACCCAGGCGCCGTGACTCACTGGCACCGACCGCGTAGAACACCGCGTCGAAATGCTCCGCGAGTTCGGCCGGGGTGATCTGGTCGGCGCCGTCCCCGATGGTCACGTTGGTCAGCATCGTGACGCGCGGGTCGCGGTAAAGCAGGTCGAACCCGCGGAGCACGCCCTTGGTGCCCGGGTGGTCCGGGGCGACGCCGGCGCGCACGAGCCCACCGGGAGTGGGGAGTTTGTCGATGACGGTGACCTGCGCCTCGGTGCGGTCGAGCAGCGTGCGCAGGGCGTAACCGCCGGAGGGACCCGTTCCGACCAGCGCGACCCGAAGTCCCGCAGGCAGTTTCGGCACCTCGGGATAGGTGATCGACGACGCGGAGTCGTCACCGATGGGCGCCCAGCCCGAGCGAACCTCCGGGTTGTTCTTGTAGTAGTCCGCGTTGATGTCGATGAAGACCTTGTCCCGGGTGCCGAGTTTGTCCGCCGGGTAGATGGCGTCGACGGGGCAGGCATCGGCGCATGCGCCGCAGTCGATGCACGCCTCGGGGTCGATGTGCAGGATGTCGGAGCTGCCGAAGCCGCGCTCCTCCGGTGTCGGATGGATGCAGTTGACCGGGCACACGGCCACGCATGCTGCGTCACTGCAACACGATTGGGTGATGACGAACATCAGAGCATGTGCGCTTTCCGGTAGTACCGCATGGCGGGCTTGGTCAGGAGTCCGACCTCGTCGAGGAATTCCATGAGGTGCGCGCAGCTGCTGCGGATCATCGAGTGGAAGTGCGAGTTGCTGCGCATCTCCCGGACCGCGCGGTCGACGTCGAGCCCGGCGTCGGCAAAGGCCTTGGGCTGCACCAGACTCGTCACGATGAAGTAGGCGCCGACGGCGACCGCGAACGCACTGAACTGGCGGCGCGCCCAGCTGACGCCCTCCAGCGAGTCACGCACCTCTTCGCGCGCGAACTTCATGTGGCGCGATTCCTCCAGCACATGGATCTCGTTGACCGTGCGGATGAAGTCGAGCACGCGGTCGTCGCGCATGCAGCCGCGCTGGAAGACGTCCAGGACCTCCTCGGCGACCAGGATGCCGGCGTAGGCGACCTCGTTCTTCGCGGTCTGCATGAAGATCTTGCCGAGGCGCGAGACCTTCTTCGACGGATGGTAGGAGGCGCCGACCATCTTTTCCGACGCCTTGGCGAACATCAACGAGTGTCGGCACTCGTCGGCGACCTCGGTGAGCGCGAACTGGAATTCCGAACCGTGGTAGTCGCCGAGGTACTGGTCGCGGATGACCATCTCCTGCAGGATCATCTCGAACCAGATCCCGATGTTCATGATCGAGGCGAACTCGTGGCGCGTCACCGAGATCCGCTGTTCCTCGGTGAGCTCGTCCCAGTACGCGGTCCCGTACAGCGACGACCATTCCGGACTGCACCCGTACTTGGTGGGGTCCATCGGCTTCGACCAGTCGATCTCGGTCATCGCGTTGCGCGACAGCCGGGCGGCCGACGCCAACAGCCGTGCCGAGACCTCCTCGGTGCCCTGGTCCCGGAGACTGATGACATTCTCGGATCGTTCCATCGCGGCGGTCATGGAGAACTCACTTCCCGGTCGTCGTCGATCGTGACAATGATCGATGTAATGACAATGCGTGTTGTCAAGATAGCACCGCCGTGTGACCGAGTAAACGAATCGACGAATATACTCACCGGTAAGTTCAGCGCCGAGGATCGTCCTCGCAGGTCAGCGGCGTCGAAGCCGTCCGTTCAGTTGCAAGGAGTCCTCCATGCCCTCCATCTTCATCACCGGCGGCGCTGCCGGAATCGGTCTCGCCACCGCGGAGCGTTTCGGCCGCGACGGGTGGACAGTCGGCGTCTACGACGTCGATGCCGACGCGCTGGCGAAGGTGAAGGCCGACCATCCCGACTTCATCACCGGCACCCTCGACGTCCGCGAGCCGGAGCAGTGGGCCGAAGCTCTCGCCGAGTTCACCTCGTACACCGGCGGCACACTCGACGTCCTCGACAACAATGCCGGCATCCTCCACGAGGGCCAGATCGACCACATCACGCCAGACCAGATCAAGCGGCAGATCGACATCGACGCCCTCGGCGTCGCGCTCGGCGCCCAGGCCGCATACCCGTACCTGAAGAAGACGCCGGGCGCGCACCTGGTGAACATCGGATCGGCGTCGGCGATCTACGGCCAGCCCGGCATCGCGGTCTACTCGGCGACCAAGTTCTTCGTCGCGGGCCTGACCGAGGCGCTCGAACTGGAATGGGAGCACGACGACATCCGCGTCGTCAGCATCTGGCCCCCGTGGGCGAAGACCGCCCTCGCCACCGGCGGCGCCAAGTCGACGAAGACCCTGGGCATCCGGATCACTCCCGAACAGGTCGCCGAGAAGATCTGGGAGTCGGTGCACCCGACCCGTCAGGACAAACTGCTGCACCGCACCAGCTACTCCGTCGGCGCGCAGACCCTGTTCCTGCAGAACGCCGCCAAGTTCATCCCGAACTTCCTGAACCGGGCAGTCAACAAGTACATCGCGCAGTAACCCCACCACCCGCAAACCCACCCCTTTTGCGTGAACCCACCACTCTCGAACCAGGTGGGTCTACGGAGAAGGGGTGGGTTTGTCGGAAGGTGGGTCCGGACGGCGCATTCGTGCGTCTGATTCGTATGGACCTACCCACCGACCCGCATGGCCTGATTCTCCGCAAAGAAACCGCCGGCACCCACATCAGTGATGAACAGTTGCAGCACATGGTCGGCAACAAGACCCTCGTGCGGCTCTGGCCGGGCGCGTTGGCCGACTTCACCGCGGTCAGCGAACTCCAGGCAGTCGAGAAGCACCGCTTGACCGTCATTGCTGCGGCAAGGGCTGGACGACCCGGTCGGATCTTCAGTCACACTTCGTCAGCTGCCATGCACAGGCTGCCGATGCTGTGGCCCGACCTGTCGCAGGTCCATGTGACGTCGCCGAAAGTCGGAAAACGGGCCAAGCACATCGTCAGACATCAGGCCACCGTCAAGCCGCAGGACATCGACGTCATCGACGGGGTCACGGTGACATCCATCGAGCGCACGGCATGTGATGTCGCCCGACTGGGAACCAACCGGCAGGCCCTCGCGGTGCTCGACGCCGCGCTTCGACGTGACGCCGATCCGGACCGAATGAGACAGATCCTCGACTCGTGCCGAGGATTCAAGGGGGTCGAGATGCTCCGCCGCGCGCTGGCACACGCGAACGCATCGTCGGAGAGCATCGGCGAATCCCTCAGTCGCGCAGTCATGCTCGAGTTCCCCGACCTGCCGATACCACGACAGCAGGTCAAGATCTTCGACGACCACGGCGTGTTCATCGCTCGCGTCGACTTCCTGCTGGCGAACAGGGTGATAGGCGAATTCGACGGCATGATCAAGTACAGCGGCGGCCTCGGCGACGAGCCCGCGTGGCAGACGGTGGTCGAAGAGAAGGCGCGTGAGGACCGGCTGCGCGCGCAGGGGTACACCGTCGTGCGGTGGACATGGCCGGACCTCGCCGACAAGGCGCGCTTCTACGCGCAGATCAAGAAAGCACTTCGACTCGGCGGCGTCGAGTGATCCGTAAACCCACCCCTTTTCCGTAGATCCACCGCGCTCGGACCGGGTGGGTTCACGGAGAAAGGGTGGGTTTGCGGCAAGGTCAGCGTCGTGCGGTCGGGAGCCGCAGCGCGAACCGAAGGCTCACCAGGCGCAGCGCGGTCGCGAAGACAGATCCGACGACGAGCCAGATCCAGTGTGCCGCCGAGGTGTACGTCGCGCCGACCGCGACGATGGCGGCACCGAGTACCGCGGGTACGGCGTAGAGGTCGGCGGGTGTGAGGAGGAGCGGGATCTCGTTCGAGATCATGTCGCGGAGCACGCCGCCACCCACCGCGGTGAGGAGCCCGACGGTCGTCGCGGCGAACGGGCTCGCCCCGACGTCGAGGGCGATGCTCGCACCCGTGGCCGCGAAGAGCCCCATCCCGAATGCGTCGAGCACGAGTATCGACCGGTGCAGTGCCGTGAAGGCGGGATGGAAGAAGAAGACGACGAGGCCGGCGACAGTTGCGGTGACGATGGGACCCCACCCGCTGATCGACGCGGGCGGGGTGATCCCCAGCAGGACGTCGCGCAATACGCCGCCGCCGACCCCGGTGAGCACGCCGACGGTGATGATCCCTCACATGTCGAAGTCCTTGCGGACCCCGAGCATCGCCCCCGACGCCGCGAACACCGCGATACCCGCGAAGTTGAGCACGTCGAACACCACGAGATCACCTCAATATCCAGGGACAGGCCAGTCGGTCAGCACGCGAATGACCGCCCCGGGCGAGCCAGGGGCGGTCATCGGTATGACAGTGCGGCGCCGGTACGGCGACCGAACGAGGCTAGCGACGATCCAGGTCGATGAGACCGGCGCGAGCCGCCTTGACCAGGCGACGCGGAATCCGCACGGGGACGCCGTTCACCTTCTCTTCTTGCAGTGCGGGGTTTTCCGCCTTCCACTGCGAACGACGGCTACGGGTGTTCGCCCGCGACATCCGGCGCTTCGGTACAGCCATGGTTGAGCCCTTCTCCTACTGTGGTCTGCGTGGCCGGTGGTGACGCCTGGCATCACTGGATCGGCCCCATCAGTGCACCCCTCGACCCGGCGCGGCCGCGGCACACAACCCGACCAGACTACCTGGCGAGGACGCCCGATTCCAAAATGGCCGATCCGCACGCGCCCGGGGTCGCCTACTTCAGAGGTAGCCCCACGGCGATCGGAGGTCGGTCAACGCGATGGCCACCCAGTATGCAACCCACACGACGATGATGAACGCCCCGATGATGACCGCGGTGAGCGCCACCCCATCACCGGTCTGCCTGCCACCCGACGCCGCGATCTGTCTCCGCGCGACGATGCCGAGCACCAGCCCGACGATGCCGCCGACCCCGACGCACAGGAGACCCAGCAGTGAGGCCGCCAGGGCGGCCACGGCCAGTTTGTTGGTCGACGGGCCATCGGCGTCGACGGGCCGGCCGCCTGCGGGGCGGGAGTCGGCGGAGGCCGATTCCGCGGATCGGGCATCACCGAGCGTGGCGAACGGTTGCCCGGACCGACCCGGGGGCGGACCCTGCGGAGGCTGACCGTACCCCGGCGGGGGTCCATATCCCGGCCGGCCGGGTCCGGGTTGCCCCTGACCCGGCGGTCCGTAACCCTGCGGCTGTCCGTATCCCTGCTGTCCGTATCCCTGCTGTCCGTATCCCTGCTGCTGACCGAAGCCCGGCCGGGGAGGTGGTGGGGCTTGTCCCGGTGGCGGTCCCGCCGGGGACCGCGTCGAGATCACGCGCGTGGCGTCGTAACCGGACGGGGCCGGGCCACCCGGACCCGGGTCCCCGGGGCCACTGGGCGCGGGTGGCGGCGGAACCGGCTGTGCAGCGGACGGATTCGACGGTCCACCGGTGCGGATGACCCGGGTGACACCGTCGGCCGGACTGTGCGACTCGGGAATCTCCGTGTCATCCGGTCCGGTCCCGGGTGTCGAGGTCACCGGCACCGAGTCCGGCACCTCGTCGGGGACCGCCGCCTTCTGGGTCGGTTCCCACGGCGACGGGTCGGTTGCCGAGGTGTCCGAAGGTGGGCCGGACGGTGGGGATTGCGGTGCCTGGGCCGGATCCGTCGGATCGCTACCCCCGGTCGGAGTGGTCATCGGATGCCTTTCACAAGCTGTGCCGCAGCGGGACAACGCGGGGAGATGCGTGCACGACCAACCGGCCGTGCATCACGCACAGCTTAGTGAGAAAGGGCTCCGAACTGGGCCGGAGTCGATGAACACGACCCCGGATCGGCCCGAAATTCGTTCAGTAGTAGTAGGTGGAGGAGCTCGTGTCGCCGGCGACGATCAGGACGATGAACAGAACGGTCCACACCACGCCACCGACGATGGCGAGCGCGCCGGTGATGATCCCCGCCAGGCCCATCCCCGAACCACTCTGCGTGCCACCGGACTGTTCGATGTCACGTCGCGCCATGAACCCCAGCACGACGGCCGCGATGCCGACCGGTATCGACAGGAAGAACGAGAAGAACAAGCAGGCGATCAGCGAGACGACGCCGACGATGCCACAGATCAAGGCCGCGATCGCCTTGCCGTTGGTCTTCTGCGGCGGCGCGTATCCGTAACCGCCGCCGTAGGGTGCCGCGCCGTAGGGGTTCTGCGACCCGTACGCGCCGCCGTACGCCGGCGCCTGGTAGGGATCGTTGACCTGACCGTAGGACCCACCCGGCGGCTGTGCGTAGGGATCCTGGCTCGGCGTCCCGTAGCCCTGGTTGCCGGCCGGCGATCCGTACGGACTCTGGCCGTACTGCTCCTGACCATACGGGTTCTGCCCGTAGACGTTCTGGCCGTAGGGGTCCGACGACGGACCCGGCTGGTAGGTCTGGCCGTACTCGGTCGGCGCGTACTCGGGTGCGGCACCCTGGCCCTGGTCACCCTTGGAGAGGTTGGGACCCGAGTTGCCCGAGGACCCCGAGCTCGGCACCGTACCCCAGTCGTCCTGGCCCTGGCCCGAGCCCTGTCCCGGTGGATAACTCACGCACAACCCCCATGTAGATCCGACACGATGTGTTCACCAGCCTAACGATTAGACTCAACCGGTGTCTGGCGTCATCTCCGGCTTCACGGTGATCTTCATTGTAGTCGGGGTGGGATATCTCCTCGGGCGCACGCGTGTCATCGGCGACCACGCCCACGAAGTCCTTTCCCGCCTGGTGTTCTTCGTCTTCACACCGGCGCTGCTGTTCCACTCCATGGTCACCTCCGATCTGTCGGTTGTCTTCTCGTCGACGCTGGTGATCGCGGGCGGCAGCGCGTTTCTGATCGGTGCGCTGTACGTCGTCGTCGCCAAACTGTGGTTTCGACGCGCGGTTCCCGAACTCGTGATCGGCGGCCTGTCGTCGTCGTATGTCAACAGCGTCAATCTGGGTCTTCCGATCGCGATCTTCGTTCTCGACGACGCGTCGTTCATCGCGCCGCTGCTGCTGTTCCAGATCCTGATCTACTCACCGATCGCGTTGCTCGCGCTGGATCTCACCGCGCTGGACCGGGATTCGGGAAGATCGCTGCTGCGGGACTCGCTCGTCGCGCCGATCACCAATCCGATCGTCGTCGGCGGACTCGCCGGTCTGTCGGTCTCGCTGATCGGCTGGAGCCCGCCCGCGGCCGTGATGTCCCCGGTGAAGATGCTCGGTGACGCCTCCGTGCCGGCGGCGCTGCTGGCATTCGGCCTGTCGCTCACCGGCGTCGCGGTGTTCAAGAAGGGTGCGAGCCCCCGCCGCGACATCGCACTGGCAAGCGTGCTGAAGATGATCGTCATGCCGCTGGCCGTCTACGCCATCGCCCGTTGGGGATTCGGGCAGACCGGTGAGGCGTTGTTCGCGCAGGTGATCATCGCGGCGTTGCCGACCGCGCAGAATGTCCTGGTGTACGCGACCCGTTACCGGCGCGGCCAGATCCTCGCCCGGGACACGGCACTGATCACGACGCTCACGTCGATACCCACCATCATGATCATCGCCCTGCTGCTCGCCTGAACTTCCTCAGTCGTCGGGCTCCTCCCGGGGCACGTACTTGACGTCGACGCCGCCCATCAGCGCCAGTCCGGTCACCCGTACCACTGGCGCGCCGGGCCGGGACGCCTTTCGCGACCGGCCGCTGAATCCGCCCATGATGCCCAGTCCCCCGATCTCGACGGTCACTCCGTCGGGCATCTTGATCTCGACCCCGCCCATGATCGCCACGCACTGGACCGTCAGCACCGGCGCGGTGAACTCCACCTCGCGAAGGTCCAGTTCGACCCCGCCCATGATGGCGGTGGCGGTGAGTTGATCGGCGACCACCGCCGTCCCGGACAGCTCGCTCCCGGACATGATGGCCAACCGGTGGCGGACGGCCGTGTCCGCGCTGCCGCCCGTCACCCGCGGGCCCGGAGACAGGCTGGCCGCAGGCATCGCGACGCCGAGTTGTGCCACCGGGAGGTCGTCGGTCAGGGCGTCGAGGTCACCAAAGGTCTTCGCGAGGACCGCTTTTCCGGCCCGCTCCTCGTACTCGACCGGGGACAGGCTGCCGTGCGCCATGGCGGCGGAGAGGATCTCGTGGACCAGTTCGCGGTCCGCATCCGCGGCGCGGAGTCGGGCACGCCGGTCGTCGGGCATCGGTGAATCGCCGGGTTGGGTCACGTCTGGAAACCCTAGTTGCCCGAGTCCGGCACGACCACCCTGATCTTTCCCCGGAGACGACCCCGAGGAGTCGTCGGGCCGGTACCTCGCATCGACGACCCCTCTGGCCAACTGCCCGACGAAAGACCCGGCCGAGCGGCATAATTCAACGAGTCCGGGCGGGACGGCCGACCGGCGTACATCGGAGGCGAAGATGAGCCAGCCCTACGATCCCGGGCAGCCCGGCGACGGCCGACCGGGACCGACGCCCTCGGGTTACCAGTCGCCGTACGGCCAATCGCATCCCCAGCAGCCGCCCTACCCGGACAGCGGGTACGCGCCGTCGGGCGGCTTCGGACAACCCGCCGCGTACGGCGGGTATCCACCGCCCCCTCCCCCGCGCAAGGACCGCGCCGGGATGCGACGGTGGGGCAAGATCCTGACCCTGCTCGGTGTGCTGATCCTGGTCCTGTCGGTCACCGTCGGGGTGGTCATGGCGATCGCCGGTATCGGGAACGTGGCCGACAAGGCGTTCGAGGTCAACCCCACCGCCGAGCAGTACTACGACGCCGGTGACGAGTTCCAGTTGTTCAGCAGCAGCAGCACGAACGGCGTACCCGCCTGCGAGATCACCGGTCCCGCTGCGCTGGCGTCGGGTACGAACTCGACGACCGAGTTCACCTTCGACGGTTCCGGGGTCGAATCGTTCGATTCGTTCGAGGTCGTGGAATCCGGCACCTACTCGTTCCAGTGCGATTCGCCGGCCGTCGTCGCATCCATCGACGCGTCCGGCATCCTCCGCGGCGTCGGCGGCGTGCTGCTGGCCGTTGTCGGCGGCGGTTTCGGCGGCCTGCTCGCACTGGTGGGCATCGTGCTCTGGATCATCGCCGGCCGAAAGCCGAAGACCGTCTGACATTCTCGCGCCGACACATTCGCGCCGACGTCGCCGCGGCGCTCATCGACGGGGCGTCGATCAGCCGCGCCGACGCCCCTTCCGGGCCCGCAGATAGTCGCCGACCACGGCGGCACCGAGACCGTCGACGTCCGGCGCCACCACGCGTCCGCCGATCCGGCGGGCGATCTGATCCATGAAGTGGGCCAGCCCGGGATCCTCGCCGAGACGGAAGAACGTGACCTGGGCGCCGATTCGCGCGACATGGTCGAGTTCCCGAACCGTCAGCGCGATGGTCTGCGGGTGCGGCGGATAGAAGAAGAACGGTTCCCCACTCGGATCGAGATGCGCGGTCGGCTCTCCGTCGGTGACCACCAGGACCACCGGCTGCGCATTCGGGAACCGCCGGAGGTGCCGCTGGGCGAGCAACAGTGCGTGATGCAGGTTGGTCCCCTGCTCCATCCGCGGTTGCAGACCGGTGAGCTCGGCGATGTCGATCGACCGCGCGTATCTTCCGAACGCGATGAGGTGGAGTTCGTCGCTGCGGAAGCGCGTGGAGATCAGATGATTCAGGGCGATCGCGGTGCGCTTCATCGGCGTCCACCGGCCCTCCATCTCCATCGAGAAGGACGTGTCCACGAGCAGGACCACCGCTGCCTGCGTACGGCTCTCGGTCTCCGAGACCTCGACGTCGCGGACGTCGATACGCACTCCCGATCGCGCCATCTCCGACGTCGCGAGCGACGGTTCGTGTGTCTCGGACACGGTGCGCAGCACCGCATTCGACACGGTCCGGGTGACGTCCCAGGGGTCGGTGTCGCCGAATTCCCACTCCCGGGAAGCGCCGGTAGGCTCGCCGAGCAGTCCGGTCTGGCGGGTCTGGCGATCGCCCCGGCGGCCCGACAGCTGCTCGGCGATGTCGCGGAAGATCGACTGACCGAGCTGGCGCATCGCTTTCGGACTCAGCCGGAGCTGACCGTCTGCGGTGCGGTCGAAGAAGCCTTGCTCGGACAGCGCCTTCTCGAGCTCGGCCAGCATTCTCGCGTCGACCGCCGCGTCGTCGCCGAGCTGCCGGGCGAGCGCGTCGAGATCGATGTCGTCCATCTGCGCGCCGGCATACTGCTGTGACAGCTGCTCGGAGAGCGCCTCGAGTTCGGAGATGTCGCGTAGTGCCGCGGCCCCCTCGCCCAGTCCCATCGGCTGGTCGCCGGAGAACGACTGCGCGTCGTCCCAGTCCAGACCCGGTCGAGCCGCCCGGAGCTGCGAATCCATCTGCGCCAGTTGGTTCATGAGGTCCGGCGACCCGAACGCCTGCTGCGCCAGCTGGTCGAGCTCGGCGCGCTGCTCAGGGGTCAGCGAGTTGTAGAACTGTTGGGCCGCGGCCGCGCGCTGGGCGAGGGAATCGATGAGTTCCTCGGTGTTGCGCGGGTTCTCCGGGAAGAACTCACCGTGCTTGGCCATGAACTCGTCGAATGCCTCGGTGGTGTCCTCGCCCCGGTTGTGCGCGGCGAGGAGCTCGTTGAGGTCGCCGAGCATCTCCGAGATCCGTTGCCGATCCTGCTCGTTCGCCCCCTCGAGCGCTTCCTTCATGCCGGCGAAGCGCTGGTCGAGCAACTCCCGGCCGAGCAGGTCCTTGATCTTGTCGTAGTCCTCACGCGCCTGCGGACTGCGCCAGTTGTACTCCGACAGCTCTTCGACGGCCTGGGCGGTCGACGGCGGCAGACTTCCGATCTGCATCTCGGCGAAGCGGGCGTCGTCGTCGAGATCGCGGGCGAGTTGCTTGCGCTCCTCGAGTACCGCACGGTCGAGGAGTTCACGGATCTCGGCGAAGGTGCCGTCGAGGTTGCGCTTCTTCAGCAGTTCCTGCCGGCGACGGTTGATCTGCTCGCGCAACTTGTCGAGTCCGCGCATGTTCGGTGTCCCGCGACGCAGCATCTCTCGGAGCGCCCGCTGCGGCGACGCGCCGGCCATGACATCGTCGCCGATCGTCTCCAACGCCTCGCGCAGATCGACCGGCGGCGCGAGCGGATCGGGTCCGCCGCTGTACCGCTGGTAGCGCGAACGGTGGAAGCTCTTGCGCGCCATGTGTTCTCCCTAGTCTTCCACTTAGCCGTAGATGGTCTGCCCGGTCTCGTCGGCCTCCTTGCCGATCCGACGGGCGAGGAAGAGTCCCTCGAGCGCGAGCTCGACCGCACTGGCACGCTCCCCGTCCGAGTCCGCTTCGAGGCGCTCGGCGATCTGGTCGAGAACGCCGGACGTGGTGTCCGGCGACGGGATGGAACCCAGCAGGTCGTCGGCACGCACCCGGTCGCCGGTGACCACCGGCTCGCCGTTCTCGAGGGCGGCGACGAGCGGCGCCATGTCGACGCCGCCGAGGTGGGCACGCACCGCGTCGGCGATGGACTTGCGCATCAGGTGCTCGAGGATCTCGAGTTCCCGGCCCTCTTCGCCGGACTCGAACTCGATCTTGCCGCGCAGCACCTCGATCACCGACTCGAGATCGACCACGCGTGCCACCGCCTGGTCCTCGCCCGTCACCGTCGCCCGGTGAAGCGCCGCGGCCGCAACGGTTTCGGCACCGGCGATGGAGAAGCGGGCGGAGACTCCCGATCGCTGGTCGATCGACGGGTGGTCACGGGCGTAGCGGGTGAACCGCGCCAGGATCTCGGTGATGAAGGTCGGGACACTGGCGGTCAGATCCGCCTCCTGCTCGATCACCGACACCTCGTCGTCGAGCTCGAGCGGGTAGTGCGTCCGGATCTCGGCGCCGAAGCGGTCCTTGAGCGGGGTGATGATCCGGCCGCGGTTGGTGTAGTCCTCGGGGTTGGCACTGGCCATCACCAGGACGTCGAGCGGCAGTCGCAGGGTGTACCCGCGGACCTGGATGTCGCGCTCCTCCATCACGTTCAGCATCGACACCTGGATGCGCTCGGCGAGGTCGGGCAGCTCGTTGATGGCCACGATGCCGCGGTGCGAGCGCGGGATGAGCCCGAAGTGGATCGTCTCCGGGTCGCCGAGGCTGCGACCCTCGGCGACCTTCATCGGGTCGATGTCACCGACGAGGTCGGCCACGGAGGTGTCCGGCGTGGCCAGCTTCTCGCTGTAGCGCTGCGAACGGTGACGCCACTCGATCGGCAGATCGTCGAGCAGGTTGGCGGCCTTCCGAATCGACCCGGGGGTGATGGGTTCGTAGGGATGCTCGGCCAGCTCGGAACCCGCGATGACCGGCGTCCACTCGTCGAGGAGCCCGACGAGGGTGCGCAGGATGCGGGTCTTGCCCTGGCCGCGCTCGCCGAGCATGACGACGTCGTGGCCGGCGATCAGGGCCCGTTCCAACTGCGGGATGACCGTCGCCTCGAAGCCCACGATGCCCGGCCAGGGGTCGCGCCCCTCGCGGAGTGCGGACAGGAGGTTGTTGCGGATCTCGTCGCGCACACTGCGCTGCACGTGACCGCTGGCACGCAGTTCACCCAGGGTTCGGGGTGACGGATGCCGGGTTTCGGTCGACTGGGAGCCATGCGTGGTGAAGTTGTCGTCTGGCACCTCATCGAGGCTACTCCGCGTTGTCGAGCGCGTGCTCGTCATCGCTCCTCGTCGCCGGCGTCCACCGCGGGTCCCGGCCGATGAATCCCATGAGGCGACTCACCGGGTCGGCATCGGCGTCCACCTCGACCTTCGGACCGTACTGACCCGAACTGCGGAGGATGTCGTCGATGGACGCCATGCCCTCGAGCAGTTGTCCGGCGAATCCGGGGTCGAGGTCGGGGGTGACGCCCTGGGATCGGGCGAGATCCCACGTGTGCATGTACACGTCGGCGGTGTAGAACCGGTCGATTGCCTCGACGAGTCGATGCTCGCCCGCCATCGGGTGGGTGAACGTGTCCTCGGCGGTCGGTCCGTCGAGGAGTGCCTGCACCGAGGCGGCGTGCTGTGACCACGCCCCGGCCGGGTCGTCGGCGACAGCGGGTCCCGCGGGCAGGGCCACCCCACCGGCGGCGAGGAAGCCGGTGAACCAGTCGACGAGGTGGGCCACGACGTCGCGTGCCACCCACCCGTCGACCGGCGTCGGCACCTCCCAGTCGCGGACGTCGGCGATGGCCTCCGCGAAGTCGGAGGCCACCTCTCGGTGACGCGACGATGCATCCAGTTCCGGCAGGGTCACGCCGGACACGATCAGATCTCGCCCTCGGTGAGCATGCGGTCGAGTGCGGCGTATCCCTCGTTCACGCCGACCTCCATGCCCGAGGCGAGCCAACCGTCGCGCGCTTCGAAGCTGTCGCACAGCGATTGGGCGTGGAGCCGCGTCGTGCCGTCGCCCAGATCCTCGAACCACAGGGTCTCCAGCGACACCGCATCGGGCATGCCGAGGAAGGTGAACGTCTGCACGATCTTGTCTTCGCCCACGGTGTGGAAGCACCCGCGGAATCCGAACTCCTGCCCCTCGTGGGTGGAGACATAGCTCCAGCTGCCGCCGTCGCGGACGTCCCACTCGATGACCCGGCTGCTGATCGCGTCCGGCCCGACCCACCGGACGAAGAGTTCGGGGTCGGTGTGGGCCTTCATCAGCTGCGCGGGCGTCCCGCGGAAGTCGCGGGTGATCCGGATCAGCGGCACCTCCTGATCGGCTTCGATGGCGGCCTCGGGATAGCGGGTCTGGGTTGCGGTCATGACACCTTTCCTTCCTTGTGGAGTGGTTGTTCGACCTCGGGGTCCGACACCGTCGGATGCTGGGCCTCGGGGCCGTCGTTCATCTCGGCGAGCAACGCGTCGAGGCGCTGGTAGCGCTCCTCCGCCCGCTTCCGGTACCGCTCGATCCATTTGGTCATGAGGTCGAACACCTCTGCTTCCAGATGGACCGGACGGGTTTGGGCCTCCCGGGTTCGGGTCACCAGGCCGGCGTCCTGCAGCACCTTCAGGTGCTTCGAGACGGCCTGGATGCTGACGTCGTACGGTTCGGCGAGTTGGCTGACCGTCGCATCCGAGACCGCCAGCCGCGCAACCATGTCGCGCCGCGTCGGGTCCGCGAGTGCGGCGAACACCTTGGACAACTCGTCTGCCATCCGACCTCACCTCCTCAACCGTTTGGTTGAATACGATTGTGCGCCGGATCGTCGATCCTTGTCAACCCCTCGGTTGAATAAGCTGGTCCCGGCTCGTGTACGACGCACTGAGTGGCATACGAGAACTCCCACCGCCGGCCGGGTGGCCGATGGTGGGAGTTCGGGATCGTCGGGACGTCGCGGTCAGGCAGGTCCGATGGGCGCCTCGCCGCGCAGGGTGATCCGGTGCATCACCCGGCGGGCGTCGCCGTAGTCGCGGTTCGCGTAGTGCAGCGTGTTCCGGTTGTCCCAGAGGACGAGATCGCCGAGACGCCAACGGTGCCGGACGATGTGTTCGGGCTTGGTGAGGTGTGCGTAGAGCAGGTCCAGGATGCCGCGGCTCTCCGCCTCGGAGACGCCGTCGATGTGCGACGTGAAACCGGGATTGACGAACAACGACTTCCGGCCCGTCTCGGGATGGATGCGCACCACCGGATGGGTGACCGGCACCAGCTCGGTGACCTCCTCACCGTCCCAGGTGTTGCCGCGGCCGTTGCGTCGTTGCTTGAGGTAGTAACCGAATTCGCGGTTGCCGTCGTGTACCGCGCTGAGTCCGTCGATCATCCGCCGAACCGGTTCCGACAGCGACTGGTACGCGAGCTCGGCGTCCGCCCAGTTGGTGTCACCGCCGTTGCGCGGCAACACAACCGGACGCAGGATCGAGCCCATCGGCGGACGCGGCATGAAGGTGACATCGGTGTGCCACACGTCGGCGAAGCCGTTGTCGGCGCTGTCGAGCGAGTAGACCTCGCCGGGGACGTCGCCGCTGTTCCACACCGGATGCCCGAAGGTCAGGTCTCCCAGCCGGTTTCCGAACCGGATGTGCGCCTCGTCGTCGAGGTGCTGATCGCGCAGGACGATGACCTTGTAGTCGATCAGCGCCCGGCGCAACGCGGACACCTGTGCGTCGGTGGCGGATGCGACATCGACGCCGCGGATCTCGGCACCGAAACTCGGGCCGAACTCGTCGATGTCGAATTCGACTCCGCCGGAGATGGTTCCGGCGTCAGGACGGTGCGTGGTGGCGACGGGGTGAGAGGTGGTGGTCATGAGGATTGTTCTCCAGGTCGATGAAGGCGGGGGTCGGAGCGGGGTGCGCCGGCGGCGAACCGTGGTGCGATCCGTCCGCCCAGTTCATCGAGTGGAGGGTGCCCTGGTGTGCGCTGATCGAGCCGAACGCGCCTCGCGCATTTCCGCTGGTTGAGCCGGCGAGGAGCGGAGCCGCCGGGCCGAGCAAGCGACGAAGGAGCGCGTCGAGGTCGACGAGCCGAGTCGAAGCCACTGCTGTGGCGGACGACGCTGGAACGGAGGACACCCCCACTTTCTAACCGGACGCCGCGCCACCGCACAGGGTTGAGCCCACGCTGAGGAAAAGGCCCGGCCGCTCATGCGACCGCGGCATCCTTCACCTCAGCATCTTTCACGGCGGCCTCCTTCACCGCGGCACCGATCTCGGCGCGCAGGGCGGCGTATTCGGGTGAACCGCGTAGTTCGTCGGGTTCGACGCCGGTGCGCGGCAACGTCGAGGTGAGGTCAAGTGCGACCTGTCCCGGTCGTTTGGTGAGCACGATGATCCGACTTCCCAGGAACGCTGCCTCGTCGGCGCTGTGGGTGACGAAGACGTTGGTGCGTCCGCTGTCCGCGCTCACCGCCCGCACATCCTCCTGCAACCGTTCCCGCGTGAGGGCATCCAGCGCCGCGAACGGCTCGTCGAGCAGCAGCAACGGCGTATCGGCCGCCAGCGCACGGGCGATGGCCACCCGCTGCTGTTGCCCGCCGGAGATCTCCCAGATGCGCCGGCCGGCGGTGTCGTCCAGACCGACGCGTTCGAGGAGTTCGGCGCGGCGTGCCACCCGTTCGGATTTGGGGACCTTCGCGTACTTGAGCGCGAGATCGACGTTGCCGCCCACCGTCTTCCACGGGAACAGGCGCGGTTGCTGGAAGACGACCCCGGAGGTCACCCCGGGCACCGGGGCGCCTCCCGACACCTCCACCCTCCCCACCGTCGCGGGTTCGAACCCGGCGATGAGTCGCAGGAGGGTGGACTTGCCGCATCCGGACGCACCCACCAGCACCAGGAACTCGCCCGGCGGGACGTCCAGGTCAACCGGGCCGACCGCGGGCACGGCGTCCGCACCTGTCCCGTACCTCTGGGACACGTTGTGCAGACGGATCGAGCCGCGTCGCCCCTCGGGTCGGTCCGGCGGACTACTGCTGTTCGAGGACACCCGGCAATCCCTCTGTGTAGATGGCCTCGCGGAAGGTCTCGATCGGCGGTGCGGCCGGGATCTGCTGCTGCTCGGCGAGGAACACCGCCGCGCTGTGTAGGTTCTCGGAGAGATTGCCCGGGTTGCCCTGGGTACCGAGCCACGTCGGACTGGTCAGCTCCGCGACGGTGAGGAAGGTGCCCTGCTTCAACTGGTTGGCCGCATCCTCCGGGGTCGTGCCCAGCTGTGCGGCGACGGCGTCGGCAGCGGCCTGCGGGTCGTCCTTGATGAGGGTGAGTGCGCGGGCCTGGACCTGCCGCCAGGTGTTCACGACCTCCGGGTTCGCCGTCGCGAATTCACTGGAGACCACACCGAGGTCGAGCGTGGGCTTGCCCGCGGTGGCCAACTGCCGGCTGGCGATGAGAGTCGTTCCGTCCTGGCGCAATTCGTCGAGCGTGGGCAGCCAGGTGTAGACCGCGTCGACGTCGCCGCGCTGCCAGGCCGCCAGCGAGGCCTGCGGCTGCAGATCGATCAGGTTCACGTCCTTCGGGTTCACGCCGGCCTGGTCCAACGCGGCGAGCAGGCTGTAATGGGCGGTGGACGCGAACGCTGTCGCGACCCGCTTGCCCTTGAGATCGGCGACTGTCTCGATGCCGGTTCCGTTGCGCGCGACAAGGGCCTCGTTGTCGCCGGCGACGTCGAGCACGAAGGCCACCTGGTACGGGATGTTCAGCGGCGCGGACAGTCCACGGGCCACCGGGCTGGAGCCGATGGCGGCGAAGTCGACCTCCTTGGCGACGAACGCGGTGTTGATGTCGGCACCGGAGTCGAACTTGGTCCACTTGATGTTGTAGTCCGGCAGCGCTTCTTCGAGCCACCCGTTGTTCTTGACGATCAGGTCGCCGCTCGGGAACGACTGGTAGGCGAGCCGGATCGTCGGCTTGCTGCCGTCCCCGGAGTTGTCGACCGAGCAACCGGCGAGCACCAACGCCACTGCGGCGATCATCCCGAGCACCGCACCGAAGCGCGACCGGCGCAGCCGGTACGAACCGGACCCCTTGCGTGTGATTGTCATGTCTTTCAGGCCTTTCCGCGCCACGGCACCACTCGGTGCTCGACTGTTCGTAGGAGCCCGTCGATGATCAGTCCGGACAGACCGATGGCGATGATGCCGACCAGGACGACGGGGGTGTTGTTGTAGTTGCTGGCGTCCTTGACCACGCCACCGATTCCGGGGATGCCGTTGAACAGCTCGGCCGCGACCACGGAGGAATACGCGATGCCGACCGAAAGCCTTACGCCGGTGAAGGTCTCGGGCAGCGCCGACGGTACGACGACATCGCGGATCACCTCGGACCGCGAGGCCCCGAGCGCGCGCGCCGCCTCGATGAGACTCACCGGCGCGGCACTGACGGCGGCGGTGGTCGCCACCGCCGCGGGCGGTAGCGCGGCCAATGCCAGCAGCGTGATCTTCGGCGCTTCGTCGATGCCGAGCCAGATGACCAACAGGAAGAAGTAGGCCAGCGGCGGTAGAGCGCGCAGGAACGTGAGCCACGGTTCGAGCAGGCGTCGGAACCACCCCACCGTTCCCATCGCCAGACCGAGCAGCACGCCGAGGATCACGCCGATCGCCACACCTGCGAAGACCCGGCGCAGCGTCATGTATAGGTGTTCCCACCAGTAATAGTCGGCATAGCCGCGGACTCCGTCGTGCGTCGTGGACATGTCGACAAAGGCCTGCCACACGGTGCCCAGGCGCGGCACGAAGGTCTCACTCCAGATCCCGCTGACGGCGACGACCTGCCACACGGCGGCGAACAGCACCACCGAGAGCAACGGGAGTCCCACCCGGGTCAACAGCGATCGCGCGCGAGACGAACCGCCGGGCGACGTGCGCTCCGCCCCACCACCCGCTTCGTCCGGGGTGATGTCCACAAACAAGGTCACCGTGCATGTCTAGACATCGCGAACCCCGGCGACCAGAGTTTTCCTCTCCGAGAGGAAAACTCCTGTCGGATGCATACGGATCCGGCGCGATGTGCATGTGGCGTGGGGTTTCGCTGGTCGCGTCCGTGTGGAAGTTGCCTAGAACACGAACTGCGCGGCCACCTCGGCGACACCGGCCAGCGCGGACTGGACGCGAGCGTGTAGCGCGACTCCGGCGGCTGTCCATCCGGGTTCGTCGTCGAGGTCGGCGTCGTGTGGACGCGCGTTCCACACGTCGTTCCACTCGGTGAGCTCCGCTGCCAGCTCGGGGTCGAGGCCCAGGCGCAATGGGTCGGCGGGGTAGTTCTCGGTGAAGTTCTCCCAGAGTGGTCCGGCGCCCCACTCGGGAAACATGCGGATGAGCCGCAGGCCGTCGGGAAGCACCACCGGTCGTGACTCTGCGGAGCGGGAGGCAAGATATCGCAGTTGCATCTCGGCTCGCCCTGCCCGCTCGACCCGTGTTCGAGCGGGCTCCCGATAGTCGTACCCCGACAGCCACACCAATCGCTCATGGTCGGCTCGATCGTCGACGACGACAGCGAGCGACCACAACTTGCCCTGATCGGTGAAGAAGTAATCGGCGTCCGAGATCACCGTCGTCACATCACATCCGGAGTAGTCGAGGACCTCCGCGCGGTGGCCGGCCCCGTCTTACTCGAAACCGAAGAGTCTCAACGGTGTCTCGTCACCGGCGTCATCGCCACCCGACCGCGCTGTGTTGCTGTTCGTCATCTCTTCACACCCCCGATCGGTGAGCATCTCTCACACATCCAGCCGCCCTAAGCGACAAACCCTTGCGACCGAGGTGCACGACAAGACGCCTGCGCGTCCGAGGTGCGGGAAGCGTACGCATGCTTCCTGATCCGAAAGAACCGCAAACCCCTGGTCCCTGAGGTGCGAGGAGCGCAAGCCGCCGGGCCGAGCAAGCGACGAAGGAGCGCGTCGAGGTCGACGAGCCACGAAGGGCCCTGATGAGGCACCTTGCGAGCCCTTCGTGGCAGTGAGAATGGGTGTGGGTGGTTGACCGGGTTTGGGTCTGACTTACTTCGTGGCTGACGGTGCTGTCATGGGCGAGATGTGTCGGCCCAGAACTTCGGTCGATCACCTGCACCAAGTGACCTTGAGGGCCGGGGCGGGTGTGACCTGATTAGGACCCTGTCTGGCTGGTAGGCCGTGACTCTTCACTGTCCTGTCCACCCGCCCCGGTGAGGTCATCCCACACCGCAGTGAAGGAGACACCGCCAGAATGGCTGAGACAGCAGTGACCACGCAAGTGGTCGTACTCGGAGTCGACACCCATCAACAGACCCATCACGCCGCGATCGTCGCCACCGACGGCCGCCCGCTGGCCGATCGCGAGTTCCCGACCACCACCGCCGGCTACACCCAGTTGTGGCAGTGGGCGTGTGGCTTCGGCCGCGTCGAGGATGCCGCGGTGGAATCGAGCGCCTCCTATGGGGCCGGGTTGACCCGCATGCTCACCGCTGAAGGGGTGCGAGTGATCGAGGTCAACACCCCCGATCTGCCGCGCCGCTACGCCCACGGTAAGACCGATCAACTCGATGCCTACGCCGCGGCGATGGCCGTCATCACCGGCCGCGCCACCGCGGTGGCCAAAGACACCCGCGGCGCGGTCGAATCTGTTCGGATGCTCACCGTGGCAAGGGCTTCGGCCGTCGCAGAGGCCACCCGGATCGGTAACCAGATCCGTGACCTGTGTACCACCGCACCAGCCGAGCACGCCGATCAAGCGCGCCAGGCCCGCACCATCGCCAAGCGGGCAGCATTCATCACAGACTTGCCGGTACCAGCCGAGAAAGCTGATCTGTCCGCGCCGGCCGCGGCGTTCGTGCGCGCGGCGCGGTCGCTGCTCGACCGACACCGACTCGCCCAACAACAAGCCCGGTCCTTGGCCCGCGAACTCACACGACTGCTGAGCAAGCTGGTACCCACCCTGCTCTCGCGCCCGCAGATCGGGCCGATCACCGCCGCCCGCCTGGTGATCACCGCCGGTGACAACGTCGAGCGGATGGGCACCGAGGCACGGTTCGCCAAACTCGTCGGCGCCGCCCCGTTACCGGCATCCTCAGGCAAAACCAGCCGCCACCGACTCAACCGGGGCGGGGACCGGCAAGCCAACAGCGCTCTGCACATGATCGCGGTCGGACGCATGAAATCCCACGCCCCCACCCGCGCCTACGTCGAACGCCGCTCCGCCGAACACAAAACGAAGAAAGACATCCTCCGCTGCCTCAAGCGATACATCGCCCGCGAAGTGTTCCGCGACCTCACCACCGACCTCGGAGCACTTGACAAGCTATAGGACTCCTCTCGCTTCGCTCGCACCTCAGCATGCAGAAGTCTGGACGCTCACGAGTGTTTTTCGTAGTCCACAACGGCCGCCAGGCCGTACCTACTGAGGTGCAAGAAACGAACCCTCCCCCGCTCCCCGAGACGGGAGAAGCGCAAGCACCGACCCCCTCCGTCCCCCGAGGCGCGACGAGCGCAAGCGACGAGCCTCGAAGGGGTCTACACCCCAGGCCGAACTCAAAACCGCTCGCAATCAGGCCGATCGAACGTGAACCGAAATGCGGGACGAGTGTGACTGGAGTACACCTTGTCAACAATCCACGCCCACCCAACGCGAATCGACGCACAGACGACGAAATATGCTGCACAGTCGATGAATTCGTGGTTCTCGGCCTGTGGAATTTTCTCGAAATCGAACGAATGTTCCTGTACCTTGGAGTCATGCCAGAGCTCGCCACTCTCCTCGATCAGCTCATCGAAACCACACCACCCGCCGATGACCCCACGGGCAGAGCGACGTTCGACGCCCTCGAGACGCTGCGTTTGATCCGCAACACCGTCGACCACCAGATCGTCACCCACACAGCGCAACTCGACGACCTCCGTGTCGCCCAGAAAGCGGGCAGCACCACCAAGAAACTGCTGATCGAGTCAGGCCATGCCCCGGTCGCCGCTCTTCGCACCATGCGGAGTGTCGACGCCCTGCCCACGCTGCCCGCCCTGGCGAGTCACGCGGCCGACGGGCGGCTGTCCAGCGAGATCGTCGACGCCATCGTCCGAGGCATCAACCAGATCGACAAGCGTTGTCACAAAGCCCTTTCCGACGACAAGCGCTCACGGTACGAACTCGAACTCATCGCCCAAGCACTCTCCGGCGCAACACCGACACAAGTACTCAAGCATGCCCGAGCCATCGCCAACACTCTGGCGGACACCTCCGACACCAGCGTACCGGCCGCCGACGACCCATCGCTGAACGCGGTCAACGCCCACACCACCGACGACGGCCGCGTCGAAATCCGGGCCGACCTCACCCAGATCGTCGGCGAGAAGTTCCTGGCCATGATCGACGAACGATCGTGTCCACGGCCCGAACCCGACGGAGCCGAAGATCGACGAACCGCCGAGCAGCGCCGTGCCGACGCTTTCGAACTGATCCTCGACCAAGCAGCGATCGGCGCGACCATCGACACCGTCGGAAGCCCACGCACGCAACTGATGCTGACCATCCCCGCCACCGGAGAACTCGCAACGCTGCCGTGGACCGGGACGGTCAGCCATGCCACCGCGAAACAGGTCTCCTGCGACGGATCCCTGATCGAGATCGTCCTCGACAGTGAGGGCGTACCGCTGCAGATGGGCCACACCCGTCGGTTGTATCCGGCACACCTCCGCAAAGCAATCATCGTCCGCGACGCCTGCTGTATCAAATGTGGTGCACCACCGTCATATACCCAGGTCCACCACATCCAGCCATGGGCCGACGGTGGACCCACCGACCTCGACAACGGCTGTTTGCTGTGTCAGCGCTGCCATACGCAGGTCCACCACCACGGCTGGGACATCGTGATGGGTTTCGACCGTCATCCCTGGCTTGTCCCACCCGCGACCATCGATCCGCGGCGCCGACCACTACCCGCCTACAACCGACGCACCATGCGACTCGACGACGCCGCCTGACCGCTGCCGCCACAGACCACCAGACTTTCGCGTAGCAACCTCGCTCCCGGCGCCCGCCCGGGACCGCATCCGTCCCTTGACAACTCCACAGCGACACTGCAGTCGGCTCCGTTCCTGGTCGGATCGTGGACCGGGAACGGGGCCGTACTGTGAAACCCTCGCCGCTACCCCGCCCTTGCACCTGGACCACATGCGGGCTGACGGCCGCCGTGAACTGCCGAATGGGCTGCCGCCCCGTCAGTGGGCCGCGATACTTCCGACTGCGGCAAATCGATGTCCGGTAGCGCACCCTGTTGGGCAGCTTCACCTGCAGGCCGAAGTTTCTCTTAGACAACTGCGCCCAATGGAAAGACCGGCATCGCTGTATGCCCGTGCCCCCGACATTGAAGCGCTCCTTCGGCCGAACGTGCGCTACTGAATACATGCGCAACCGATCCGAGGAGCGCGGTTGCCTCACCCCCGGCCGCAAGGCTCAACCGAGGAGCGCAGTCGACCTCGACCGGCGGGACTGTCTCGCATACCTGCCCCGACTTGTGACCGACAGACTGCAACTCGACTCCCAGACCTCGATCGAAGTCTCTGCCGGTCGAGTTGAAGCTTGCCGGTCGCCGGACCCTTCGTGGCTCGTCGCTGCGCTCCTCGCACCTCAGGGAGCAGGGGCTGACGCGCCCTCCGCAAGCTCCGGACGCACCTCAGGGAGCAGGGGCTGACGCGCCCTCCGCAAGCTCCGGACGCACCTCAGGGAGCAGGGGCTGACGCGCCCTCCGCAAGCTCCGGACGCACCTCAGGGAGCAGGGGCTGACGCGCCCTCCGCAAGCTCCGGACGCACCTCAGGGAGCAGGGGCTGCCGCGGGCACACCGACGACAACCGCCTGCTCATCACGCCGACGTCAGCTGACCGCGAGCCACGCCGCGAGTCCGAGCCCGCACACCCCGACCACGATCCGGAGCGGCCCGGGCGGCAGCCGTTTCACGACAGGCGGGCCGCACCACCCGCCGGCAAGACAGCCGACGGCCATGGCGAGCGCCGCCCACCAGTCGACGGGACCCCAGATCATGAAGCCGATGGCGGCGATCGTGTTGGCGATGCCGAGGAACAACGACTTGGACAACGCTGCGCGCCACAATGGTTCGCTGGTCACCACGAGCATGAGCGCGAGAATCATGATGCCGGCGCCCGCCCCGAAGTACCCGCCGTACACCGAGATCAGCGTCAGGCCCAGGATGAACACCCAGGGACGCTCGGCGTGCGAGGTGGCCCACCGCCGCAGAACCGGTTGCGCCAACAGGGCGATCGCGGCGATCGCCACCAGGAACGGCACGACGGCCTCGAACGCCTCGGCCGGCGTCGACAACAACAGCACCGCCCCGACCGTGCCGCCGATGAGCGCGGCGATCGCGCCGATGGTCAGCCGCCTGCGGTCACCGTCGAGGAGGGAGCGTCCCGACTGTGCGGTACTGCCCACCCCGACGGCGACCAGCGCGACCGTGTTCGTGACATTGGCCGCGATCGGACTGAGTCCGACGGCGAGCAGTGCGGGATAGCTGACGATCGACGCCAGCCCGGTGATGTAGCCGATCAGGCCGGCGCCGAAACCGGCGACGACCAGTAGAGCGAGCTCAGTGAGCGAAATGACGCGCCCCGGTGAGGTAGAGCGTCACGCCCGCCTCGTCGGCCGCCTCGATCACCTCGTTGTCGCGAATCGAACCGCCCGGCTGCGCAACGGCTTTCACCCCGGCCGACAGCAGTACCTGCAGTCCGTCCGGAAAGGGGAAGAACGCGTCCGACGCCCCGACGCTCCCCGCTGCACGGTCACCGGCGCGTTGCACGGCCAGGTGCGCGGAGTCGACGCGATTGACCTGGCCCATGCCGACGCCGACCGACGCACCGTCGGACGCCAGCAGGATGGCGTTGGACTTGACCGAACGGCACGCACGCCAGGCGAACTCGAGGTCGGCAAGGGTCTGGTTGTCGGCCGGCGGACCCGCCACGAGGTTCCAGTTGGCCGGATTGTCGCCGTCGGCGTCGAGGACGTCGCGCTGCTGCATCAGCAGTCCGCCCGACACCGGCTTCGTCTCGATCCCGGTCGCCGCCGGCGGGGTGGCCACCAGGACGCGGATGTTCTTCTTACGGGTCAGCACCGAGAGCGCACCGTCGGCGAAGCCGGGCGCGACGATCACCTCGGTGAAGATCTCGGCGACCTGCTCGGCCATCGCCACGGTGATCTCACGATTCGCCGCGATCACGCCGCCGTAGGCGCTGACCGGATCGCACGCGTGCGCCTTGCGATGCGCCTCCGCGATGTCGGCGCCGATGGCGATGCCACACGGGTTGGCGTGCTTGATGATCGCGACCGCCGGGGCATCGAAGTCGTAGGCGGCGCGCCACGCGGCATCGGCGTCGGTGTAGTTGTTGTAACTCATCTCCTTGCCGTGGAGCTGCTCGGCGGTCGCAACCCCGCCGGCCCCGGCGTTACCGACATACAGTGCGGCCGGCTGGTGCGGGTTCTCGCCGTAACGCAGCACCGCGGAGCGGGTCCAGGTCGCACCGGCCCACGCCGGGAACTGCGACTCGTCCTCGGGCGCAACCACACTCGACATCCACGACGCGACCGCGACGTCATAGTCCGCGGTGTGCCGGAAAGCCTTTGCCGCAAGCTTCTTCCGGTCGACGAGCGAGAACCCGTCGGCCGTGAGGGCCTCGGTCACCAGCGAGTAGTCATCGGGATCGACCACGACGGCGACCGACGGGTGGTTCTTCGCGGCCCCACGCACCATCGACGGGCCGCCGATGTCGATTTGCTCGATGCACTCGTCCGGAGTCGCACCGGACGCCACCGTCTCGGTGAACGGATAGAGATTGACGACGACGAGATCGAATGCGGCGACGCCCAGTTCGTCGAGCTGAGCCACATGATCGGACTTACGGGTATCGGCGAGGATGCCCGCGTGCACCTTGGGGTGCAGGGTCTTGACGCGGCCGTCGAGGCACTCGGGGAAGCCCGTCAGCGTGGACACCTCCACGACCGGCACGCCCGCGCCGGCGATGGTCTTCGCGGTGGACCCGGTGGACACGATCTCCACTCCGGCCGCGTGTAGTGCCGTCGCGAGGTCGGCGAGACCGCTCTTGTCGTAGACACTCACCAGCGCGCGCCGAATCGGTCGACGAGAGCTGTCAGAGCTGGGTGCGTTCACGGGATGCGGGCCTTTCGTCCATCGATGACTACTCCTCGGGTGACCAGTGCGGTCACCACGTCGGCGAGCAACACACGCTCAACCGTCTTGATGCGTTCGTGCAGGGTGTCGACCGTGTCGTCGTCGTCGACGGTGACCACTCGTTGCGCGAGGATCGGGCCGGTGTCGACGCCTTCGTCGACCAGATGCACCGTCGCGCCCGTGACCTTGACGCCGTAGTCGAGCGCCTCGACGACACCGTGGGCGCCCGGGAACGCGGGTAGCAGCGCTGGATGACTGTTGACGACGCGACCGCCGAACCGGCCGAGAAAAGCCGGGCCGAGGATCTTCATGAAACCGGCGGTCACCACCCACTCCGGCTCGATCGCGGCGACCTCGTCGGTCAGCGCACGATCCCACGTCGCACGGTCGGCGTGGTCGGCGACACGGCAGGTGATGAGCGGGATGTCGTGGCGCTGCGCGACCTCTTGCGCCCGGCACGAGCGGTCGACCACGATCGCCGCGACACGGAACGGGGCATCCTCGTCACCGGCGCGCGCGATCAGCGATTCCAGCAGCGAACCGGTGCCCGACGCCATCACCACCAGCGGGGTGCGACCAGGTGCCGTCGGGGATGTCACGTCGTCGAGACTAATCGCCGCACGTTGGGCCGCCCGCGCCGGGTGGCGCCGCCGGAGCACGCCCGGGAAGCGCGCTGTCAGCGTTGCCGTGAGGCCCCGTGCGAACCGGGATGGAGGTCGTGATCCACGTCGACGGCGAGATCCGCCACGTCGAGATCGTCGTCGTACACGCGGTTCTTCGCCGGCGCGCGCCCGGATGCGGTGTCGAGATCGGAGTCGTCCGGGTCCGACGCGGCGACGTTCTCCGCGTCGTCGTCCGCGAGGTCAGCGTCCCCGAATTCACCGTCGTCGAACTCACCGTCGTCGTAGTCCGAGTCCTCGTACTCGCCGTCCTCGAATTCGCCGTCCTCGACCTCTGAGTACTCGGCGTACTCGTCGTCCTCGTCCAGATCGGTGACGATGACGTATTCGTCCTCGTAACCGAGGTCGAGTGGATCCTCGAAGTACTCCTCGCCGACAGCGAGACGTGCCGCTCGGGTCGACGGCAGGAAGGCGTAGACGAGCACGATGAGCAGGCCGACGACCGCGATCCAACCCAGTGTGAAGACCCCGGCCGCCGACACCGTCACGACGACCTCGCCGAACTCCCCCAGCGTTCCACCCGCCGAGACGGTGAGAACGGCGACCACCGAAGCCGCGACCGCCGCGGCGACACCCACCGAACGCACGTGGGCCATGGGATCGAGGTCGCGGCATCGCCAGCCGACGAACGCGGCGACACCGGCCGGCACGAGCAGTCCGACGAATCCCCATGCCCCGGCACCCGGCCCGTCGGGAAGGACCGCGAGAACCGGGACGGGCGGGACGGCGTCACCGCGGACCGTGAACAGGTCGACCGTCGTCGCACCGATCTGGACGTCGGAACCCACGAGCACCGCCATCGCGGCGACCATCACGTTCGGGAGGTAGAGCATCGACAGCAGGGTGAGTCCCAGGAACCCGTCGAAGTCGTAACCGGTTTCGATCAGTTCACCGATCTGCCCGTGCCTCATCAACATTCGCAGACACACCAGCACGGCTCCGGCCACCAGTAGCAGCAGCGCCGCCACCAGCCCGTACCGGAAACCGCGACGATCGGCGTGGGTCACGCCCCCGCGGACGGCGAAGTCGCGTCGCCGGCTCCACACGACACCGGCGACCGCCGCACCGCCGTGTACGCCGAGGGTGTAGAGGAACGCGAGCAGCGCGTTGGGCGTCTGCACCGGCAGGACCGACCCGCCGTCCATGACGACCGCCAGGGACATCGCGGTGATGAGAACGGGACCGATCACCGCCGAGAACACGACGGCGCCGAGGTCGAACAGGTCGTGCCGATCGCGTTCGTTCGAGTTCGTGCCACCGGCGACGGCCCGGGCCGTCAGCCAGGCAGTGCCGGCGGCGACCGCCAGCGTCGGCAGCAGCGGCAGCACACCTATGGTGACCCCGCTGATCGTGACCGGCATCTGGTGGACGGCCAGCCAGCCCGAGGCGATCGCACTCGGCAGTCCGGTCAGGCCGCTGCCGGCCAGCAGCAGCACCGAGAGCATCACGACGATCAGCGTCACCAGCGCTATCGCGGGAACGGTGAACGCGACAACCGCGAGCTGCCGGGCCGAGCCCTCGGCCGCCGTGCGCTGCGCACGACGTGATCGCCGCAGGTTACGCAGCTGCGACGCCAGATTGTCCGTGGTCGGGTCCGACTTGAGGGAGGGCATCGTCATGAGCCTGACACGGTCCCGGCCGAGGCCGTCGTAGACGCGCCGAGCGGGCTGCGAAAGGGAGTCAGCTCACCGCTGGACCGTCCGCACAACGACAGTGCCCCGTCGACCGATGGTCGACGGGGCACTGTGGGTTCTGTCAGTTGCCGCTGCCGGTGGGCGGTTCCGGCTTCTGGAAGACCGTGGTGGAGTGGTCTCCGGCCGGGGTGTCGGTGCCCGAGGGGCTGGCGGATCCACTGGGCGCGGCCGGGGATGCGCCCGAGGCGCCGGCCGCGTACTGGCCGGGACGGTAGTCCCCGTAGCCCGACTCGCCGTGACCGGAGGCCGATGCCGACGATTCGCTCGCACCGCCGGAGTAACCGCTCTGACCGGCGGTCGACGCGCCCGACGACTGCGAGTAGGCCGACGGGTCGTAGTTCGCCGACGACTGCTGGCCGTACTGAGCCTGCGCGCTGCCGGTGCCGTAGGCGGTGGTCTGCGCCTCACCGTAGCCACCGGTCTGCTGGTGAGCGCCGGTGTCGGACTGCGCGGCCGACGAGCCGGGGGCTACCGCGGCGGTCGCCGAGCCCACCGCGGGCGCCACCTTGATGACGCCGGCGTCGACGAGCAACCACACGACTGCGAGAACCGCGGACAGGAGGGTGAAGATCAGCAGCACGATCGCCCCGGCACCGTTGTCGTCGATGTTGAGGAACTGGAACAGCGTGATCAGGAACGAGGTGATCGCCAGCGACGCCACGATCGGCGCCGCAGGCACCTTGATGCCCGGGATCAGCGAGATGAGCGCCAGGATTCCGGCAACGCTGATCAGCGTGTACGGCGCGTTGTACTGGGTCTGGAACAGCTTGAGCGCGAAGTCATAGGTCTCGGCGGCGGACAGGAACCCGCTGAAGAGGACGATGAGGCCGAAGGCGCCGATCGCGGCGGCGAGGAGAACCGGGGTGATGGCCGGCAGTCCCTGACTCGGCGTCTTGGTCGGCTGCGGGGAGTATCCGTACTGGCCGTAGCCCTGCTGGCCCTGCTGGTCCTGGCCGTATCCGGGTTGGCCGTACCCCTGCTGGCCGTATCCCTGCTGGCCATATCCCGGCGCGGGGCTCTGGCCGTAACCCGGCTGCCCCTGGCCGTAGGACTGTCCGCTCTGACCGTACTGCTGGCCCCCGTACTGCTGACCCCCGTACTGCTGGGCCTGACCGTACTGATCGGAACCGGGCGCGGGGCTCGCCTGCGGACCCGTGTTGTGCGCGCCGGACTGGGGATATCCGGATTGATTGCCGTACTGGCCGTAGGACTGGCCGGACTCGGGCTGCTGCTGCCCGTAGCCGCCGGGTGGGTAGGTCATGACGATCTCCTGGTCGGGTCGGTCGGTCAGGATCAGCGGGTCGCGTCGAGGTGACGGCGTCCGGCCGTCGCCCCCCCACGAGCGCAGAACTGTCGACCACGCTAGTACACATACCAGCCGGGTCCCATGACCCTTGCACATCGGGGTCGCCCCGCCGGGCCACGAATCCCGCTCACCAGCGATGCGCGCGCCCTTGCTCGGCGTACCAGTTGATCAGCGCGTAGTCGTCGACCGCCTTGGGGTCGATGTTGACCTCGGAACGGCCCGCCAGAATCGCGGTGACCGGAACCTCGAGCTTCTTTCCGGTCCGGGTGTGCGGAATCCCGGGGGCCTCGATGACCTCTTCGGGCACATGGCGTTTGGAGAGGCGGTCGCGGACCGCGCCCGCGATCCGGCCGATCAGCGCGTCGTCGAGCGTCGCGCCGGGGACCAGGGTGACGAACAGCGGCATCCAGTAGGCGCCGTCCGGTCCGTCGACACCGAGCACGAAGGCCTCGGCGATCTCGTCGAGCGCTTCGACGACCTCGTAGATGTCGGCCGATCCCATCCGGATCCCGTGGCGGTTCAACGTCGCGTCGCTGCGGCCGTGGATCACGAGCGACCCACGTTCGGTCACCGTCACCCAGTCGCCGTGCCGCCAGACCGGTTTCTCGGGATTCGACGCACCGCCCTCCCATTCGTGGGCGAAATAAGCCGCGCGGTAGCGCGCACCGTCGGGATCGTCCCAGAAGCTCACGGGCATCGACGGCATCGGCGCGGTGACGACGAGTTCACCCACCTCCCCCACCAGCGGGCGGGCGTCGGGCGACCAACTCTCCAGTGCCACACCGAGGTAGCGCACCGACAGCTCCCCCGGGACGACCGGTACACCGGTGGAGCCGCCGGCGAACGCGGACACGATGTCGGTGCCGCCGCTGATCGACGAGATGGGCAGTCCGGCCCCGACGTGGTCGTCGACCCAGGTGAAAAGATCTGCGGCGAGCGATGATCCGGTACTCCCGAGAGTGCGCAACCGACCGAGGTCGTGCCGGCGGCCCGGTTCCAGACCCGCCTTCCGCGAGGCCTGCAGCTGACCGGGACTCGTGCCGAAGTAGGTGACGTGCTCGTCGTCGACGACCTGCCACAGGCGGTCGGCGTCGGGGTACAGGGGCGAACCGCTGTAACAGACGATCCGCGAACCGCAGAGAAGTCCGGCGACCTGATAGTTCCACATCATCCAGCTGAGCGCGGTCTGCCAGAAGAACACGTCGTCTGCGGACAGATCGCCGTGCAGGGCACCGGCTTTCAGGTGCTCCAGCAGGACTCCCCCGTGTCCGTGCACGATGCCTTTGGGAGTTCCGGTGGTGCCGGAACTGAACAGCACCCAGAGCGGATGATCGAAGGGCACCTTGACGAGGTGGAAGTCGCCGGGGTCGCTGGTGACGGCGTCGGCATAGTCGAGGGCCGACGAAGACTCCTCGGTCGCGCCGATCGTGATGTGCGCGACCAGGTCCGGCAGTAGCCCGGCGAGCTCGGCGCTGTCGGCGCGCTTGTCGACGACCTTGCCGTTGTAGCGATATCCGGCGGCGGTGAACAGGACCTTGGGTGCGAGTTGGCCTAGTCGACCGGCTGCCCCCTGCGGGGCATAGTCCTGTCCACATCCGGACCAGATCGCGCCCAGGGATGCGGTGGCCAGGAAGGCAATGACGGCCTCGGGGATGTCGGGGAGGTAGGCGGCCACCACGTCCCCCGACCCCACTCCGCGCGCACGCAGGGCCGCGGCCAGGCCCGCGACCTGCGCCGGCAGTTCCGCCCACGCGATCTCGGAACGGTCACCGGCCTCGTCGATGCCCACGATCGCGGCACCGGGCAGGGCGGCGTGCCGCAGGATCTGATCGACGTAGTTCAACCGCATCCCGGGGAACCAGACCGCACCGGGCATCCGGTCGTCGGCGAGCACCGCCTCGTCCCCGGGGCCGAGCGGCTCCGCGGCGAGGGCGTCGAGGTCGAAGAATTCCCAGACGGCACGCCAGAACCGGGCCGGATGTTCCACCGACCACGACCACAGATCGTCGTAATCGCCTGTGTCGGTCTCGAACCGCCCGGTCTCGAAACGCTCGGCGACGAAGCGGCCGAACCGGTCCATCTGGGTGCTCGTGACCCGCTCCGCAGTCCTCGACGTGCTCATCGCAACTGCTCGAGGATCGAGACCGCCTCGTCGCGCATCGCCACCTTGCGGACCTTCCCGGTGACGGTCATCGGGAACTCCTCGACCACATGGACGTACCGCGGGATCTTGTGTCGCGCGATCTTGCCGGTCGCGAACTCGCGCAGGTCGTCGGCGGTGAATTCGGTTGCGGTGTCGCGCAACCGGACCCAGGCCATCAGCTCCTCGCCGTATTTCACGTCGGGCACCCCGATCACCTGGGCGTCGAGGATGTCGGGATGGGTGTAGAGGAACTCCTCGATCTCGCGCGGGTAGATGTTCTCCCCGCCGCGGATCACCATGTCCTTGATGCGCCCGGTGATCCGGACATAACCGTTCTCGTCCATGTCGGCGAGGTCGCCGGTGTGCATCCAGCCGTCGGCGTCGATGGCCTCGGCCGTCTTCTCCGGGTCGTTCCAGTATCCGGTCATCACCGAGTAACCGCGCGTACACAACTCGCCCGTCTCGCCGCGCGCCGAGGTCTCCCCGGTTCCGGGATCGACGACCTTGATCTCCAGGTGCGGGCCGACCCGCCCGACGGTGGTCACACGCAACTCGAGGGGATCGTCGACCCGCGTCTGCGTCGACACCGGCGACGTCTCGGTCATGCCGTAACAGATCGACACCTCACGCATGTGCATGCGGTCGACGACCTGCCGCATGACGTACTCGGGGCACGGCGACCCCGCCATGATGCCGGTGCGCAGGCTCGACAGGTCGATGTCGAGCCCGTCGTCGAGCAGGCCGAGTTCGGCGATGAACATGGTGGGCACGCCGTAGAGGCTGGTGCAGCGGTACTCCGCGACCGCCTCGAGGGTGGCCCGCGGGTCGAAGGCCGGCGCCGGAATCACCATCGCCGCACCGTGACTCGTCGCCGCAAGGTTACCCATCACCATGCCGAAGCAGTGGTAGAAGGGCACGGGTAGGCAGATCCGGTCGTCGGCGGTGTAGTTCAGCAGTTCGCCGACGAGGTACCCGTTGTTCCCGATGTTCCGGTGCGACAGCGTCGCACCCTTCGGGAAACCCGTTGTACCCGAGGTGTACTGGATGTTGATCGGGTCGTCGGGTGAGAGCGACGCAGCGATCTCGTCGACGCGTGTGAGCTCGTCGGCGCTCGGCTCGACACACAGCGCATCCCAGCCGGGGGATTCGAACAGGACCACTTCGCGCAGCTCCGGGCACTGTGGCCGGGCCTGGTCGAGCATCGTCGAATAGGCCGAGTCCTTGAAGCTCTCGGCGGCCAGGACGACGCTCGTCCCGGACTGCTGCAGCGCGTACTCGATCTCGTTCTGCCGGTACGCGGGATTGAGATTGACCAGCACGGCGCCGATCTCGGCCGCGGCGTACTGGGTCAACACCCATTCGAACCGGTTCGGCGACCACAGCCCGACGCGGTCGCCGACCGACACGCCGAGTCGTAGCAGTCCGGCCGCGAGCGCGCGTACGTCACGGTGGAACTCGGTGTATCGCCATTCCCGCCGTGCGGCGGCGTCGATCAACGCGGTTCGCTCGCCGTGGTCCGCGACGGTTCGGGCCAGGGTGGCTCCGATGGTCTCGGTGAGCAGTGCCGGTGTCTCCTCACCGCGCGTGTGTGCAGGCTTCGGGTGCGCCTCGGTGCTCATGTTCTCGCTCCGGTCTGTTCTCGGGGGGTGGATGCCCGGATGGTCGGGGGCTTCGTCAGTTCTCGGGGGCGGGATCGGTACGCGTACCGCTCACACGGGACAGGACGACCTCCGCCTGGCGCAGGACCGGCCCGTCGATCATCTGACCGTCGAGGCTGAACACCCCGCCCGCGTGTTCGGCCGCACCGTCGAGGACCTTGCGCGCCCACTCGACCGCCTCGTCCGACGGGCGGTAACCGTTCCGGATGTGATCGACCTGGGACGGATGGATGCATGCGGTCGCGGTGTAACCCAGGGCCACCGCGTCGCGGACCTCGGCGACGAGTCCGTCGACGTCGGAGATGTCGAGGTGCACCGAGTCGACGGCGAACTTCCCGTACGCGGCGGCCGCGATGCGGACCATCGACCGGACCCAACTCGCGACGTCCCGGTACTCACCCGGCCGGGCTTCACCCGGACCGAACCGGCTCGACGTGCCGCCGAGGCCCGCGACGAGATCCTCTGCCCCCCACATCAGTCCGATGCAGTTGGAGGTGGCGGCGATGTCGCGGGCGCGGGTCGCGCCGAGCGGCGTCTCGATCAGTGCGATCGTCTGGAACGCGGTGTCCAGGATCGAGGACACGTCCTCGGCCTTGGCCTGCATGACCACCCGGTAGTTCGTCTCCGAGACGGCGGCGAGATCGCGCCGGTAGTCGCCGGTACCGGCCGGGTTGATCCGCACGATGGTGCGGTCCGGATCGACCGGATTGGCGACGAGAGCCTCCCGGGCTGCGGCGCGGTTCGTCGGCGACACCGCGTCCTCGAGGTCGAGGATGACGACGTCGGCCCGGTCGAGGGCCTTCTGGTATCGCTCGGGACGGTCCGCCGGGCAGAACAACATCGCCGGCCCGGGCGGCAGCCACGCGTTGGTGAGCTGCCCCGACAGTCCGGAACCCGCGACCGGGCCGCCGGGTGGGTCCTCGAAGAACATCGTCGTCACTCCGTCCGTTGCCTGCGCACCAGCGTTGCTCGTGCGGCGCGGGCGACGACCTCGCCGTGCTGGTTGCGTCCGATGTGGGTCAAGTTCACCACGCCCTCACCCGGACGCGACCGCGATTCGCGTTTACCGGTGCACTCGGTCTCCGCGTACAGGGTGTCGCCGGCGAACAACGGCGCCGGGAAGGCGACCTCGCTGAAGCCCAGGTTCGCCACGAGGGTGCCCTGGGTGAGTTGGGAGACCGACAATCCCACGATCGTCGACAGGGTGAACATGGAGTTGATCAGTCGTTGCCCGCCGAAACCCGGCTGTTCGGCCGACCAGGCGGCGTCGAGGTGGAGCGCCTGCGTGTTCATGGTCAGCGTCGTGAACAGCACGTTGTCGGCCTCGGTGACAGTGCGTCCGGGCCGGTGTTCGTAGATCGTGCCCTCCTCGAACTCGCCGAACCACAACCCGCGCTGCACGATTCGACGCCCGCCGGTGGTGTCGCTCATGCGAACCCCAGCTCGCGCGCGATCAGCATGAGCTGCACCTCGGTCGTGCCCTCACCGATCTCGAGGATCTTCGAATCGCGGTAGTGCCGGGCGACGGGATATTCGTTCATGAAGCCGTACCCGCCGTGGATCTGCGTGGCCATCCGGGCATTGTCCATCGCCGCCTCACTGGCGATCATCTTGGCGATCGACGCCTCCTTCTTGAAGGGCTTGCCCGCCAACATCTTCGCCGCCGCGTCGTAGTAGGCGGTCCGCGCGACGTGGGCGCGCGCCTCCATCCGGGCGATCGCAAAGGACACCGACTGGTACTCACCGATCGCCTTGCCGAAGGATTGTCGCTCCTTGGCGTACTTCACGCTCTCGTCGACGCACCCCTGGGCGACGCCGGTGGCGAGGGCTGCGATGGCGATCCGCCCCTCGTCGAGGATGGACAGGAAGTTGGCGTATCCGCGGCCGCGGACACCGAGCAGGTTCTCCTTGGGAACGCGTACGTCGGTGAAGGTCAGCGGATGGGTATCCGAGGCATTCCACCCGACCTTGTTGTACGCCGGCTCGGCGGTGAAACCCGGCGTGCCGGACGGCACGATGATCGTGGAGATCTCCTTCTTGCCGTTCTCCTTCACCCCGGTCACCGCGGTCACCGTCACCAGTGAGGTGATGTCGGTCCCCGAGTTGGTGATGAACTGCTTGCCGCCGTTGATGATCCAGGAGTCACCGTCGTCCCGGGCCGTGGTCGCGGTGGCCCCGGCATCCGAACCCGCCCCGGGTTCGGTCAACCCGAAGCCGGCGAGCGCCGTGCCCGCGGTGAGTTCGGGGAGGTACTGCTCTTTCTGCTCCTCGCTGCCGAATCGGTAGATGGGCATGGCGCCCAGACTCACCCCGGCCTCGAGGGTGATGGCGACGGACTGGTCGACCTTGCCGAGTTCCTCCAGCGCGAGTGACAGGGCGAAGTAGTCGCCGCCCATGCCGCCGTACTTCTCGTCGAAGGGAAGCCCGAACAGTCCCATCTTGCCCATCTGGGCGACGACGTCATACGGAAAGCTGTGCTCGGCATCGTGTTTCGCGGCCACCGGCGCCACCACGGTCTGCGCGAAGTCGCGGACCGTCGCGATGAGGTCGGTGTACTCCTGGGTGAGTTCCATGTGAGTGTTCTCCTGGGAAGGTTGTTCGACGGGTGGTTCAGGGCCCTTCGTGGCTCGTCGCTTTCGCTCCTCGCACCTCAGGGATCAGTAAAGGCTCGTCGCTTTCGCTCCTCGCACCTCAGGGATCAAGGGGATCGCCGGCGGTGACGACGGCGAGGATCTGTCCCGCGTCGACCTTGTCCCCCACCTTCACGGAGATGTCGACGGTGCCGTCCACCGGCGCGGTGAGTGCATGTTCCATCTTCATCGCCTCGACGACGACGATCGACTGGCCGGCGGAGACGTCGGCCCCGATCTCGGTGGCGACGGCGACCACGGTGCCCGGCATCGGGCTGGTGATCTCGCCGGCGTGCTCGTCGGCGGCCTCGTCGAGCAGGGGCTTCGCGAGTTCGAGGACCCAGGTGCCCGACGGCCCTCCCACCCACCAGCTCTCTCCGACGCGAACACTCGACCACGACTGCGTCACCCCGTCGACGACCAGGCGGTCCGAGCCGCGACCGTCGCCGGGCTGCGCCGGCTGGTAGACCACGTGCCCGGTCCACGGCGCCTCGGCGTCGTCGTCGAAGGTGACGGTGGCGGTTCCCGAGACGGACCATTCGTCGGCGGCATCGACCTGGATGGCCACCGTCGAATGTCGTCCGCCGGCGACGAGGCGGGTGCGGACCGGAGCGGATCGACCGACCCGCCATCCGACCGCCGAGGACCAGACGTCGTCGGCATCGCGAGCGCCGATCCGTGCCAGACCCACGAGCACCTGTGCCTCGGGAATGGGCTCCGGCGCAGCGTAATCGGTGACGAGGCGGTCCAACAGCTCGGTGTCGAGGTCGGCGTCCACGACCGCCTGCTGGCGCAGGACGAAGCGGCAGAAGTCGATGTTGGTGACCACGCCCAGCACGCGTGTGTGGGCCAGTGCCTGATCGAGACGTTCGAGCGCCTCCTCCCGGTCGGCACCGTAGGCGATGATCTTCGCGAGCATCGGGTCGTAGTCACTGCCGACGCGCAATCCGTCGAGCATGGCCGAGTCGACGCGGATGCCGCCACCGGCCGAGGTGTCGGGATGGACGAGATGCTCGATCGTGCCGCCGGTCGGCAGGAAACCGCGGGCCGGGTCCTCGGCGTACACGCGTGCCTCGATCGCGTGGCCGCTGAGGGTGATCGTGTCCTGCGTCAGACCCAGGACTTCTCCGCGGGCGACGCGGATCTGTTGTTCCACGAGGTCGACTCCGGTGACGAGCTCGGTCACCGGGTGCTCGACCTGCAGGCGGGTGTTCATCTCCATGAAGAAGAACTCGTCGGGCCGGTGCGCCGACACGATGAACTCGACCGTGCCCGCCCCGGTGTAGCCGACACTGCGCGCGGCATCGCACGCGGCCTCACCGATGCGAGCACGGGTCTCGGCGTCGAGCAGCGCCGACGGCGCCTCCTCGATCACCTTCTGGTGCCGCCGCTGCAATGAGCACTCGCGCTCGCCGAGGTGGATGACGTTCCCGTGCTGATCGGCGAGGACCTGCACCTCGATGTGGCGCGGGGTGTCGACGAAATGCTCGAGGAACAGCGCGTCGTCGCCGAACGCGGCGGCGGCCTCACGGCGGGCCCGCTCCAGCGCAGCCGGCAGCTCCGACGCCTCGGCCACGCGATGCATCCCCTTGCCACCGCCACCCGCACTGGGCTTGATGAGAACCGGGAACCCGATGTCGGGTGCCGCGGCGATGAGGTCGTCGTCGGTCAGGCCGGGGCGCGACAGACCCGGCACCACCGGCACGTCGCGAGCGGTGACGGCGGCCCGGGCCGTGATCTTGTCTCCCATCGTCGCGATCGCCTCCGCGGGCGGCCCGATGAAGACGATGCCCGCCTCCGCCAGAGCGGCCGCGAACTTCTGGTTCTCCGACAGGAATCCGTAGCCCGGGTGGACGGCGTCGGCACCGGTCTTGCGTGCCGCGTCGACCACTTTTGCGATGTCGAGGTAGCTCTGGGTGGCGGCGGCCGGGCCGATGTGCACGGCGACGTCGGCCTCCCGGACGTGGCGCGCTTGCGCGTCGGCGTCGGAATAGACGGCGATACTGCGGATTCCCATGTGGCGCAGGGTGTCGATCACCCGGCAGGCGATCTCACCACGGTTGGCCACCAGGACACTGCGGATGGGTCTGGTACTCACGGTCGAAGTCCTCGGGGTAGGCGGAGCGGCGTCGGCATCGGTCGTCACATCCGGAAGACGCCGTAGCGCGGATCGGCGAGCGGTGCGTAGCGGGCGGTCTCGAGAGCGAGGCCGAGCAGTGTCCGGGTCTGTGCTGGGTCGACGATGCCGTCGTCCCACAGCCGCGCCGTCGAGTAGTAGGCATCCGATTGTTGTTCGAACTGTTCGCGGATCGGGGCCTTGAACGCTTCCTCGTCCTCGGTGGACCATTCCGCGCCGGATCGCTCGATCTGGTTGCGTCGCACCGTTCCGAGGGTGTCGGCGGCCTGCGGTCCGCCCATGACCGAGATGCGGGCGTTGGGCCACATCCACAGGAATCTGGGCGAGTACGCGCGTCCGCACATCGAGTAGTTGCCCGCCCCGAAGGAGCCGCCGACCATGACGGTGAACTTGGGCACGCGTGCACACGCCACGGCATTGACCATCTTGGCCCCGTGCTTGGCGATGCCGCCCTGCTCGTAGGCCTTGCCGACCATGAAGCCGGTGATGTTCTGCAGGAACAGCAACGGGATGCGACGCTGGTCGCACAGTTCGATGAAATGAGCTCCCTTCAGCGCGGATTCGCTGAACAGGACACCGTTGTTGGCGACGATCCCCACCGGGTGACCGTGCAGGTGCGCGAACGCCGTCACCAGACTGGTGCCGTAGTTCGCCTTGAACTCGTTGTATTCTCCTCCATCGCACAAGATCTCGATGACCGATCGGACGTCGTACGGAGTTCGCGGGTCGGTGGGCACCACGTCGTAGATGTCGGTCTGCGGCCGCACCGGCTCGCGGACCGGGATCGTCTCCCACTGTGGCGCCTCACGGGGCCCGAGCGTCGCGACGATCTCGCGGACCTTGGCGAGCGCCTGCTGGTCGTTGTCGACGAGGTGGTCGGTGACACCGGAGACCGATGAGTGCATCGCACCACCGCCGAGGTCCTCGGCGGAGACATCTTCTCCGGTCGCCGCCTTCACCAGTGGCGGGCCCGCGAGGAAGATGGTGCCCTGATTGCGCACGATCACCGTCTCGTCGCTCATCGCCGGGACATAGGCCCCGCCGGCGGTCGACGACCCGAGCACCGCGGCGATCTGCGGGATGCCGGCGGCGCTCATGGTCGCCTGATTGAAGAAGATCCGTCCGAAGTGATCCCGGTCGGGGAACACCTCGTCCTGCTGGAGCAACATCGCGCCGCCCGAGTCGACGAGGTAGATGCACGGGAGCCGGTTGGCCGCCGCGATCTCCTGCGCACGCAGATGCTTCTTGACCGTGACCGGGTAGTACGTGCCGCCGGAGACCGTGGCGTCGTTGGCGACGATCATGCACTCTCGACCCGCGACGCGCCCCACGCCGGCGATGACCCCGGCGGCGGGCACCTTGCCGCCGTACATCCCGAAGGCCGCGAGCGGGGCCACCTCGATGAACGGCGACCCGACGTCGAGCAGCCCGTCGACCCGGTCCCGCGGGAGCAACTTTCCGCGAGCGACGTGGCGATCACGAGCCTTCGCGCCGCCGCCGGCGGACACCTCTCGCAGGCGTTCGTCGAGCAGGTCGAGATTGCGCTGGTGTGCGGCCCGGAAGCCGTCGAGCGTGCTGGTCACCGTCGACCCTTCAGTTAGTGGCTATTAACTGAAAGTGATCGTACGCGATGAAGTGGCCCATGTCACGCCCCGGTTCATCCACCGCGTCGACATGACCTACGTGACGCGCATCACGTCTTCTCGTACTGTTGTGGCAGGCCCACCACCCCCGGGCCGACACAACCGATGCGCCGACACCCCGGAACCCCGGACCGGCCACCGCACACAGAAGGCCAGGTGACCCCATGACCCTCGCAGACGACCGCGCTCGCTCCGAGCACGTCCCGACCCCCGGCACGCCGCCCGAGACGGCAGCCACCGGGTTCTCGCTCGACGACCGCTACACCCGCGAGTCCGGCGACATCTACCTCACCGGCATCCAGGCCCTGGTACGCATGGTCCGCGACCGCGCTCGCGTCGACCGCCGTTCCGGCCTCCGGACGGCCTCGTTCATCTCCGGCTACGAGGGCTCTCCCCTCGCCGGTTACGATCTCGAACTCGCCCGACGGCACGAGCATCTCGCCCCGTACGACGTCATCCACCGGCCCGGTCTCAACGAAGAGCTCGCCGCGACCTCGGTGATGGGTTCGCAGCTCGCCGCACAGGTCATCGGCGGTGCCGAATTGACGCCGTCCGCGGACGGGCTCCCCCGCGACGGCGTCGTCGGATACTGGTACGGCAAGGCGCCCGGTCTCGATCGCGCGACGGACGCCCTGCGGCACGCGAATCTGATCGGAACCCATTCCACCGGTGGCGCGGTCGCGCTGGTCGGTGACGACCCGGGCGCGAAATCCTCGACGGTCCCGTGCGCATCGGAGATGGCGCTGGCCGACCTCTACATCCCGATCCTCTATCCGGCCGATTCCCAAGACATCTTGGATCTCGGTGTCCATGCGGCGCTCATGAGCCGCACCAGCGGGGTCTGGACCTCGCTCAAGATCTCCGCGCACGTCGCGGACGGCGCGTCGACCGCACGCGTCGACCCGGACCGCATAGTGCCCGTCTACGGCGACCTCGGGACGAGCCCCCACGTGCCCAGCGGGCGCCTACTCGGCGCCCACCTCATGGAACTCGAACAGAATCAGCTGACCACCCGGCTCCCGCGTGCGCAGGAGTACGCACGGCTCAACGGCCTCAACCGGATCGTGGTCTCGAGTCCCGACGACCGCATCGGCATCGTCGCCGCGGGAAAGACCTACCTCGATCTCCGGGAAGCACTGCGTCTGATGCGGATCGACGACGAGGATCTGCGCCGGCTCGGAATCCGCATCCTCAAGCTCGGCATGGTCTACCCGATCGAGCGAGAGATCCTGAATCGCTTCATGTTCGACACCGCCACCGGTGATCTCGACGAGGTCATCGTGGTCGAGGAGAAGCGCGACTTCATCGAGACGATGATGCGCGACATCCTGTTCCGCCACCCGCGGGCCCCGCGCATCGTGGGGAAGGTGCACGAAGACGGATCGACCTTGTTCTCCCGCTTCGGCGAACTCGACGTCGACGCGGTGACCCGAGGACTCGCCGACCGTCTCGCCCGCCACGGGGTCGACGCCGCGCGGATCTGGCTCGACCGCAAAGCCGCTCGCCGCACCCGCATCGAACTCCCGTTGGCGGTGCGCACCCCGTACTTCTGCTCCGGCTGCCCCCACAACAGTTCGACGAAGGTCGCCGAGAACACCCTGGTCGGCGCCGGCATCGGTTGTCACGCGATGGTGTTGCTGATGGATCCCCGGCAGGTCGGCGACATCGCCGGGGTCACCCAGATGGGCGGCGAGGGCGCGCAATGGATCGGCATGGCCCCGTTTGTGTCCGCGGACCACTTCGTGCAGAACATCGGCGACGGAACCTTCTCGCACTCGGGGTCGCTGGCGTTGCGGGCGGCCGTGGCGTCGGGCGCGAACATCACCTACAAGCTGCTCTACAACGGCACCGTCGCGATGACCGGCGGACAGGACCCGGTGGGCGGGATGACCCTGCCGCGGTTGACGTCACTGCTGCTCGACGAAGGTGTCAGCCGGGTCGTGGTCACCTCCGACGACCCGAAACATGTTCGTACGCTGGGACTCCCCGACACCGTCGAGGTCCGCCACCGCGATGACCTGCTCGAGGTACAGACCGAACTCGCGGGCGTCGCGGGCGTCACGGTGCTCGTGCACGATCAGCATTGCGCCGCCGAGAAGCGCCGCAAGCGCAAGCGCGGCGCCATGCCCACCCCCACTCGTCGCGTCGTGATCAACGAACGCATCTGCGAGGGGTGCGGCGACTGCGGCGAGAAGTCGAACTGCCTCTCGGTGCACCCGGTCCAGACCGAGTTCGGACGCAAGACGCGCATCGACCAGAGTTCGTGCAACCTCGACCTCTCCTGTCTCAAGGGCGACTGCCCGTCGTTCGTCACGGTCACCCCGGGCACCGACCGCATCCGCACGCGCGCAGCCGATCTGGCGGACACCGTGTTGCCGATGCCCGCGGTCCCCGCCATCCGCGACACCTTCTCCCTGCGCATCACGGGTATCGGCGGTACCGGCGTGGTGACCGTGTCCCAGGTCCTGGCCACCGCTGCCGTCCTCGACGGCCACTCGGCCCGGACCGTCGACATGACCGGGCTCGCGCAGAAGGGCGGCGCCGTGGTCAGCGACATCAAGGTGGCCCCGTATCCGCTGGAGCAGGCGGCGAAGGTGGCGTCCGAGGACTGCGACCTGTACCTCGTGTGCGATCCGCTGGTCGGCACCGACCCGGTCAACCTCAAGGTCACCGCTCCCGAGAAGACGGTCGCGATCGTCTCGACCACCCAGGTGCCGACCGGGTTGATGGTCATCGACACCTCGGTCGGGTTCCCGGCGGACTCCGCCGTCCACTCCGCGGTCGACTCCCGGGTCGCGCGGACCGTGTACCTCGATTCGGGAGCGGTGTCGACAGCCTTGTTCGGCGACGAGCAGTACGCCAACATGTTGATGGTCGGTGCTGCGTATCAAGCCGGGGCGCTGGCCATCTCGGCGGAATCCATCGAGCGGGCGATCGAGCTCAACGGCGTGGCCGTGGACGCGAACGTCCAGGCGTTCCGGCGCGGCCGGCAGGTCGTGTCCGATCCCGACTCCGTGTCCGGCACCATCGACGGACTGCACGGTCGCGGGGTCGCCGAGATCGAACCGAGCCGCCACGCCCTCGAGGTGGTCAGCGCGCTCGGGGATATCGACGCCGACCTCCGGCGCACCATCGCGATCCGGTACGACGAGCTGACCGCCCACTCCGACGAGAGATACGCGCGAACCTACCTCGACACGGTCGACCGCGTACGACGCGTCGCATCGGACGCCTCGCTCACCGCCGCCGTCGCCCGGAACCTGTTCAAGCTGATGGCCTACAAGGACGAGTACGAGGTCGCCCGGCTCACGCAGGACCCGGCGTTCGCCGCGCGCATCGCCGACGAATTCGGCGCCGACGCCGAGGTCGCGGTACGCCTCCACCCACCGACCCTACGGAGTATGGGGATGCGCGAGAAGCTGGCGCTGGGATCGTGGGCCGACACCCCGCTGAGCGCGCTCGCGAAGATGAAGCGCCTCCGGGGGACCCGCCTGGACCCGTTCGGCCGCAGCGAGATCCGTCGCACCGAACGTGCGTTGATCGTCGAATACCGGGAGCTCGTCGACGCCGCGCTCGATGCGCTCGCGAGTGGGCGCATCGGCGCGGACCAGGTACCCGCGGTCGTCGACCTCGCGGAACTACCGGACATGGTCCGGGGTTACGAGGGGATCAAGATGGCCAACGTCGCGCGCTACCGGGAAGCGGTCGCACGGCAGCGGGAGGTGCTGGGGATCTAGGGCCTTCGAGCCGGCGCAACTGAAAACCGCCCGACACAGCGCACCCGACGCCCATGAGGCGTCGGGCCACCGCTGGAGGGTGGTTTTCAGCCGGCCGGCCTCACCGCGCCCGCCGAAGACGCGCCACAGCGGTCTGGTCATCGTCGCCCGAGACGACCTCGCACTCGTAGTGCGCTCTGGTCGGCGGGGCGACCCCGACCAGGTCGTACTGGGCGGTGTTCATCTCGATCAGCAACTCGCCACCGACGGCGAGCCATCTCCGGGCGTCGGCGATCAAGGCCGTGATGTGGTCGAGGCCGTCCCGGCCGCCGAGCAGCGCGCCGCGCGGTTCGTGATCCCGCGCCTCCGGCGCCAGCAGTCCGAGCGCAGACTCGGGCACGTAGGGAGGTACTGCGGCGATCACGTCCAGACGGCCGCGTAGTGCTGCCGGTAGCGGGACGAGCCCGGCACCGAGGTGAATCCCGGTCCCGCCCGGCAGGTTTCGGCGCGCGAAGCCGAGGGCGGTGTCGTCAGCATCGACGACATGCAGTTCGACGCCGGGCACCGCGGCCGCAACACTCGCGGCGATGGGTGCGACGCCGCAGAACGCCTCGAGTACGGTCGGCGACCGGCACGCATCTGCTGCGGCGATCGCGGTGCGCGCCAACAACAGGGAACGCTGCCGCGGCACGAAGACGCCCGTGCCCACGGACAACCGCAACTCGCCGAACTGCACCCAGCCCACCAGATGCTCGATCGGCACGCCGGCCACGCGTCGGGCACAGAGCGCGTCGAGTTCGGTTGCGTTGGTGGTGTGTTCGCGAAGCAGCGCGGCTTCTTCGTCGGCGAAGACACATCCCGCACGACGTAGGAGGCCGACGATCGGATCGTCGGGGCCGTCATCCCCGGTTGGGCGCGTCATCCTTCTTCAGACCGTACAAGAAGGCCGCCGCGATGAGCAGCGTCACCTGCAGGAATCCCAGGATCAGTCCGACGATCGCACCGGCGCCGAGGTCGAGGAACGGCGGCGTGATCAGTGCCGCGGCGAACAGGGCCAGCCACGCGGCGACTCCGACGACCGCGAGGAACGGCAGCGCCTTGCGATAGCTCGGAACCAGCACGAACGTCGCCGCGATGCCGACGACCCCGAGCAGGATGAAGAACTTGCCGGGGTTCAGGACGATCTCGTAGGAGAAATACGCGGGAATACCGCCCTGCCCTTCCTCGAAATCCGTTCCCCAGCGGTTGAGTTCCTCCTCGGCGCCGACCCCGACCGAGATCCACCCGAGGAAGCCCATGAAGTACGTGACCACCCCCGCGACCGCGGAGGCCAGCGCGAAGATCACCGACAGGTCGGCACGTGGGCCGCGGGCCGGCTGTCCCCAACCGGGAGGCGGGTACTGCGCGCCGGTGTTCCACTGCTGAGGCGGAAGACTCCCGGTGCCGGGGTGCTGGACGTGGGCCGTCTGATCCTGGTTGCCGGCGAAGCCCCCGGTCTGCGGTGGGCCCTGCGGAACGCCTGACCACTGACCGCCGGGGTGCTGAGGTTCGCCTGGATTCACGATCCGCTCCTCGTCGCTGCTGCGGGACTCGGCCCGCCGCCCTCGCGGGCTGTTCTGCGCCCGCCGTCCGGCGCGCGATCATGCGCAAGACTAAGCCCTTCCCGGCCTCGTGAGCACCGACTGGTGCAGTTTTCATTCGACCGGGTCACCCACCCCGCGCGCCGACGTCGGACACGCTGCATCTCGTCCGCACGCGCGAACGCGTAGAGTTCGGGATCGATGTCCGCGACGCATGAACCGCGCGAGGACGAATCGGAGATCACGAATCGTCCGCCGACGCGCCGAACCCAGGCCAAGGCGGCCCGTCGTGCCGAATTGCTGTCCGCCGCCGCCCACCAGATGGCCGAGCGAGGATTCGCCGGCGTGCGACTGGAGGACATCGGCCGAGCCGTCGGGGTGAGCGGCCCGGCCATGTACCGCCACTTCTCCTCCAAGACCGAGCTTCTCGACGAGATGCTCATCGACATCAGTCAGCGACTGCACGACGGCGGCAGCGAGGTCGCCGACCGCGGCGGCTCACCGACGGAAACCCTGGTGGCGCTCATCGGCTTTCACATCGACGTCCTCGTCACCCGTCCCGACCTCATCACGGTGCAGGATCGGGACCTGCCGTCGATGACCCCGGACGCCAATCACCGGGTCCGGCTGCTGCAGCGCCGTTACGTGGAACGGTGGGTGGACGTCCTCCTCGCGGTGGTCGACGAGAACGGGGGCACACTCGACCGCGAGGAAGCCCGCGTGCGGGTCCACGCGATGTTCGGGTTGCTCAACTCGTCGCCTCGCCTGCCCGCGTTCGACCAGCACGGACTGCGTCGCCTCCTCACCGCGATGGCGCTGGCGGCACTCCGGTGTGAGGTGCCGGATCACAAGTGATCCGGCACCTCGCGCTCACCAGCCGTCGATGTGGAGGACCGAGTCGAGAGACTTCCGCGGCGCGGGCTTGAAATCGGTGCCCTTGCTGTAGGCCACCGGCAGCAACACGCCCTGATGGATGTTGGCCGGGATGCCGAGGAGCTCGGCCACCTCTTTCTCGTAGTTCAGGTGGAGGGTCGTCCACGCCGATCCGAGGCCGCGAGCACGCAACGCCAACTGCAGGCTCCAGGCACCCGGCAGCAGCGAACCCCAGACACCGGCCTGGTTACCCGCCGGCAGGTCGCCACCGGTGTAGATGGCGCCGATGACGAGCACCGGGACCTGACCCATCGTGTCGGCGAGGTACTGGGCACTGGAGGCGACGCGCTTGCCGGTCTCATCCCGCGGGGCCTGGCCCGAGTAGTACTTGGCGAACGACTGCGCGTAATAGTCCGCGACCTTCTGCTTCAGCTCGGGATCGGTGAGCACGATCCAGTGCCAGGTCTGGCTGTTGCTGCCGGTCGGTGCCTGCAACGCGACCTCGAGCGCCTCCTTGACCACGTCGAGCGGCACGGGACGCTCGAAGTCGAGACGCTTGCGCACCGAGCGGGTGGTGGTGAGGAGTTGGTCAGGGTCCAGGGGCAGTAGATCGGTCATCCCTCCATCCTGCACAAAACCATGTCCGTGCACCACGTCGGCCCCGCTGCGCCGGGACCGTCGGCGGGTGCGCCGTCAGGGCGACTCCGGCGGCAACACACCGGCCTGCTCCAGGTACTCCACCAACCTGTTCGTGACCTTCGCCCGACGGACCTCGGCCGGTGTGAAGTACGCCGCGTCCGCGGCGTCGTCACCTGGACGTAGTTCCCCGGAACGGATCTCGGCACGGAAGTCGTGGACCTCGTACACCCGTCCGTCGCCGACCGGGATCTCGAGTTGGATGGCCGGTTCGCCGACCGTCACCCGCAAGCCGGTTTCCTCTTCGACCTCGCGGACCACCGCCTGCTCCAGCGACTCCCCGGGCTCCACCCGGCCGCCGGGGAGGCTCCAGTGCCCGGCCGACGGCTCGTTCCGCCTCAGGATCAACAGGATCCGTCCTGACTCGTCGGTGATGAGCGCCCCGACGGCGACGGTGCGCGCGCTCATCGCGCGTCTTTCGTCGGCACGCGTGTTCGTGCCTCGTCGTCCGGAACCGGCGATCCCGCGAGATACCGGCCGATCCAGTCGCGGATCGCCGACAGCGCTTCGTCGTCCGATCCGGCGTCGACGACGTGGTCGATCATGCCCTGCGCGGCCATGCGCCCGGCGAGAATGCCCTGCCGCGAGGCCATCTCACCGGCATGGTCGAGATCACGGTGCACGATGAGACTCGCTCCCTCGGGCGGCAACGGCGAGAGCCAGGCGTCGGCGCGCGCCACCCGGACGTCGGCGGGGAACAGCGCGAGCGCGGCGCCGCCCGCACCCTGCCCGAGGAGGACCGAGACCGTCGGCACGCGCACACTGAGCAATTCGACTGTGCAGCGCGCTATCTGCGCCGCGAGGCCACCCTCCTCGGCGACGACCGACAGTTCCGCGCCCGGGGTGTCGATCACGGTGACCACCGGGAGTCCGAGGTCGTCGGCCGCCATGATCGCCCGCCGCGCCTCGCGCAGATGTCGCGGCCCCGGGAGGTTCCCCGCCTCCTGTGACGTCCGGTCGTAGCCGACGACCAACGCGACCCGACCGTCGAAGTCGCTGAGCGAGAAGCGCAGTGGCCCGGCACCCGACAGTGGCGCCGAATCCCCGCCGGCCAGGAACTCGACCAGGCCCGCGCGTCCGGCCTCGCGGGTGGCGAGCACACAGGCCCAGGTGTCCTCCGACTCCCCCGACTGCGTGCGCTGCGGACGTACCGTCACCGAGTCGTCCGACGACGGCCGGTCACGCGCGTCGAGCAGTCGCAGCACCGCGGCGAGGCGGGCCGGCAGATCGACGGGATCGACCACGTCGTCGACAACCGTTGTGCGGACCAGATTCTCCGCGGTCTGGACATCGGCCGGAAAGGGCTCCCCGTACAGGCCTTCGTAGACGCGCGGCCCGAGAAAACCGATGAGCGCTCCGGGTTCCGCCCAGGTGATGTGGCCGAGCGAACCCCACGACGCGAACACCCCGCCCGTGGTCGGATGACGCAGGTACACCAGGTAGGGCAGGCCGGCGGCCTTGTGGTCGGTCACGGCACCCGTGATGGCAACCATCTGCAGGAACGCCGCGGTTCCCTCCTGCATCCGGGTGCCTCCGGAGGCGGGATACGCCAGCAGCGGGAGTCGTTCGCGTGTCGCGCGTCGGACCGCTGCGACGATCCGGGCCCCCGCATCGCGCCCGATCGACCCGCCGAGGAACTCGAACTCCACCAGCACGATCGCCACTCGCCGGCCGCCGATCGCGCCGGCGCCGGTGGTGACCGATTCGTCCGAACCGCTCTTTCGGCGTGCCCGGTCGAGCTCGATGGCATAGGTGTCGTCCGCACCATCGGACGTCGTCGCGGGCTCACCGACCGGCGCATCCCACGGTTCCCACGTGTCGTCGTCGATGATCATCTCGCGCAGGTCTGTCGCCGTCAGCCGTGCCCGCTCACCCATGCCTCACACCGTATCCCGCCACGGCCGGGTGGCTCCGGCCTGACGTCGACCCCCGGCGACGCCCCGACGCGATGATTTTCGTCGGCGCCCGGTGTCATACTCTCGTCAGCCCGACACCCGTTCCGTACCATCCGACCGATCTTCCGGGGGCCCGCATGTCCGACACCTTCCGCATCACCCGATCCACCATCGTCGACGCACCGCCCACTGCGGTGCTGCCGTACCTGGTCGACTTCCACCAGTGGGTGCACTGGTCGCCGTGGGAGGGCGTCGACCCCGACATGACGCGCGACTACTCCGGTGCGGAATCCGGTGTCGGCGCGAAGTACGCGTGGTCGGGCAACAAGAAGGCCGGTCGCGGCGCCATGGAGATCACGCGCGTCGACGAGCCGCGCGAGGTCGAGGTGCACCTTGCCTTCGAGAAGCCGATGAAGGCCACCAACACCGTCACCTTCGAACTCGCGCCGGAGGGACAGGCGACGCGGGTGTCCTGGACGATGGTCGGCGCACAGACGTTGTTCAGCCGCGTGGCAGGGTTCTTCGGCATCTTCGACAAGATGCTGGGCAAGGACTTCGAGAAGGGACTGACTCAGCTCAAGGCGGTCAGCGAGAGTAGATGACCCGGGTGCGCAGGAGGACGTCGGCCACCGACCGCCGACGCCGGTCGACGACCACCCACACCAGACCGATCGCGAAGAACGTACAGAGCAGGGCGCGCAGCACCGCGATGGTCGGCCGGATGCGTGCACCCTCTGAATTGACCACCCGCAGGCCCATCACGACCGACCCGAGGGTGCGTCCGGAGACCTCCCAGCACGTCGCGAGGTAGAGCACCGCCACCAGCACGAAGCCGGTCGTGGTGAAGACCAGATTGACCTCCGGCAACGAGAATTCGCTGACCGAGAGCACGAACTTCATCAGGGACAGGCCCGCATAGGCGGCACCGAGGATCGTCCAGACGACGAGGAGGTCGAGGAACGAGGCGACACCCCGGCTCACGATGCCCGCGTTCTTGTCCCGGTCCTGCACCGCATGGGCCTTGTGCACGGGCGGCAGACCGGGCGTCGTCGGGGACGAGTTCTGCAGCGGCTCTGTCGGTTTCGGTTCCGCGGTCATCGTGGCCCCTCCTCATCGGGAGCTGCCTCGATGGCCGCGGCACCGCGGCGACGCAAGAATCGGTTGACCGCGTTGGCCACCGCGTCGTCGGCACGTTCGCTGGTGCTGCGCACGTCGGTCATCACATCGGCGGTCACCGACGTGCTCGCCTCCCGGATGATGTCGGGGAGGTCGACACCGTCGATGATCTCTTCGGCGAGTCCGATCAGGTCGACGCGCCCGAGGATGGCGTCGATGTCGATCCGGGCCGCGATCGCGTCGATGTCGATCCGGGTGGCGACGGAGTCGAGATCGACCTTGCCGATCACCCTGTCGAGGTCCACCAGATCGATCGCCGCCATCAGATCCACCTGTGCGACAGCCCGATCGAGATCGACCGTGGTGATCACCTCGTCGATGTCGATGAGTGCGAGGACCTCGCTGATGAGTCGTTTCAGGTCGACGTGGGTGAGGACGAGGTCGGTGAGGTCGACCTCCTCGACCAATGCGTCGACGACCTCACGGATGACGACTCCCAGAACGGCTCGCGTCGTCGAGACCACCACGGTGACAGCGGTGTCGGCGGCCTCGGCCAGCCGCGCACGGACGGACCCGACGACCCCGCCCGCGAGGGGTAGACGTTCCGCGACGTCGGCCACCACCCCGGCGAACCGCATCGACTCCCCTGCCAGCTGGGAGATCGCGCCGCGTCGCGCCGGGGAGTTCACCGACGAATTATCGCACGCGCCGATCCGGTCGGTCGGCCCACGAAAAAACCCGAGCGGGCAGACCCGCTCGGGTTCTTCGGTTTCCGTGACTTCTTACAGTGCCTCGTAGAGCTCCCGCGCCAGCGCGGCGGTCTCGGACGGCGTCTTGCCGACCTTGACGCCCGCAGCCTCGAGGGCTTCCTTCTTGCCCTGCGCGGTGCCCGCACCGCCGGAGACGATGGCGCCGGCATGGCCCATGGTCTTGCCCTCGGGGGCGGTGAAGCCCGCGACGTAGCCGACGACGGGCTTGGTCACGTTGGCCTTGATGTACTCGCCGGCCTTCTCCTCGGCGTCGCCGCCGATCTCACCGATCATCACGATCAGCTTGGTCTCGGGATCCTTCTCGAACGCCTCGATGGCGTCGATGTGGGTGGTGCCGATGACCGGGTCGCCGCCGATGCCGATGGCGGTCGAGAAGCCGAGATCGCGCAGCTCGTACATCATCTGGTAGGTCAGGGTGCCCGACTTGGAGACCAGACCGATCGGCCCCTTGCCGGTGATGTTGTTCGGCGTGATGCCCACCAGCGCCTCACCCGGGGTGATGATGCCGGGGCAGTTGGGGCCGATGATGCGGGTCTTCTCGCCCTTCTCCACGTTGTAGGCCCACGCGTAGGCGGAGTCCTGCACCGGGATGCCCTCGGTGATGACCACGAGCAGCGGGATCTCCGCGTCGATGGCCTCGATGATGGCGTCCTTGGAGAACTTCGGCGGCACGAAGGCGATCGAGGTGTCGGCCCCGGTCTCCTTCATGGCCTCGGCGACCGATGCGAACACCGGCAGCTCGACGTTGTTGCCGTCGGCGTCGACGTGCGACACGGTGGTGCCGGCCTTGCGCGCGTTGACACCGCCGACGATGTTGGTGCCGGCCTTGAGCATCAGAGCGGTGTGCTTGGTGCCCTCACCGCCGGTGATGCCCTGGACGATGACCTTGTTGTCTTTGTTCAGAAAGATCGACATATTCCGTGGCTCCCTTACTTGCTCGCCAGCTCGGCGGCCTTGTCGGCGCCCGAGTCCATGGTTTCGGCGAGCGTGACCAACGGGTGGTTCGCATCGGCCAGGATCTTGCGGCCTTCGTCGACCTTGTTGCCGTCGAGGCGTACGACCAGCGGCTTGTTGGCGTCGGACCCCAGCTTCTCGAGAGCACCGACGATGCCGTTGGCGACGGCGTCACATGCGGTGATGCCACCGAAGACGTTGACGAAGACGCTCTTGACCTGCTCGTCGCCGAGGATGACGTCGAGGCCGGCAGCCATGACCTCGGCCGAGGCGCCGCCGCCGATGTCGAGGAAGTTCGCGGGCTTCACGTTGTTGTGCTTCTCACCGGCGTAGGCGACCACGTCGAGGGTCGACATGACCAGTCCCGCGCCGTTGCCGATGATGCCGACCTCGCCGTCGAGCTTGACGTAGTTGAGGTCGTTCTCCTTGGCCTTGAGCTCCAGGGGATCGGTGGCGTCGCGATCCTCGAACTCCTCGTGGCCGGGCTGACGGAAGTCGGCGTTGGCATCGAGGGTGACCTTGCCGTCGAGGGCGAGGATCTGATCGTCCGGGGTGCGGACGAGCGGGTTGACCTCGACCAGGGTGGCATCTTCCTTGACGAAGACCTCCCAGAGCTTCGCGATGGTGACCGCTGCGGCGTCGAGCACCTCGGCAGGCAGATGGCCCTGCTCGGCGATCGAGCGCGCGGTTTCCAGATCGACACCCTTCACGGCGTCGACGGCGACCCGCGCGAGGCGCTCGGGCTTGGTCGCCGCGACCTCTTCGATCTCCATGCCACCCTCGACCGAGCACATGGCCAGGTAGGAGCGGTTGGTGCGATCGAGCAGGAAGGAGATGTAGTACTCCTCCGCGATGTCGCTGGCCTCGGCGACCAGCAGCTTCTTGACGACGTGGCCCTTGATGTCGAGGCCAAGGATGTTGGAAGCGTGGGACTGCGCGTCGTCCGGGGTCGCGGCGTACTTGACGCCGCCTGCCTTGCCACGCCCGCCGGTCTTGACCTGCGCCTTGATCATCACGGGCTTGCCGATTTCCTCGGCGATCGCCCGCGCATCGGCGGCATCATCGGTCACCCGACCGGGTGTGGTGGGAACCCCGTGCTTGGCGAACAGTTCCTTCGCCTGGTATTCGAAGAGATCCATTCAGCTCACCATCTCGTAGATTTGCCCGCGCAAGGGTGTAATGCGGGCCATATCGGACTCTAAACCTGTCGGGAATCGCCACCCCGCGCGCACCCTGCGCTTGTGCGACAGATCACTCGCTCGGTCGGTTCTCACAGTATTGACGTCGTGACGTGAGGTCCGCAGCGTCGGTCCGACCCCATGAACTGCGACGACCGCAGAATTCATCGGCGCGCGGTCTTCACAGGTTGAATTTGCTGTAGTGAACAGAAAATCCGGCAATTTCCATACTTGGCGACCAGCCATGTGACTCAGCTCACAATATGCCGGTTTGTCGCTTTCTACGGTTGGACTTGCCGCAATCATTTCGTTACCGTCGGCTCTCAGCGGTGGTCACAGAAGGATTACGGACGGTGACTTCGATCCGCCGGCGACGAGATGCGGTAGCGAAGAGATGAGGTGGACGATTTGGCGGGACTCGGTGTCTCACGCGGATCGGGCCGCGTCCGATCGGGCGGGTTGATCGATGACGTCACAGCGGAAGAGATGACCACGATCATCCCCCTTGTCGACACCGACGATGCGGCCGGGTACGACCTCACCGACTACGAGTTCGACTTCGCAGACTCCGACACCTCCACTCGCGAGCACTCCGACGCCGGCTGGACGCCGTCGTCGTGGCAGGGCTACTACCGTCCCACCCGTTCGGAGATCACTCAGGACATCCTGATCCCCGAGCACGAGTTCGATCAGTACGAGCACGACGAGCCGTTCGACGTCGAGGGCGCCGAGCTCGACATCTTCGACGGAGGCGAACTCCGTTCGCTCGACGACGACGATCTCGACGACGACACCGAGCATCGCCCCTTCCGGACGAATCCGGCCGGACAACGGGTCCGGCGTGGCGGCAAGCACCGCATCGCGGCGCCGCCGAACGCCCTCAAGGGCGGACGCGCAGCTCTCATCGCCATGGCCGCCGGCGCGGCCGTCGCCGCGGTCGCTCAGGTCGGCACGAGCGACGAGGCGCCCGCACCCGTGAACGCCGCGGCCGTCAACGACGCCACCGCCCCGGGCGCCGCACCCGCGGAGCTGGGCCCCGGCGTCGCTGCTGCGACCGCACAGACCGACCAGATGAACGTCTTCACCAATCAGCTGGGTGTGGGCGCCAAGATGGCGGCGGACCAGGATCGTCGCGAGGCCCTGGCCCGGCGCCCGCTCTTCACCTCGCCGATCCCGCTCGGCAGCTACGACTTCACCTCCGCCTTCGCGATGCGCTGGGGCACCATGCACGGCGGCATCGATATGGCCGCTCCCCTCGGCACCCCGATCCACGCCGCCACCGACGGTGTCGTGATCAAGGCCGAGCCCGCGTCGGGATACGGCCACTGGGTTCAGATCCAGGCCGCCGACGGCACGGTCACCATGTACGGCCACATGGCCTCCTCGGGCGTCCTGGTCACCGAAGGCCAGCGCGTCACCGCCGGCGACGTCATCGCCCTGGTGGGCAACGAGGGCTTTTCGTTCGGCCCGCACCTGCACTTCGAGGTGTGGAAGAACGGCAACACCAAGATCGACCCTGTGCCCTGGCTCGCAGCCAAGGGCGTGAAGCTCTCCGGTTACACCGGCTAGCAGAAGGGCCCCACAGGTCGCGTCGAGCCACGAGGGGTTGGCGACGCGGTCTCACCAGGACCCTTCGTGACGGCCTCCGCAAGCTCCGGCCTCCTCAGGGAGCAGTGGTTGGGCCCGCTCCGAGCACAACGAGTTCTTTCGTAGTCCACGATGGCCGTCAGGCGCGGTTGCTGAGGGGCGAGCTCGCGCGCGTCACGAAGGGCATTCGCAGTCTCGGTTGCCAGGACCCTTCGTGACGCGCCCTCCGCAAGCTCCGGGCGCTCCTCAGGGAGCAGTGGGGTAACTTCTTCCGGATCAGGGAGCGGGGCGTGCGCTCCTTGCGAACCCAGCCCTAGAGCTTGTCCCCGGGAATCCCGCCCGCGGTGAGAAGTGTGACGCGTCCCGCGCTGCCGCCGTAGTCGATGGTGACGCGTTCGGTGGCGCCGCTGCCCTCCTTGGCCACGACCTTGCCCATGCCGTACTTCGGATGGTTGTGTCGGTCGCCGATGTCGAGCTGAACCTGCTTGTTGCGTCCGCGGGCCGGATCCGACGAGTACGACGAGCGGCCACGGCCCATCGACGAACCACCCGAACCGGAGAATGCCCCGTCGCGGCCGAACACGCCGCCCGACGATCCGCCGAAGCCGCGCATGGAGCGCTTGGGTTCGGTTCGGCGCCAGTCGACGAGGTGTTGCGGGATCTCTTGCAGGAAACGGGATTCCGGGTTCGACACCGGTTGCCCCCAGGAGGCGCGGGTGACCGACCGGGTGAGGTACAGACGCTGCTTGGCGCGGGTGATCCCGACGTAGGCCAGGCGCCGCTCCTCGCTCAGCTCGGCCGGGTCGCCGAGCGCGCGCATGTGCGGGAAATGACCGTCCTCCCAACCGGTGACGAAGACGACCGGGAACTCGAGGCCCTTGGCGGTGTGCAGGGTCATCATCGTGACCACGCCCTCGCCCTCATCCGGCACCTGGTCGGCGTCTGCGACGAGTGAGACCCGCTCGAGAAACGCTGCGAGCGAACCGGGTTCGGGCTCGCCCTCGCGGTCCACCTCGACCTCGGGGTCGTCGGCATCGGCGTCGACCTGCGCGGCGTCGGCACTGAATTCCCGTGCCACGGCGACGAGTTCGTTGATGTTGTCGAGGCGTGCGCCGTCCTGTGGATCGTTGGACGCCTCGAGTTCGGCGCGGTAGCCGGTGCGCTCGACGATCGCGTCGACGAGTTCGCCGATGTCGGCCGACTCCTCGGTGGCGTCGAGGAAGGCCACATCCGCGTCCTCCGAGCCGGCCTCGCCGAAGTGGGTCAGGAAGTCCGACCGGAGCCCTTCGATGAGTTCGACGAACCCGCCGATCTGCTTGACCGCCCGCGTGTTGAGCAATGCGACCTTGCCCTCGGCAGCGTCCATCAGCGACTCGTAGAAGCTCCGTCCGGTGTTCTCCGAATGCACGGCGACGCAGGCTTCCGCGCGATCGCCGATACCGCGCCGAGGCGTGTTGAGAATCCGGCGCAGGCTGACCGAGTCGTCGGGGTTGGCGACCACCCGCAGGTAGGCCACCACATCCCGCACTTCTTTGCGCTCGTAGAACTTGGTGCCGCCGACGACCTTGTACGGAATCCCGTGCCGGACGAACACCTCCTCGATCGCACGCGAACCGGTGTTGGTGCGGTAGAACACCGCGATGTCGGAGTATTTGTGACTCGACGACCCGCCGATCGAGTAGTCGGTGAGTTCCTCGATCTCCTTGGCGATGAACGTCGACTCGTCGCGGTCGGAGTCGGCGACGTACCCGACGATGAGCTCGCCGTCACCGGAGTCGGTCCACAACTTCTTCTCGCGCCGGTTGGAGTTGCGCGCGATGACGGCGTTGGCCGCCGACAGGATCGTTTGCGTCGACCGGTAGTTCTGTTCGAGCAGAACGGTTTCGGCGGACGGGAAGTCGCGTTCGAATTCCTCGATGTTGCGAATGGTGGCGCCGCGGAAGGCGTAGATGGACTGGTCGGCGTCGCCGACGACGCACAGCTCCGACGGCTCGAGACCACTCGCGGTGGTCTGCTCCCCCACCAGTTCGCGGATGAGCACGTACTGCGCGTGGTTGGTGTCCTGGTACTCGTCGACGAGGACGTGACGGAACCGGCGCCGGTAATACTCCGCGACCTGGGGATGCCGATGTAGCAGAGCGACGGTCTCCCCGATCAGATCGTCGAAGTCGAAGGCGTTTGCGGCGCGCAGACGGCGCTGGTACTCGGCGTAGATCTGCGCGATCGTCGTCGACGTCGGGTCGTCCTCGGGCGCCGCGGCCAGCGCCTCGTCGGGCGAGATCAGTTCGTTCTTGAAGTTCGACACGGCCACCGACACCCCGCGTGGGCTGAACTTCTTGGGATCGAGGTCGAGGTCACGGATGACCATGCCGAACAACCGCTTCGAGTCGTCGGCGTCGTAGATGGAGAAGTTCGAGTTCATCTTCTCCAGCAAGCCCGACTGCGCCCGGAGGATGCGCACGCATGTGGAGTGGAAGGTCGAGACCCACATGTAGGCGGCGCGGGGGCCGACGAGGTCGATGACCCGCTCGCGCATCTCCGCGGCGGCCTTGTTGGTGAAGGTGATGGCCAGGATCTGCCCGGGCGTGACGTCCCGTGCGGCGAGCAGGTAGGCGATCCGGCGGGTCAGCACCGCCGTCTTGCCCGAGCCCGCGCCCGCCACGATCAGCAACGGCGCGCCGGCGTGGAGCACCGCGGCGCGCTGTTGCGGGTTGAGACCGTCGAGCAGGCGCGCGACCCGGTCGTCGGCGGCCGCACCCGAGGGAGCGGCGCCCGCGCGACCGGCGAGAAGAGGGGCAGAAGAAGAGCTGTTCATCGGTTGTCCAGGTTACCCGCCACCGCCGACAGACCCCCGTCGGCCGGTCCGCTCCACCCCGGCACGTGGTCGACCGAACAGCCGACCGGCCCCGTGGGTTGAGACCCCGATCGCCGTGTCCCGCGGCTAATATGACGCGGTATCACCGGCTCGGGGTGCCCTGTCTGCGAACAACTCGCACGCGGCGACGACGCCCCGGCGAGCAGGAAGAGGCGCCATGAAGAGACCGTCCATCGTCCCCGCCGCCATCGCCCTCGGTGTCGGAGCACTGGCCCTCGTCATCGCGCTCGTCCTGTCGTTCGTCCCGTTCAGCAGCGCCGGCACCGTGGAGCCCACCCCCGCCTTCCGTGCGCAGAAGAGCCTCGACGAGGTGCTGTTCAAGATGGCGACGAGCCCGGCGGCGAAGTTCACCGGCAAGGTCACCTACAAATACGACGACGAGCGCGGCGAGGGGACGGTCGAGTTCGACGACCTGATCGTCACCACGTCGAACACCGCCGAGGGCACGATCACCCTGGGCTCACAGCAGGGCGAGTACCGGCAGATCGGCAACAGCCCGTTCCTCAGCGCCCCCGGCGCTCTGTGGAACGAACTCCTCGTCGACGCCGAGAAGACGAATCTCGACGCCGCCCCGCTCGACAACAAGTGGGCCTCCACCCGCTTCACCAGCCTGCCGCGCCTGGGCACGATCCTCGGCCCGGACAACCTCGCCGGCGACATCGGCAACATCGAGAACGGCGACGCGCCGCAGCTCGGGGCCGAGCTCCCGGCGCCCAACAAGGGCACCCCCGACGCCCGACGCTGGCCCACCACCGACCCGCCGATCGAGTTCGTCGGCGACGACAAGGTGAAGATCGGAGCGTGGGAGGTCACCTTCGACCCGGAGACGAAGAACGTCACGAACGTCAAGGGTCAGAGCGTGCAGGGCCCGGTCACCTACGACATCGACGCCGCGGTCAGCCTGCAGCCGGCCGACCAGGCCCAGAAGGTGTTCGCGAACCAGCGTGCACTCGTCTCGGACCTGCTGTCGGTGCCCGCCCCCGGCCTCTGGATGGAGCAGCCGGTGGTGTCCTCGCGCCAGACGGGTGCATGCACCACCTCGTCCTGCGCCTTCGACTACACCGTGCAGGGCAGCCCGTACGCCGACAACGTCCGCGGCCACTTCAACTACGGCCTGACGCTGAACTTCGCGGTCGGCAACCGCCCGCCCGGCGCCGTCGGCGGTGAGTGCAAGGTGGTCCTGCGGGTCGACTTCGGACGCAACGGAACCACCCGCTGCGCGGCGACCAACCTCCCGCCGGACACCAACATCGCGTCGCGGTACACCTTCACCTATCTCGCCTTCATCGACGCGACCACAGACGAACTGAACGATCTCATCGACAACAACGAGAAGCAGACCAACACCGAGATCGTCTACGTCCGCACCGGGAACAAGGAACCGGCACAGGCCCGGTTCGGCTCCGGTGTGACCGGCCTGCCGAGCTACTACGCGATCAAGCGCGGCGACTACGTCTTCGACGGCATCGGCACCGACGGCAACATGCACATCACCTTCGGTGAGGGATATCAGGACCACATCGTCGGCGGCACCTTCGATCCGTCCTGGGAAGGCACCGAGGTGCTCCGCAAGCAGATGGAGCAGCAGGTCGCAGCGGCGGGCGACGCGCAGGTCGTCTACTTCGTCGCCGAGGAGGAGACCGCGTCGGCGCTGCGAGCCCTCATCGCCGCGGAGAACCAGAGCGACAACATCTCCGCGTTCTACTACGACTAGTGGTGTGTCTCGGAAATAGGTGGCCGGTATCCGGTGGAGCGATCGGTGGTCTGGCAAGGCGGAGGAGGGAGGGATAGCGGAGCTATCTCGACCGACGACAACGCAGCCAGGCGCCGATCGAGCGCCGGAGACCAGTCGCTTATTTCCGAGACACACCACTAGAACTCAGCCGCCCGCGAAGCGCGCCTCGGCGGCCTCGCCCACCCGGCCGGCGCCGGTGTGCAGCCGCAGCCCCGGCGTCAGGGGCCGCAGATCGACGTGGTCGCCGCCACCGTTGATCCGGACATACACCGACCCCAGTCCCGCGCGGACCGGTGCCCGGACCGCTTCCCCGTCCGCGAGCGCGATCTCGATCTCGCCGTCCCGGGTCGCGCAGTAGCTGAGCGCGATCGTCCAGGGCCAGGAGAAGAGCGGACCGTCGAGTCGCAGTCGGGTGGGTCCGTCGACCTCCGGGGTCCGGCAGGTCCCCGCCCCCGCGTAGATGGTGCGACGCTGCGTCACGCCGCCGGGCACGAGATTTCCCGCGGTGTCGAGCACGAACAACCGGTCGGTGGCCACCCCGAAGTCGGGCCGGGGCTCCACGCGGCCGAAGATGCGGCTGACCTGGTTGTCGGGGTAGACGAAGGGTTGCAGGATCTCCAGGGGCACGGACTGGTCGAGCATGGTCACGCCGCCCGGCCCCTGCGTCGCGGCGTCGTGCAGCGATGCGGTCGCGGTCTCGAGGTAGTCGCCGGTCGGGTTGTCCCGCCACGACGACGAGAACGAGACCAGCGACACCAGCGCGGACACCACGACGAGCGCACCGACGACGGACGCGAACGCGGGCAGCGCGGCCGACCGCTCCTCATCGCGCCCGGCCTCGGCGTCGGACGTGCGCGCATGCCGTCCGCCCACATCGGTGGTCCGGGCCGGCGCCGCGCACAGCAGGGCCAGAGCGATGGTGAACACCAGCGCCGTGTCCGGGAGATAGCGCATGTGCTGGGCGAGTTCGATCGCCGTCTGCGGGCTCGACCGGTTCCACATCACCGGGATCTGGGCGGCCACCGCGTAGATCAGCGCGCACACGACGATCGCCGCGCCGCCGCGTCTGCGGGCCACCGCCCACCAGGTCACCGCGACCAGCACCAGCCAGCCGCCGACGATCATCCACATCTGCGGGAAGCCGGTCGGCGGACTCGGCGTCCACCGCTCCCATTCCCACGGCCCGCCGACGAGCGACGGCACGATCGCATCGGTCACCGACCGCCAGACCAGGCGCGCGGTCTGCGCCACCGAATGCTCACCCGACGTCGGGTCGGTGGTGATGAAGTACACCGCCACCCACGACGCGGCGACGACGGTCAGCGCCAGCCACAACTCCCGGGCGGCCCGCAGCGTCACCGTGGTCGCGCGGGGACCGCCGTTCGCGAGGACCGCGGCCACCAGCGCCACCGGGAGGATGAACAACGACTTCTCGAAGAACGCCAGCGCGATCAGGAAGACGATCGTCGAGCGGATCCACACCAGCCGGCGTCGCGCGTCGTCGACGTCACCGCGCGCGAGGCGGACCGCGTCGGCGACGATCCACGCCATCGCCGCCTGCAGGGGCAGGGTGTTGAGGCCGGCCGCCCACCAGGCGAAGGCGGGCACCGTCATCGGACTGAACAGATAGAACGCGAGCGCGACGAGTGCACCGATGCGGGCGCGCGGCGCGATGACCCGCACCATCCGCCACACCGCCACCGACGCGATCGCCTGCATCGCCACGAGCATCAGCGCCGGCAGCGCCCAGTTCAGCGGTGCCAGCCACGTGGCCACCCCGGCGAGCAGGAACGCCGCCGGCATGAAGTGCCCGTCGTGACTGTGACCCAGGTACTCCCAGGACAGGATCGGGTTCGACGACGCGCGTGCCACGAGGACCAGATCGTCCCAGTAGAAGTTGCCCGTCGCGACGAGCCAGCCGCGGATGATCAGCTGACCCACGATCAGGGACAGGGCGACGAGGGACACCATCCGCGCGTTGGGCATGCGCTCCAGTTTCCATGTGCCGCGAGCGGCGTCGTGGTCGGGTCGGGCGACTCGGCCGCATGCGGGTCGTCGCGGGGCGTCGTGGCAAAATCGGGCGCGTGACCGACCGCAGCCCCAGCCCCGGCGCCCAGGACCCCCGCCCGTCCGGCGGCACGTCGTTCGAGCACTCGATCGACCTCGACAAGTACGAGCTCTCGTCCGAGGTCGGCGACCTGCCCGACGACATCGACCAGCTGCGGCTCGAGATCGACCGGCTCGACGCCGTGATCCTCGCCGCGATCAAGCGCAGGTCGGCGGTGTCGAAGAAGATCGGTGCCGCACGCATGGCCTCCGGCGGCCCCCGCCTGGTCCACAGCCGCGAGGTGAAAGTGCTCGAGCGCTTCCAGGATCTCGGCCAGGAGGGGCACACCCTCGCGATGCTGCTGCTGCGTCTGGGGCGAGGGCCACTGGGCCGCTGACCCGCCGGCCCCTCGCACACCGACGCGGTGATCCGGTGACGCCTGCGCGCCACGTGTGACGACCGTCGCGGCCACGACGCCGAGCACATAAGGTTGGTGGTCATGAGCACCCAGGCACCTGGCAGCGACTTCACCGGCACCGACCACGGCGACATCACCGCGACGCAGTCCTGGCAGGCGCTCGCGGCTCATCAGCCGCATGTGTACGCCATGCACCTGCGTGAGGTGTTCGCGATCGATCCCGCACGCGGGCGCGAACTCACCGTCGACGTCGGCGATCTGCACATCGACTACTCGAAGCACCGGGTGCTGCGCGAGACGCTCGAACTCCTGATGAGCCTGGCCCGCGAGGTCGGTCTCGAGGAGATCCGCGACGACATGTTCGCCGGCGCCCACATCAACACCTCCGAGGACCGCGCCGTCCTGCACACCGCGCTGCGCCTGCCGGCCGATGCGACACTGACCGTCGACGGCCAGGACGTCGTCGCCGACGTACACGAGGTCCTCACCCGGATGGGCGAGTTCACCGACCGCCTCCGCAGCGGAGAGTGGAAGGGACACACCGGAAAACCCATCACCGACGTCGTCAACATCGGCATCGGCGGCTCCGACCTCGGTCCGGTGATGGTCTATCAGGCGCTGCGCCACTACGTCGACGCCGGGATCCGCTGCCACTTCGTCTCCAACGTCGACCCCGCGGACATGGTCGGCACCCTCGCCGACCTCGACGCCGAAACGACACTGTTCATCATCGCCTCGAAGACCTTCACCACTCTCGAGACACTCACCAACGCCGCCGCCGCCCGCACCTGGCTCCTGCAGGCGCTCGACGCCGACACCGACGCCGTGGCAAAGCATTTCGTCGCCGTCAGCACCAACGCCGCCGAAGTGGCGGAGTTCGGCATCGACACCGACAACATGTTCGGCTTCTGGGACTGGGTCGGCGGCCGGTACTCGGTGGACTCCGCGATCGGGCTGTCGGTGATGGCCGCGATCGGCAAGGAACGCTTCGCCGAGTTCCTCGACGGCTTCCACATGGTCGACGAGCACTTCCGCACCCAGCCCCTCGAACGCAACGCACCGGTCATTCTCGGCCTGATCGGCCTCTGGTACAACAACTTCTGGGATGTCGGTGTCCGCGCGGTGCTCCCGTACAGCAACGACATGGCCCGCTTCGCCGCCTACCTGCAGCAGCTGACGATGGAGTCCAACGGCAAGTCGGTCACCGCCGGCGGCCACCACGTCACCACCGACACCGGCGAGATCTTCTGGGGCGAACCGGGAACCAACGGCCAGCACGCCTTCTACCAACTGCTGCACCAGGGCACGCGGATGGTGCCCGCGGACTTCATCGGTTTCGCCGAACCCACCGACGACCTGCCGACCGCTCCCGACGGCTCGGGTTCCATGCACGACCTGTTGATGAGCAACTTCTTCGCCCAGACCAAGGTGCTCGCCTTCGGCAAGACCGCCGACGAGATCGCCGCCGAGGGCGTGCCCGCACATGTCGTGGCCCACAAGGTGATGCCGGGGAACCGCCCCACCACCTCGATCCTCGCCCCCCAGCTCACCCCGTCGGTGATCGGCCAGCTCGTGGCGCTCTACGAGCACCAGGTCTTCGTCGAAGGCGCCATCTGGGGCATCAACCCGTTCGACCAGTGGGGTGTCGAACTCGGCAAGACCCAGGCCAAGGAACTGCTCGGCACCATCACCCGACCCGAAGCGCCTGACACGCACGACGATTCGTCGACCGACGCCCTCGTCACGTGGTACCGGGAACGACGGGGCCGCGCGGTCTGAGGGGGTTTCGACAAGCTCAACCGGCACAAGGGCGGCTCAACCGGCGGTTAGGTCCAGTACTCCTCGTCGAAGACCGCATCGGGGATCTCGTCCCCGGGTTCGACGCCGAGCGACTGGATGCGGCCCATGATGGCGGCCGCGGTCGCCACGTAGGTGACGAGATCGGTTGGCTCGACGTCTCGTTCGGCGGGATCACCGCCGAGGAATTCATACAGGGCGGGTGGCACGCAGGCACCCATGTCCAGGGCGCGGGTACCGGTCGCCTCCCGCCACGCATCGAAGCTCGCCACGTCGACGGCCTCGGCGACGTCACCGGTCCGGACGGCCTCGGACACCTCGTCGACGGTGGCCAGCTCACCCGAGGTCCCGCTCGACGGGTCGAAGCCGAGAACCGTGTCGGCGGCGGTGGTCTCGTCGTCGGAGAGGGTGAAGTAGACGATGCCCCGCCAGTCGGAGCCCAAGGCCGCGATGTCCGTGCGGTCGAAGATCTCGCCGAGCAGTTCGCCGACCTGATCCCGCTGTCGAGCGCCGAACACCTGAAACGCGCCCGAGGCCACCACTTGTCCTTGCTTGTTCGCCACGACGGCCACCTTACGCAGGTCAGTCGTCGATACCCAGGACGACCACGCGACCCGTCGTCAGCGACAGGTACACCGTCGCGCGCCACTCCGGTGACGAAAACGCACGGTCGAGGGCGGGCCCGCCGACAAAGCCGCCGGGCGGCACCAGGTCGCGCAACGCGCCCGCCACCGAGTCAGGCGGGGCCACCGGGTCGGCGCCGTACTGCCCCGCCCATGCTGCCGCGCGCTCGGTACCGACGTTCACGACCGCGTCGAACCAGTAGGTGGATGGTCCGGGGACCCTGTCCGACGAGTTGCCACCGAGGGTGCCGGCCGTCCAACCCTCGATCACCGAACCCTGCAGGAGCGGAAACCGTCTGATCACCGGCCCCTCGTCACGCTGTGGTCCGGCGGTCACGATCTTGGTGGAGGGCGGCGGCGCTGACGTCGACGCCGGAGGCGAGGGGATCGGATCGCGATCGTGCGGTGCCGCAGGCGCACAACCCGCGAGAAAGACGGACCCCGCGGCGCACGCGGCGAGGACGGCCGTCAGCCGCTCGAACCGATGAACACCCATCCCGTGACGGTAGCCCGTCGCCGGGGGTCGAACGCGAAACATCCACTGTCTGAACGAACTACACAAATCAGACCAGTCGGCGGCTGACCGACGCCGGCAGGAACTTCAGCGCGGCCGCGATGGGTGTCCAGGGCCACGCGGGCACCGGGGCCCAGTCCTTCTCCGCCTCGATCGCCTTGACCAGCGCGTCGACGCCCTTGTCGGTCTCGACCATCAGGGACGTCTTCACGCCCCGGTTGATATCGGTCTCGATGTAGCCCGGCGCGACCACCGACACCGTGATCGGCGACGACGCGAACTCGGCCTGGAGTCCCTGCCCCAGCGCCGTCAGCCCGGCTTTCGACGCCGAATAGGCGGCCTGCGCCTTGGGCATGCCGCGAACACCCGAGATGGAGCTGATCAGCACGAGGTGCCCGGCGTTCTGCGCACGGAAGATCTCCAGCGCCGCCTCGGCCTGGGCCAGCGCGCCGACGAGATTGGTCTGCACGGTCTCGATGTTCGCGGCGGCCTTGCCGGTGCCGAGGGGTGCGCCCTTGCCGAGTCCGGCGTTGACGATGACCCGGTCGAGACCGCCCAGACCGTCGGCCAGCCTCCCGAAGACCTCGGGGACGGCGTCCACGTCGGTGACGTCGAGCGTCGCGACCTCGACCTGTGCGGCGGTGGGCCGCAGTTCGCCGGCCAGCGCATCCAGCTTCTCGCGGCGGCGCGCCGCGAGGGCGAGCGAACGTCCCTGGGCGGCGAAGCGTCGGGCCATGCCTTCCCCGAGCCCCGAACTCGCACCCGTGATGAGAATCCTCTGCCGTGTCGTCACGAGGACCAGGCTACCGGCCGGTAAGTTCTGCCTTCCCGGTCGCCCGGCGCGACCTACTTCAGCAACCGCGACATCCGACGGTCCGCCAGCACCTTCCCGCCCGTCTGGCACGTGGCGCAGTACTGGAAGGACCGGTCCGCGAACGACACCTCGCGGACGATGTCGCCGCACACCGGACACGGCAGGCCGGTGCGGGCGTGCACGCGCAAACCAGTGCGCTTCTCGGACTTCAGCCGCGCGACGGCCTGCCCCTCCAGACGCCCGGTCGCGTCGGTGAGCACGCCGCGCATGGCGTCGTAGAGTGTCGCGACCTGGTCGGCCTTCAGTGTTTTCGACGACGCGAACGGCGACAGGCGTGCGGTGTGCAGGATCTCGTCGGAGTAGGCGTTGCCGATCCCGGCGATGGTGTGCTGGTCGGTGAGCACGTTCTTGATCCGGCCGGTGGTGCCGGCGAGGATCTCGGCGAACTGTTCGGACGTCAGCTCGAGCGCGTCCGGTCCCAGACCGGCGATCCGCTCGACGTCGGCGAGGTCGCGGACCAGCCACACCGCGAGTCGCTTCTGCGTCCCGGCCTCGGTGACGTCGAACCCCTCGCCGGGTAGGCCGCAGTGCACGCGCAGGGCGATCGGGCTCTTCCCGCCCGGCCGCAGGGGTTTGGGCGACAAGTCCTCGCTCCACCGCACCCAGCCCGCCCGCGACAGATGGATGACCAGCTGCAGCAACGGCTCTGACGCAGTGGCCGCCGAACCGGGAATGGTACGGATGACCAGGTACTTCCCCACCCGGCCGACGGATTCGACGATCCGGTCCATCAGCGCCGTGTAGGGCGGGTCCGCGGTCTTCAACACTGACAACGACGCGACGTCGACCCGGCGGATCGGGAGTCCGGCCGCACGGCCGTCGACGTAGTCGGCGATGGCGGCCACCTCTGGGAGCTCAGGCATGCCACCAGTGTGCTCTAGTTGTGGGATGAACTCCCGACTTTCCGACGCCGAGCTGGCCGCCCGGATCGCGCAGGGAGCCGGCGAAGTACTCCTCGGAATCCGTTCGGGCGACCTGCTCGGCGGCGCGATGCTCGGCGATGTGGGCGATGCGCTTGCGCAGGCTTGGATCTCGACGGTGCTCCGCAAACACCGGCCACGCGATGCGGTGTTGTCCGAGGAAGCCGCCGACGTCGGCGACCGGGCCACCGCGTCGCGCGTGTGGATCATCGACCCCCTGGACGGCACAAGGGAATTCGCCGGCGGCTCGTCGGACTGGGCCGTACACGTCGCCCTGACCGAGAGCGGGATCGTCACCGAGGCGTCGGTGTCGCTGCCCGCGACGGGTGAACTGTTCCGTTCCGACACCGTCGCGGAGACCACCGGCGAACTGACCCGGCGTCTCGTCACCTCCCGGTGGGGCGGCTCGTATGAGACCAGCTACGTGGCGAACCGACTGGGTCTGCAGATGGTGCCGGTCGGTTCGGCCGGCGCGAAGGCGATGGCCGTCGTCCGCGGCGATGCCGATGCCTATGTCCACGCCGGCGGTCAGTACGAGTGGGACAACGCAGCGCCGGTGGGGGTCGCCCTGGCGGCCGGACTGCACTGCAGTCGCCTCGACGGGTCGGAGATCGTGTACAACAACCGGCATCCGTACATGCCTGACTTCGTCATCTGCCGCAGCGAGATCCGCGAGGAGATGCTCGGCGCGCTGCGTCAGATCTGGTGAACTGAACCGGTGAACGGCATCGGCGACGCGGTGGTGCGCATCGGGCCCGCACTGGTGGTGGCCGTCGTCCTGTTAGCCGTGGTCGCCGTGCTGGTGAACCGTCGGAGCGGATTGGCCCGGGAGACCGTCGTCGCCACGCTCCGGGCCGGCGCGCAACTCGCGGCACTGGCTGCCGTGCTCGCCGCCGTCATCCCCCACCTGTGGGCCTCGGCGCTGTTCGTCGCGGTGATGGCGACCGCCGCGTCCTGGACCTCGGCCCGACGAGTGCGACCGGGGGGTCCCCGCCTGGCGGGAACCGCGTGGTGTGCCGGGCCGGTGGCGGCGCCGACGATCGCGATCGTCACCGCTCTGGTGGCAGTCGGTGTGCTTCCTGCCCGCGGCATCGCCGTGATCCCCACTGCCGGCATCATGCTCGGCGGCGCGATGGTCACCGCCTCGCTCGCCGGACGCCGGGCGCATGACGAGCTGTCGGTCCGTCGCGGCGAGGTGGAAGCCGCGCTGTCGCTCGGCTTCGACCCGCGGGACGCTCGGATGGAGATCGCCGGCCCGCCCTCGGCGACCGCGCTCGTCCCCGGCCTCGATCAGACGAAGTCGGTGGGACTCGTCACGATCCCCGGCGCGTTCGTCGGCATGGTCCTCGGCGGGGCGTCGGTGTGGGCGGCCGCGGCGATGCAGATGTTCGTGCTGATCGCCTTGCTCGCGGTGAGTTCCATCGCGATGCTCGTGACGGTGGAACTGGTGGCGCGAGAGCACCTGTGATCTGGCGACGCATCTCACCAGGACCCTTCGTGACGCTCGCAAGCTCGCTCCTCAGGGAGCGGGGTGGGCCCCGAGGTGCGAGGTGCGAGGAAGCGAGCGCAGCCCCTCCGTTCCCTGAGGAGCGCCCGGAGCTTGCGGAGGGCGCGTCACGAAGGGTCCGGCTACTGGCGACTCTTCCGCAGCAGATAGATGTCCATGATCCAGCCGATCCGGTCCCGGGCCTCGGCGCGAGCTTCGACGATCCGGTCCGTCACCTCACCGACCTTGCCGCTGATCAGGATCTCGTCCTCGGTGCCGACGTAGGCGCCCCACCAGATGTGATCCTCCGGGTCGGCGGTGTGCCGGAAGGTGAGGTCGGCGTCGAGCATCACGATCTGATTCGCGTCGGCGCCCGCGGGCGTCTCCGCGAGGCGTCGGCCCGTGGTCGTGTGGATCGGTTCGCCGACGCGATTGGCGACGATGCGGTGGGCCGCCGTGAGCGCGCTCGCGCTGGTCACGCCGGGGATGACCTCGACCTCGAGTTCGAGGTCGTCGCGGGCGGCGAGATCGTCGACGATCCGCAGCGTGCTGTCGTAGAGGGCGGGGTCACCCCAGACGAGGAACGCGGCCACTCCCCCGTCGCCGACCTCGTCGCGCAGTGCGCCGGCGATCAGCTCGGCGCGCGCGGCGTGCCAGCGCCGGACCTCGGCGTCGTAGTCGGCCGGTTCCCGGTCGCGTGGCGGATCGGGGATCTCCACCAGCGAATGCCCCTCGCGCGCATACTCGTCGAGGATGGCGCGGCGTGCGTCGAGGAGGCCGCTCTTCGCCGTGCCCTTCTCCAGCGCGAGGAAGGCATCGACGTCGGCCATCGCGTCGATCGCCTGCAGCGTGATCTGACGCGGTCCGCCGGGCCCGATCCCGATGACTCGCAAGGTGAGTCGCACGGTCAGATCTTCACCTTCGAGAGTCCGTGCTTGCGCGCGGTCATGTCCAGGATCAGCTGTCGCGGCGCGAGACGCCGGAGCAGGAAGACCACCCCTGCCTGATTGCCCTTGGCGTAGAACGGCTTCGGATGCTCGGCCAACGCGGCGTCGACGATCTGGGTGGCCATGCTCACCGCACTGATGCCCGCGTCCTCGTTGCGCCGGGTGGCGGCGGCGAGCGTCTCGTACTCGGCGCGATAGGGCGAGTCGTCGCCGATGTGAATGCTGCGGCGATCACCGATGCCGGTGGCGATCGTGCCGGGTTCGACACTGATCATCCGTATCCCGTACGGCGCCAACTCGCGTCGCGACGCGAGCGCGAAAGCCTTCAGCGCCGACTTGGTCGCGGCGTAATTGGACCGGAAGGCGACCGGGAAGCTGGACAACATCGACCCGACCATCACGACCGTGCCCCGGCGCCGGAGACGCATGCCGGGCAACACCACTTTGGTCAGCGCGATCGGCCCGAAGACGTTGACCCGGAACAGATCCTCGACGGCCGCCATCGAGGTGTCCTCGAGCGCACCGGCCTGGGACTCGCCGGCGTTGTTGATCAGGATGTCCACGTCGCCGACGAGGGCCGCGCAGGACTCGGCGGATTCGTAGTCGGCGTTGTCGAGCCGGACGTAGGTGACGCCCTGGATCGGGTTGCGTACGGAATCCGGATTGCGGGTGGTGCCGTAGACCCGGTGTCCCCTCGCGACGAACTGGCGGGCGACCTCGGCCCCGATGCCACTGGTCGCGCCGGTCACGAGGACTGTCTGTGAACTCACGACCGCAACGGTAGCGCAGCGGCCGACGGGTCAGATGAGCTTGTCGTACCGGCGGGTGAGGATGCTCAGTTCTGCTGCCACTCGCTCAGTGTCGGGACCGTAGGGGCGCCGCGGATTCCGGGTGAACCAGTCGGCAATCCGCTGGCCCGGCGTCCGCTGGCCGACGGGGGTACGTCGCGCGGTGAGACTCAGTAGGCCGGCTGCACCGACGACCGAGGCGACCACGACAAGGGCGAGAACGAAGAGGAGTGTCATGGCAGTAATCCTCCGCCCACATCATTTCGGCCACCAGTGGCAGTTAAGTCAATGTTCGCAAATTATCTGCCATACTGGTCAGGTGCTGCATTCGGTTGGTGTCCTCCTGTACGGACACGTCGCGCTCTTCGAGTTCGGCGTCGTGCACGAGGTGTTCGGCCTCGACCGCACCGACGACGACGTCCCCGCCTTCGACTTCCGGGTCGCCACACCGGATCCCGACACCGCGCTGGCCGTCGGCAACGGGGTGTCGATCCAGGTGTCGCACACCCTGGACGAGTGCCGCGACGTCGATCTCGTCGTCATCCCCGGCGGAAGCATCAGCGGCGACTACCCCGTCGAGATCCTGGACACCATCCGTGCGGTCGTCGACAACGGCGGACGTGTCCTCACCGTCTGCTCGGGCGCGTTCGTCGCCGGCGCGGCCGGACTCCTCGACGGCCGTCGGTGCACCACCCACTGGCGCTACGGCGACCATCTCGCGCGCATGTTCCCCCAGGCGCAGGTCGACACCGACGTCCTCTTCGTCGACGACGGACCCGTGACCACGAGCGCCGGCACAGCCGCCGGGATCGACGCCTCGCTGCACCTGGTCCGCGAATCCTGGGGACCGGCCGTCGCCAACCGCATCGCGCGGCGCATGGTCGTGCCGCCACACCGCGACGGCGGACAACGCCAGTTCGTCGAGGCCCCGGTGCCGGCATGCAACGACGAGGGCTTCGGATCGCTCCTGGCCTGGATGACGGCCAACCTCGACCGCGATATCAGCATCGACGACATGGCGTCCCGGATGCACATGTCCGGACGTACCTTTGCGCGTCGCTTCGTCGACGAGGTCGGCATATCGCCTCGCCGCTGGCTGACCGAACAGCGAGTGCTGTCGGCGAAGAACCTGCTCGAGACGACCAGCGCCAGCGTCGACGAGGTGGCACGCCAGGTCGGCTTCACGTCGGCGACGCTGCTGCGCCACCATTTCGCCGCGAGTGTCGGCGTCTCGCCACTCGTCTACCGTCGGCGGTTCGCGAAATCCGGCGTGAGTTCGTAGGCCGAAACCCCGCGAGACGGCACTCGCGCAGTGGAACGGCCAGACTGGTGCCCTCGGTAGGATTCGAACCTACGACCTACCCTTTAGGAGAGGGTTGCTCTATCCCCTGAGCTACGAAGGCGGACCGCGAAGAGCCCACGGTGGCGCGGCTCCCCGACAGCGGGAGTCTACGCGAGCGACCTCACCCGGCCACACCACACACCTCAGATGGTGAAGATCGTGTAGTTCGCCCCCGTCGCCGGGAACACCCACGACGATGTGTGACGCCCGGCGTCGGAATGCGAGCACCGGTACGATCGACCCCGACGCGAACCGGACATTTCCGGCTGTGATCGTCACCACTGAGGACACCCCGGCGTTGAGGTTCCTGCCAGCCTGTGTCCGTACACTGCCTACCGCATACGTTCTACCGTTTCACCCGGGGAGGTCTTTTCGTTGGTGCACGCGGCATCAGGATCGGCGCGCACCGCCGACGACGACGAGACCACGGCCACCGCTGTCGAGTCGCCGGACTCCGCCACCGTGGCACCCCGTCCCGCCGAGTCTGCCCCTCCCGCGCCCACGACCAAGCCCCGCGGTCGGGCGCACACCGCCGACTTCGTCCGGGTCGTCCTGTTCACCTTCGTGGTCGTCGCGCACAGCATCAACGCCATCAACGGCGGTGCCGACGAGATCAGGGGCGCGAATCTCGTCGGCACCCTGTGCCACCTGACCCGATACGGCTTCGTGGCGGTGACCCTCTACGTCCTCGTGCTGAGCATGCAGGGTCGGGAGATGTCGCCGTGGCAGTTCTGGCGGCGTCGTTTCGGGCTCGTCGTCGGCCCCTACCTGGCATGGACGCTGATCTACACGATCACCGACCACATCATCATCGCCGACAATCCGTTCCCGCCGATCAGTGAGATGGCGCCGCGCCTCGCGCACGACCTCCTCGTCGGCGAGGGCAAGTACCAGCTGTACTTCCTGCTGATCTCGATGCAGATCTACCTGTTCTTCCCACTGATCTCGTGGCTGTTCGAGCGGGGCCGCGGCCGACCGTGGCTGATGCTGGCCGGCGGAACCGCGATCCAGCTCCTGGTGTTCGTCATCTACCAGTACCTGCCCCGACCGTCGGGTCAGGTGTGGGACGTCGCCTACCAGCACCTGTGGAAGACGCTGCCGATGTACGCGCTCTTCATCACCATGGGCGTGCTGGCCGCGCAGCATCGCGAGGCGGTCGATCGTTGGCTCCGCGACCACATGGCGATGGTCGTCCTGGTCGCGGCGGGCTGCGCGGCCTTCACCGTTGCCGGATACCTGTTGGCGACATCGCCGGGCAACGTGCCGTGGAAGGCCAACACCGCCTGGAACCCGGTGTCGCTCCCCTGGTTCATCGGCGGCTTCGTCCTGCTGTGGCTGATCGGCCTCGTCTGGGATGACCGACGCGCCGCCGGCCGGCCCGCCGGCGGAAAACTGGTCTCCCAGGCGACCCTGCGCGCTTTCGGGGTCTTCGCGGTACACCCGCTGATCCTGGACGTCCTCGGACGCGTCGGATTCCTCAGCGGCCTCTTCGACTGGTTCCCGCATTCGGCGATCCTGCGCTCGATCATCTTGGTCGTGCTGGTACTGACGGCCTCGCTGGCGCTCGTCGACGTCCTCCTACGCCTACCGTTCAGCAAATGGCTCACCGCCCGGCCCCGCATCCCCCTGTTGCCGAAGCGGAACAAGAAGAAGCAGGACCGGGCGGTGGAAGTCGGTCAGTCGGCGGGGGCTGAGAAGGAGTCCGCCGGCTAGTTTCTGGCTAGTTGTACTTCGGGTTGTTGATCACCGGGATCTCGATGTTGATCGGCATCCGCAGTTCGGACATGTAGAAGAGCACGAACTGGCGGAGGAACTCGTCGAACAGCCAGTACGCCTCACGCGGCATGCCGACGTTGAGCAGGCCCTCGCGGATCTGTACGTACGGACCCCACGCCGTCTCGAGCAGCGGGCTCCACACGGGCTCCCTCGGGATCTGATACCAGTTGGCGACCTTGTCACCGAGCACGAATCGCGTGAGCGCCCCCAGGACGCCGCGCGAGATCAGCGAGAGGTCGAGGTTCATGCCGAGGTCGAGCAGCATGTCGGCGAGCTTGCGACCCTCGGGGGTCGGCGCCAGGATCGGGTCGAGGACCTGCTGCGCCTGCGAGTCGGCGGCGGCCCAGGAGGCGGGGATGTACTCGTCCTGGACGCCCAGCAGGCGAGCGGTGATCTGCCACGAATGCAGGAATCCGGCGGATTCGTCGGCCGCGATCGGGACGTTCCACTTGTCGAAGTTGCGCATGACGGTCGTCGGCAGGCTGTGCCAGGTGACCATGATGTCGGCCTGACTGATCGGCTTCTTCTCCGTCGCGCCGTGCACCCAGTGCGGCGACTGCGGCAGGAGGTGTCGCACGCCGGCGTGCGCCATACGGGTCTTCACGCAGGTCACGATCATCTCGCCGCCGGGCTGATAGGCGTTGAGCGATCCGATGTCGTATCCGAGCTTCGCGGTCTTGGTGATGCGGTCCTTGAGGTCCCATCCGCCCTTGGAGTAGTAGACCGACCGGGCCTCGCGCGGGATGACGGTGCTCATCATGCCGCTGGCGAAGCCGTACAGGACGCCGAGGTAGGTTCCGCGCTTCTGGTTGAATCGGACCGCGTCGGCCAGCTTGGCCTGGTCGGCCCACGCGGGCAGCTGACGAGCGTGCTCCATGAAGTCGCGCAGTTCCGAGGGCAGCCCGGCGGGCAGCGGCTGCGAGTTACGATGCCACGTGCGCAGCAGGCGATTGACGTTGCGCACCTGCCCGCTGTCGATGACCTTGGCGATCACCGGGTCGGCCTCGTCGTCCCACAGCTGCCGCGGGTCCGCGCCGCGACCGCGGCCGGGCACCGAGTTCGCCGGCGACCACGTCCACGGCGTCGTCTGCGAGAGCGCCGCGACCGCACCGGCTGCGCCGACGACACCGCCCGCGCGTATCAGGTTCCGCCTGTTCAGATCTTCCATGACCCCGTCCCATCACTTCCATGTATCAATGTGACAAACAACGTATCCTTGTATCATTGTTACCACCGCATGCTCCAGAACACACCTCTTTCGCGAATTTTGCGATCATGGAAGCTCATGCGGTCATGATGTGAGGAAGGGGGTGAGGCGAGTGACCACGCAGCCGTCCGGCGCTTCGCTGTCCAGCTCGCTTCTCCAGCGGGCGTTTCTCGAATCCGCGGCTCAGTCCGACGTGGCCGCCGATCCCACCGCCGAACGTCTGCTCGACGCGGCCTTCGAACTCTTCTGCCGACTGGGTGTGCAACGGACGCCGATGGAGAAGGTGGCGAAGAGCGCCGGCGTCACGAGGGTCACCCTGTATCGCAAGTTCGCCACCAAGGACGCCCTGGTCGACCAGGTGGTGCTCCGCGAGTTCCGTCGGTACTTCGACCGGTTCCGCGCGGAGATCCGCCGCGCCGACACCGTGGCCGACCGCGTCGTGGTCGGGTTCGTCGGTTCGCTGCGGGCGATCTCCGGCAACCCGCTGATCGGTGAGATCAGCGACGCCGAGCCCAGCATGCTGATCGAATCGATGATCGGCGGCGACGGCATGCTGCTCGCGACGGTCCAGCACTTCGTCGCCGCCCAGCTGCGCCGGGAACAGCTGGCGGGCAACATCTCTGACGAACTCGACGTCGATCTCGTGGCCGAGATGATGGTCCGCATCTCCGCGTCGTTCCTCACCGTGCCCAGCCGCGTCGTCGACATCACCGACGACGCGCAGCTCGCTGCGGTGGCGCGCCAGTTCCTCGTACCGATGCTCAATCCCGCGCAGTAAACCGCCGAACCTGTAAAGATCAGAGCGCTCACCACATCTGAGGGGACTGACGATGCGCTCTTGGTCTGTGATCATCATCCTGGCCGTCTCACAGTTCGTGATGGTGCTCGACAGCACCGTGATGAACGTGTCCATCTCGGTCGTGGCCGACGACCTCGGGACCTCGATCACCGGCATGCAGGCCGCGATCACCTTCTATGCGCTGACGATGGCCGCCTTCATGCTGACCGGAGGCAAGCTCGGCGACTTGATGGGGCGCGCAAGAGCATTCAAGATCGGTGCGGTCATCTATGGCATCGGTTCGCTGACCACGGCGCTGAGTCCCAACCTGACCGTCCTGCTCATCGGTTGGTCACTCGTGGAGGGGCTGGGCGCGGTGCTCGTCATCCCTGCGATCGCATCGCTGGCCGCCATCAACTACACGGGCAAGGCCCGGGTCACCGCATTCTCGATCCTGGGCGCGGTCACCGGGCTGGCCGCCGCTGTCGGCCCGCTGCTCGGTGGCGTGATGACCACATACCTGTCGTGGCGCTACGTGTTCGTCGCCGAGACCGTCGTCATGGTGGCGGTCCTGTTCGCGGCCAAGCTGATTCGTGACGTTCCCCGCGACCCGGAGGTACGCATCGACCCGCTCAGCGTCGTGGCATCCGCCGGCGGCCTGTCGCTGATCGTCTACGGCGTACTGCAATCGAAGACGTGGGGTTGGCTGAAGCCGCAGCATCCGCCGGAGATCGGCGGGGACGAGATCGCCCCGCTGGGTGTCTCCCCCGTGGCGTACCTGTTGCTCGCCGGGGTCGTCGTGCTCTGGTTGTTCGTCCTGCGGCAGCGCACCCTGGCGAAGTCCGGCCGCCAACCGCTGCTGCGTGTCGAACTCTTCCGCATCGCTGCTCTCCGAAGCGGACTCGGCGGTTTCCTCGCCCAGTACTTCGCGATCGCCGCCCTGTTCTTCGTGGTTCCCGTGTACCTGCAGACGATGCTCGGACGCGATGCACTGCAGACCGGGGTGAAGATCCTGCCGCTCTCGGTCGGGCTCGTCCTGTTCTCGATCCTTGGATCCTGGCTCACCGCACGGCGTTCCGCACGGTTCATCGCTCGCGGCGGACAGATCACGATGGCGCTGGGGACGCTTCTCGTCATCGCCTCGGTGGGAATCGATCTGCGCAACGCCGCCTTCGCCGCGGGCATGTTCGTGGTCGGCGCCGGCTTCGGTCTGCTCGCTTCACAACTCGGCAACGTCAACATGTCCGCTGTCGAGGAGAAGGACACCTCGGAGGTCGGCGGCCTGCAGGGCACCTTCCAGAACCTGGGGTCGTCGTTCGGCACCGCGGTCGCGGGATCGGTCTTCCTGCTCATGCTGTCGTCGGGCTTCGTGTCGGCGGTCGACGACGCCGAGAACCTCTCCCCCACCGACCAACAACGCATCATCGCCGCCGTCGACGAGCAGGGAGTGCCGATCATCTCCGCCGACGAGGCGCGCACCCTCGTCCTCGACGCGGGCGGCTCGGAGGAGTCCGCACAGGCGGTGTCACAGGCCTATTCGGATTCGCAGATCGCGGCCCTGCAGCAGTCGCTGTTCGTCGTCTTCGGCCTGCTCGTGCTGGCGTTGCTGTTCTCGCGGCACCTGCCCAACCGGATACCGGAACCCGGCCCGGCGCTCGAACGGCAGTCGGCCGAGCCCGAGCCGGAATCCGGCTCCTAGTCGATCTTCTTCCTGATCGTCGCTTCCGTGTGCCGCACCGCCTGAGCGGCGAACGGTCCCACGACCTTGCCGAGGAGTTTGCCCGCCATACCGCCGGGGAGGTTGTAGTTGATCTCGACGTCGAGTTCGGTGCCCGATCCACCGTCCGCGTCGGCGAACCGCCACGTCGTGTTCGCGTCGAAACCCTCGACGGCCTTCAACTCGATGAGCTCGTTCTCGACGTACTCGGTGCACTCGACCACCGACTTCAGTGTCTTCGGTCCGACGTCCATCGAGACCGCGAACTTCGCTCCGAGTCCGCTGGTCTTCTCCGTCGTCGGCTCGAACCGGGTGACCCCGAGCAGGTACTCCGGGACGTTCTGGTAACCGTCGATGTAGTCGAAGACCCGCTCGCGCGGCCTGTCGATCTTCGCCCGATGCCGTACCACTCCCACGATTCTCCCCGTTCGTCTCGTCCGGCCGACCATGCCGGTGCGGCCCTCCGCCTCGACCCTATGCGGTCACGGCCGCTGTCCTGAACATTCGACCCAGTTCGCGTCGCGAACGGCCACTCGGTCAGTACGCTTGGCCGATGACGGCCGGGTCCGGAGTCTCTCGAGTGGTACGTGTCCTCGTCGTCGCGACGGCCACCACCTTCCTCGCGACTGCCTGCGGCTCGGATCCAGCCGAGCCGGAAGCGAGTCCGGTCACCTGCGCCGAGATCCCCAACGGCGAGATGATCGACGCCCAGACGATGACGGCCGCACCCACCGACATCGCCACCAGACCGGAAGTCGCGTCCGGCTTCCGAACAGGGATGAGACCGGTCGTCACCGACACCTACGCAGCGGCAACCGCCAATCCGCTCGCGACCCGCGCGGCCTGCGAGGTGCTGCGCGACGGCGGGACGGCCGCCGACGCCCTGGTCACCGCGCAGATGGTGCTGGGACTCGTCGAGCCGCAGTCCTCCGGGATCGGCGGAGGCGCCTTCGCGCTCTACTACGACGCGGGGTCGAAGAGCGTGCGGGCCTTCGACGGTCGCGAGACGGCGCCGGCGGCGGCCACCGAGACCTACCTGACCCGGATCGCCCCCGACGATCCCACCCCACCCGCGCCGAGTGCCCGCGCCTCGGGACGGTCCATCGGCGTGCCGGGCGTGCTGCGCATGCTCGAGATGGTCCATGCCGACTTCGGCGGACAACCATGGCGAGATCTGTTAGATCCGGCGATCGAATTGGCCGACAACGGGTTCGACATCAGCCCGCGGCTGGCGACCGCGATCGCCGCGTCGGCGGCCGAACTCGGTGCCGACGACGAGGCCCGCTCCTACTTCCTCGCGAGTGACGGCGCCGCGAAGCCGGCCGGCACCCGGCTCGTCAACCCCGCGTACGCCAAGACGCTCGGCACCCTCGCCGCCGACGGCGCGGGCGCGATGTACGACGGGCCGCTCGCCCGAGCCATCGTCGCCGAGGCGGGCAGCACCGCGGGCGGCATGACACCGAGCCTGATGACCGAGCAGGATCTACGCGACTACCGTGCCATCGCCCGGGAGCCGGTGGTCACCACCTATCGGGGGCGACAGATCGTGGCCATGCCCGGACCGTCGTCCGGCGGGATCGCCGTCGCGTCGGCGCTGGGCATCCTGGCGAACTTCGATCTGCCGTCGATGCCGCCGTCCGATCTCGACGCCGACGGCGGGCGTCCCGACCCAGCCGCCGTGCACCTCGTCACCGAGGCCGAACGCCTCGCCTACGCCGATCGCGACAAGTACGTGGCCGACCCGGACTTCGTCCCGCTGCCCGGGCGCGGGGTCGCGACCATCCTCGATCCGGCCTATCTGCGGTCTCGGGCAGCGCTCATCTCACCCGACTCCTCGCTCGGCGAGGCGCCGGCGGGTGACCTCGGACCGGTGCCCCTGGGGTCGCACCCGGGCACCGAACACGGAACCAGTCACATCACCGTCGCCGACCGGTACGGCAACGTCGCCACGATGACGACGACCATCGAATCCGCCTTCGGCAGTTACCACATGGTCGACGGGTTCCTACTCAACAACGAGTTGACCGACTTCTCCGCCGAACCCCGCGACGACGACGGGACGCTGCTCGCCAACCGGGTCTCGCCGGGCAAGCGGCCGCGCTCGTCGATGGCGCCCACACTCGTTCTGCAGCCCGGCGCCGACGGAGCGCCGGCCGAGGTGGTCGCGGCCCTGGGTTCCCCCGGCGGGTCGGTGATCATCCAGTTCGTCATCAAGACGATCGTCGGGATGCTGGACTGGGGCCTCGATCCCCAGCAGGCCGTGTCGATGATCGACTTCGGCTCGGCCAACACCCCGACCTCCAACGTCGGCGGCGAACACCCGCTCGTCGACACCACGGACGACGGCGCACACGATCCGTTGGTCCGCGGCCTTCGGGAACGCGGAGCCGAGGTGTCGGTCGAGGAACAGTCGAGCGGGCTCAGCGCCCTGCTGCGACACGGCGGCGGCTGGATCGGCGGCGCCGATCCGCGCCGCGAGGGCGCGGTGATGGGCGACAACGCGACGCTGCGGTAGACCATCGCGCCACGGGTTTTCGGGAAACGGCGTTGCCTCGATCGGTTCCGAGGGGCACTAGTTTTCCTCGGCGTCACATGGGGGCAATCGGGCGCATACACCCAGCTCATAGCGTCGAAGCGCTCGCAATTGCGACAAACGGCGTACCGACGTCGTCGTGCGCCCCCGCGCACAGGGGGGCCCAGATCATCCAGGAGTGTCCATGAGTGGCAGCATGTCCCGCCGACAGGCGATCGAGGCCGTGACGACCTACGACGTGTCGGCGCCGGGGTTCACCGAACCCCTCGCAGACACGTTCGGGCGCAATGTGTTCAGCCTGTCGGTCATGAAGAAGCGGCTGCCCAAGCACGTTTTCAAAGCGGTCGCCGCGACCGTCGACACCGGCTGCGCGCTCGACCCCACCCTCGCCGACTACGTCGCGGTGGCCATGAAGGACTGGGCCATCGAGAAGGGCGCCACCCACTACGCCCACGTCTTCTACCCGCTCACCGGTTTCACGGCCGAGAAACACGACTCGTTTCTCGAACCCGACTCCACCGGCGCATCGCTCGCCGAGTTCGCGGGCAAGACGCTGCTGCAGGGCGAGCCCGATGCGTCGAGCTTCCCGAACGGCGGGCTGCGCGGCACCTTCGAAGCCCGCGGCTACACGGGCTGGGACGTCACCAGTCCCGCGTACATCCTGGAGAACCCGAACGGCAACACCCTCTGCATCCCGACGATCTTCATCTCGTGGACCGGCGAGGCCCTCGACAAGAAGACCCCGCTCCTGCGCAGCCAACAGGCCATGAGCAAGCAGGCCATGCGGTTGCTCCGCCTCTTCGGCCACGACGACGTCGACACCGTCGTCTCCTACGCCGGCGCCGAGCAGGAGTACTTCCTGATCGACGAGCACTTCTTCTATGCGCGACCAGATCTCATGACCTGCAACCGAACCCTGTTCGGCGCACCGCCGTCGAAGGGCCAGGAGTTCGACGACCACTACTTCGGTGCCATCCCGGAACGAGTGCTGTCGTTCATGATCGAACTCGACCGCGAGCTGTTCAAGCAGGGGATCCCGGCGAAGACCCGGCACAACGAGGTCGCGCCCGGCCAGTTCGAGATCGCACCGGTCTTCGAGCGGTCGGTCCTCGCCCACGACCATCAGCAGCTGATGATGACCACGATGAAGGCCGTCGCCGAGAAGTACGGCATGAAATGCCTGCTGCACGAGAAGCCGTTCTCCGGCGTCAACGGTTCGGGCAAGCACGTCAACTTCTCGCTCGGCAACGCCAATCAGGGCAACCTGCTCAATCCCGGCGACACCCCGCACGAGAACATGCAGTTCCTGACCTTCTGCGGCGCGATCATCCGCTCGGTGCACCTCTACGGCGGGCTCCTCCGCGCGGCGGTCGCCTCGGCGTCGAACGATCATCGTCTCGGCGCCAATGAGGCTCCGCCGGCGATCATCTCGATCTTCCTCGGCGACCAGCTGATGGACGTCTTCGAGCAGATCGCCAAGGGCGGCGCCACCGGTTCCAAGGCCGCGGGGGTCATCGAACTCGGGGTCGACACCCTGCCGCCCCTCAAAGCCGATCCGGGGGATCGCAACCGCACCAGCCCCTTCGCGTTCACCGGCAACCGGTTCGAGTACCGCGCACCGGGTTCCAATCAGTCGATCTCCGATCCCATGGTCGCCATCAACACGATCCTCGCCGACTCCATCGACTTCATCGCCTCGGACCTCGAGAAGCTCCTCGCCGACGGTCTCGAACTCGCGGACGCCGTCCAGAAGGTGTTGCAGGAGATCGTCAATGCCCACGGCTCGGTCATCTTCAACGGCAACGGCTACTCCGACGAATGGCAGGAAGAGGCCGCCGCCCGCGGACTGAAGAACCTACGGACGACGGTCGACGCGGTGACGGAGTACACCTCGCCGGAGGTCGTCGAGATCTTCGAGAAGTACGGCGTGCTGTCGGCCCGCGAACTCGAGGCCCGCGAGGACGTCATCTTCGAGTACTACGCGCTCACCCTCCTCGTCGAGGCCAAGGAGACCGCGGAGATCGCCAAGACGATGATCATGCCGGCCGCGATCCGGTACCAGGGTGAGCTCGCCGGGACCGCGGCGTCGCTCAAGATGGCCGGAATCGAGGCTCCCACACCGCTGCTCGAGGAACTGACCGGACTGATCAGCACGTTGCACGACGGGTTGACGGCCCTCGATGCCGGTATCGCCGGCATGCACGGCGAGTCCACCTTCGAGGAGTCGAAGTACGCGCTGGAGAAACTGGTCCCGGCCATGGCCGCGGTCCGCGAGGTCGCCGACACCCTCGAGTCCATCGTCGCCGACGATCTGTGGCCGCTGCCGACCTACAACGAGATGCTCACGATTCTCTGATCCCGCATCGTCGGCACGCCCCCTGCGCATCGCGCAGGGGGCGTGTTGTTGCGCGCCTGGAGTTGTGTGGCGTGACGCCCATCCGCGCCCCCGCATTTGCATCTCTACCCTCCCGTGAGGGTAGAGTTGGCCCGTCCTGCGGGGCGGCGTCGGCCGTCGGAATCGCCCGACGCCGCGAGGGTGGGTGACCCCTTCCGCGACAGACGTTTCCGTTACCTCACGAAAGTCGAGACGCCGATGACGGCCGAGGTGCTGACTCCTGCCCGACAACAGTCGGTGCTGGCGACCCTGCGCTCCCCGCGGCGCCTGCGTACCGAGGTCCTCGCCGGTCTCGTGGTGGCGCTCGCGCTCATCCCCGAGGCCATCTCGTTCTCGATCATCGCCGGGGTCGACCCGCGGGTGGGCCTGTTCGCCTCGTTCACGATGGCGGTGACGATCGCCATCGTCGGCGGCCGTCCGGCGATGATCCCCGCCGCCACCGGGGCGGTGGCGCTGGTGGTGGCCCCCCTGGTCGCCAGTCACGGCCTGGATCACCTGATCGCCGCGGTGCTCCTCGCCGGGGTCATCCAGATCGTCCTCGGCGCAGTGGGTGTCGCCCGTCTGATGCGGTTCATTCCGCGCAGCGTGATGGTCGGATTCGTCAACGCACTGGCCATCCTCATCTTCACGGCTCAACTCCCCCACCTGCTGGGGGTGCCGTGGCTGGTCTATCCCCTCGTCGCGGCGGGGCTTGCGATCATCGTCGGTCTGCCGCGGCTCACCACGGCGATCCCATCACCACTCGTCGCGATCGTGCTGCTCACTGCGGTCACGCTCGCGGTCGGGTTCTCCGTCCCCGACGTCGGCGACGAGGGCGACCTGCCGGACAGTCTGCCCACGTTGTTCTTTCCCGACGTCCCGCTGAACTGGGAGACGCTGTCGGTCATCGCGCCCTACGCCTTCACCATGGCACTCGTCGGCCTCCTCGAATCGCTGATGACCGCCAAGCTCGTCGACGACCTCACGGACACCCACTCCGACAAGACGCGTGAAGCCACCGGTCAGGGCATCGCCAACATCGTGACCGGTCTCTTCGGCGGCATGGGCGGGTGCGCGATGATCGGCCAGACCATGATCAACGTCAAGGAGTCCCGGGCCCGCACCCGCATCTCGACGTTTCTGGCCGGACTCTTCCTGCTCATCCTGGTCGTCGGGCTGGGTGACATCGTCGCGCTGATCCCGATGGCCGCGCTCGTCGCCGTCATGATCATGGTGTCGGTCGGCACCCTGGATTGGCACAGCGTCAACCCGAAGACCTTGCGGCGCATGCCGAAGAGCGAGACGGCCGTGATGCTCGCGACCGTCGTCGTCACCGTGACCACCCACAATCTCGCGTACGGGGTGATCGTGGGCGTCCTGACGGCGATGGTCCTGTTCGCGCGCCGGGTCGCCCACTTCACGGAGGTGGTCGATGTCGCCGATCCCGAACCCGGAACCCGCGTCTACGCGGTGCGGGGCGAGTTGTTCTTCGCGTCCAGCAACGACCTCGTGTACCAGTTCGACTATGTCGGCGACCCGGACGACGTCGTCATCGACATGAGCGGCGCACACATCTGGGACGCGTCGACGGTCGCTACGCTCGATGCCGTCACCACCAAGTACGCAGCCAAGGGCAAGACCGCCACCATCGTCGGCCTCGACGACCACAGCGCCGAGCGTCATCGACGCCTCAGCGGACAGCTCGGCGGCGAGGGCTGACCGGGTAGAGAGGACAGGTCGTGACCGACGACGGGACCGACACCGCCGAGCACCTGCAGATCGGCACGGTGGCAACGGAAACCGGGTTGTCCATCAAGACGATCCGCCACTACGACGAGGTCGGTCTGGTCGTCCCGTCCGCCCGCTCGGCCGGGCGCTTCCGGCTGTACACCCGGGCCGACATCGATCGGCTGTTCGTGATCCGGCGGATGAAGCCACTCGGTTTCACCCTCGACGACATGCGCGCACTCCTGCATGCCGAGAGCGTCCTCGACGACTCCGACGCGGCGCCGGCGGACCGGCGGGCGGCGCTCGAGGCGGTCGCGGAGTTCCGGCAGCGCGCACGACTGGCGTGCGAGAAGCTCGAGCGGCAACTGGAATATGCGCACGAACTCACCGCTCAGCTGTCGGATCGACTGACCGATCCGGCGTGATCCGGCCGGGCACGTGGGCCCTACCCCAGCGGCCACCGGGTGCCGGTGCGGGCCTCGGCCTCGGTCCAGAGTCGACCGGCCAGCTCGTAGTCGCACGCCGCGAGCGATCGGCCCGACAGCACCGGTCGGCCGCGCAGTCCCCACGGTCCGTCGACCCCCACGTAGCTGCCCGGCGGGATCGGCTCGGTCAGGCAATGCAGGGTGGGTGCCGCGCCGGCGTCGAGATCGTTGCCGACGACACCCGCCAGGCCCTGCGCCGCGCGGTGCAGAACGCCCAGGCCCGGCTTGTTCGAGATGTTCGACGCGGCCCAGCCGGGATCGGTGAGCATCGAGGTCACCGGCGACCCGACGTCGCGCAACCGTCGGTCGAGTTCGAGACCCCACAGCATCACCGCGAGTTTCGACCCGGTGTAGGCCCGCGGCGACGACCACCGGGTGCGTCGGAGGTCCAGGTCGGCGGGGTCGATGCGGGCGCGGCGATGCCCCTCCGAACCCACGGACACGATCTGCCGCCTGATGCGTGGCAGGAGCAGGTTGGTCAGGGCGAACGGCCCGAGGAAATTGGTGCCCATCCCGAGTTCGAATCCGTCCCGCGTCGTCCGATGCTGATGCGGGAACATGCCGGCGTTGTTGACCAGCACATCGATCGGGCCGTCGAGTTCCTCGACGAAGGTCCGCACCGAGGCGAGGTCGGCGAGATCGAGCCGGATCACCTCGCAGTCACCGCCGAATTCCCGTGCGCGCCGGGCGCCGAGATCGGTGTCGCGGACGGCCAGGACCACCTGCACACCGGCCCGGGCGAGCGCGCGGGCGGTGGCCATCCCGATACCGTTCGTCGCACCGGTGACGACGACCCGCGAGCCGGTCAGGTCGGACAGGGACTTCGACGATGAGGGCATGGGCGCCACGGTACCCACCGGCCGGCCGGGCGGGGTGGCACTCGGTCGGGGTGGGACTCGGGGGCGCAGCGACTCTCACCGAACGCGCAGGGACAGCGCCACGACGAGACGCGTCGCCGGGTCGTCGAGATCCATCCCGGTCAGGGTCTGCACTCGACGGATGCGGTAGCGCAAGGTGTTCGGATGGACGTGCAGCGCCGCCGCTGCCGCGCGGACGTCACCGAAATGGTCGAGGTAGGCGCGCAACGACGCGGTGAACTCGCTGCCGCTGCGAGTATCGAGATCCGCGAGCCCGGCGACCCGGCTGTCGACGAGATCGGGGTTCTCCGAGAGCAATCCGATGATCTCGGCGAGCAGCACCCCGGTGCGGGATCGCTCGACGGTGGTGACGTCGTCGATCAGGTCGGCGTCGCGACCGGCGGCGTCCAGGACACGATCGATCGCAGAGCGCAGATCGGTTGCGGCGGCGATGGTGTCGGGGCCGGCGACGACCGCGCGTGCCGGCACGCCGAATTGGCGGTCGGCGGCGTCGACGGAGATCCGCGCCCACGTGACGGCGTCGTCGAGCGGGACGCCTGGGAGCACGACGTACGCGCGGTCACCGATCGTGACCGTGACCGACAGCGGACTGAAAGCGCTGGCGTGCAGCATGAGTGCCGAGACCTGCCCGGCGCGGATGCCGTCGGGGGCCGTGAACCCCACGATCGTCACCGTGGCGGTCGGCGCGATGCCGAGCTGGGCGGCGAGGTGGGCCGCGTCGACCGAGACTCCGCCGACACCGAGGAGTCGCCGGACCCGCTGATCGTGGTCGGAGCCTGCCGAACGCCGTCGCGAGATCACCTGGGCCGCAACAGCTGCGGCGCCGACGAGTACCTCGTCGGTGTCGCGGGTCGGCGGGCGCGACCCCTCCTGCAGCCAGACAACCCCCATCAGGACGTCGGAGCGATCGCCGTGTGGGCCCGACGCCGGACGGATGGCGACCGCGCGACGCGGCCGAAGTCCGAGATCGGTGCGAGCCTCGACCGTCACGACGCCGGACGACTTCCGGACCGCGTCCATCACGCCCCACTCCCGCAACCAGGCCAGCATCTCCGGCGGCCCCTCGCGGCCCAGGATCGACAGTCTGCGCAACTCGTCGGCCTCCTCGCCGGCAGAGCTGTAGGCGAGGACGTGCGCGTGCTCGTCCTCGATGCTCACCAGACCACCGGTCCGGCGGGCGACCTCCGCGGCGAGCTCGAACAGGTCGCCGGTGCTTCCCGACTCCATGGACTCGCCGCTCCCGAACGCGCCGCGTGCGGCGTCGAGCACCCGGGTGACGAGGTTGTAGATGCGTTCCCAGCGGGCGTGCGGATCGATGGCGATGACCGCGATGCCCAGTCGTTCGGCGAGGCCGACCAGGGTCTGGGTGGGATTCTTGGCCAGTACGGCGACCGGGCGGTGCGCGCCGAGGCCGCCGAGCCACTCCACGACGACGTCGTCGGCGAGCCCGACCAGGAGGAACAGGTCGGCCGATCGGGCGGCATGCCCGAGCCCGTAGTGCACGTCGTCGGCGTCGACCATCGCCATCGTCGACACCGGCGTGTCGAGACCGCGGGGCGACGAGACCAGGGTCGCAACGGTCTGATCGAGGGCGAGGACCAACCGCCCGAGCGCGATACCGGCCGTCTTGTCCATACGGACAAGACTACGAGACCCACCTCGGCCGATCGGCCATATCGCGACGTCGAAGGGGACGGTGGACTGAGGTCATGGATGCCATCACCACTCCCCCTCGACCGTCGAACGAACCCGTCCACAGCTATGCCCCCGGCTCGCCCGAGCGTGCGCGCATCGTCGACGAGCTGGCGCGACAGTCGCATGCCGGCCGCCGCGAGTTCCCGCACATCATCGGCGGACACCTGAGCCTCGGGGCGGGTGAGGAGATCGACGTCGTCCAGCCCCACGCACACCGCGAGGTACTCGGCTTCATCACCAACGCCACCCACGACGACGCCCGCGCCGCGGTGGACGCCGCTCGCGCCGCCGCCCCCGACTGGGCGCACACGAGCTTCGACGACCGCGCGGCCGTGATCCTGCGCGCCGCCGAGCTCCTGGCCGGACCGTGGCGCGAGCGCATCGCGGCGGCGACGATGCTCGGTCAGTCGAAGTCGGTGCAGCAGGCCGAGATCGACGCCCCATGCGAGCTCGTCGACTTCTGGCGGTTCAACGTCGCCTTCGCCCGTGAGATCCTCGCCGAGCAACCGGAGTCGTCGCCCGGGGTGTGGAACCGGCTCGACCACCGTCCACTGGACGGGTTCGTCTACGCCGTGACCCCGTTCAACTTCACCGCCATCGCCGCCAATCTGCCCACCGCCCCCGTGTTGATGGGCAACACCGTCGTCTGGAAACCCTCCCCCACCCAGGCATACTCGGCGCAGTTGACGATGGCGCTGCTCGAGGCCGCCGGATTGCCGCCCGGGGTGATCAATCTCGTCCACGGCGACGGTGCCGCGGTCTCGGATGTCGTTCTCGCCGAAGAGAATCTGGCCGGAATCCATTTCACCGGGTCGACGAGGACGTTCCGTCATCTGTGGCGTGAGGTCGGTGCCAACATCGAGCACTACCGGAACTACCCGCGCCTCGTCGGCGAGACCGGTGGCAAAGACTTCATCGTCGCGCACGCCTCAGCCGAACCTCATGCGTTGCGAACGGCGTTGACCCGTGGCGCTTTCGAGTATCAGGGACAGAAGTGTTCGGCGGCGTCGCGCGCGTATGTCGCCAGGTCGGTGTGGGAGCGGATGGGTGACGAGTTCCTCGGCGAGGCCGACGAACTCACCTATGGCGACGTCCGAGATCTGACGAACTTCGGTGGTGCGGTGATCGATCGGCGCGCGTTCGACAAGCAGGTCGCGGCCATCGACCGGGCCAAGTCGTCGGCGTCGCTGACCGTCGCGGTCGGCGGCGTCTGCGATGACACCGAGGGTTACTTCGTCCGACCCACGGTCTTGGTGTCCGACGACCCGACCGACGAGGCGTTCGCCACAGAGTACTTCGGTCCGATCCTCGCGGTTCACGTCTACGACGACGCCGACTACGAGAACGTTCTCGGCCTGGTCGATTCGACGGCGCAGTACGCACTCACGGGGTCGGTCATGGCGACCGATGTCGCCGCGGTGGCCCTTGCCTCCGACCGGCTGCGGAATGCGGCGGGCAACTTCTATGTCAATGACAAGCCCACCGGCGCGGTGGTCGGGCAGCAACCCTTCGGCGGCGGCCGGGCGTCGGGGACCAACGACAAAGCCGGGTCGAAGCAGAACCTGATGCGCTGGACCTCGACCCGCACGATCAAGGAGACGTTCTCACCTCCCACGACCTCGTCGTACCCGCACATGGTCGCCGACTGGACGGCGCTGTGATGGGGTCCGCCTTCGACACCGTGCTGCGGCCCGCGATCGTCGCGGCATCGCGCAGCGAACGGATCAAGGACGCGTCCCAGCGGTGGCCGGTCACCGGACGAGTGGTCCGCCGATTCGTGCCGGGCGAATCGCTCGACGCCGCCATGGCCGCCGTCGGGGCCGAACTCGCCGACGGACTCTCCGTCTCGGTCGACTTCCTGGGCGAGGACACCCTCGACGAATCCCAGGCGGACGCCACGGTGACCGCGTATCTGGCTCTGCTCAAGTCTCTGTCGGGACGCCGTCCGGCACCTGCCGGGTCGTTGGAGGTGTCGCTGAAGCTGACCGCGCTCGGTCTCGCACTGCCGGAGCACGGCGCGAAGATCGCCGAGGAGAACGCGCGCACGATCGTCGAGGCGGCCGATGGCCTGGACGTCGTGGTCACCGTGGACGCCGAGGATCACACCACCGTCGACCAGCGGCTGGCGATCGTGCGGTCGTTGCGCTCCGAGTTCCCGGAGACCGGGACCGTGCTGCAGGCCTGCCTGCGCCGCACCGAGGACGACTGCGCCGAATTCGCGGCGTCGGGCGCCCGAATCCGGTTGTGTAAAGGCGCTTATGCCGAACCGCCCGCGGTCGCGTTCACCGACCGCCGCCAGGTCGACGACAGCTATCAGCGGTGCCTCCGGATACTGATGAAGGGCTCCTGTTATCCGATGGTCGCAAGCCACCACCCCACGATGATCGACGCCGCGAGAATCCTCGCCGACGAATTCGGTCGCGCGCCGGACAGCTGGGAACACCAGATGCTGTACGGAATACGGGCCGACGAGCAGCGCCGGTTGGCAGCCGCCGGCGCACGCGTCCGGGTCTACATCCCCTACGGCGAGCAGTGGTACGGCTACCTCGTCCGACGCCTGGCCGAACGTCCGGCGAACCTGGGGTTCTTTCTGCGCGCACTGGCCGGGTGAGGCCCCCGACCAGTCGACTGTGCGGCAGTGGGCCACTGCTTCCTGATCCGAAACGCTGGATCTGCGGTTGCCGGAGCGCGGAAAGCCGCCCGCGGGGTCGAGCACAGCAACTACCAGAGGGCGGTGGGCCGGCGACCGCCAGACTCCAACTCGACCGGCAGACTTCGATCGAGGTCTGGGAGTCGAGTTGAAGTCTGTCGGTCACAATTCGGGCAGATACGCGAGACAGTCCCGCCGGCTGAGGTCCAGTGCGCTCTTTGGCAGCACCACACCGCCGGCGCGCGACGAAACTCAGCCCGAATCCCCTCGGACTGCCTCGATCGAATATTAGCCAGGATCCGAGATCATGCGTGACTGAATTTCGACCACTGTCGACGATTGCTGCACAGCCAACGCGAATCGACGCACTGTCAACGAAAAACACTGCACAGCCGACGAATTCGCGCGTCTCGCGCCTGTGGAAAACCCTCGAAATCGAACGAATGTTCCTGTACCTTGGAGTCATGCCAGAGCTAGCCACTCTCCTCGATCAACTCATCGGAACCACCCCACCCACCGACGACCCAACGGGCAGAGCAACATTCGACGCCCTCGACACGTGGCGCCTGATCCGCAACCTCGCGGACCACCAGATCGCCACGCACGCAGCGCAACTCGACGCCCTCCGAGTCGCACAGAGGACCGGTAGCACCACCAAGAAGCTGCTGATCGAGTCTGGACATGCGCCGGCCTCCGCCCTCCGCACCATGCGGAGTGTCGACGCGCTGCCCAACCTGCCCGCTTTGGCGCGTCATGCCGCCGATGGGCGGCTGTCCGGCGAGGTCGTCGATGCCATCGTCCGCGGCATGAACGAGCTCGATAGACGTTGTGGTGAGGCGCTTTCCGGCGACGAGCGCTCGCGGTTTGAGATCGAACTCATCGCCCAAGCACTATCCGGTGCAACACCGACTGAGGTGCTCAAGCATGCTCACGTCATCGGCAACGCTCTCGCCGATGCTTGTGGCGCAGGAATCCGAGCGTCGGACGATGCAAGCTTGAACTCGGTGAACGCACACACCACCGACGACGGCCGCGTCGAAGTCCGCGCCGACCTCACCCAGGTCGTGGGCGAGAAGTTCCTGACGATGATCGATGAGCGCTCGTGCCCCAGGCCCGAACCCGACGGCGCCGAAGATCGACGCACCGCCGAGCAACGCCGCGCCGACGCCTTCGAGTTGATCCTCGACCAAGCAGCGATCGGCGCTACCCTCGATACCGTTGGTTCCCCGCGCACTCAATTGATGCTGACCATCCCCGCGACCGGAGACCTCGCAACGCTGCCGTGGACCGGATCGGTCAGCCATGCCACCGCGAAACAGGTGTCGTGCGACGGCTCGCTCACGGAGATAATCCTCGATAGTGAGGGCGTACCACTACAGATGGGTCACACCCGCCGGTTGTATCCGTCACACTTACGCAAAGCGATCATCGTCCGCGACGCGTGCTGCGTCAAATGTGGTGCACCGCCGTCCCATACGCAGGTGCATCACATCAAGTCGTGGGCCGAGGGTGGACCCACCGACCTCGACAACGGCTGCCTGCTCTGCCAACGCTGCCACACCCAAGTCCACCACCACGGCTGGGACATCGTCATGGGGTTCGACCGCCACCCCTGGCTCGTCCCACCCGCCAATATCGACCCGCACCGCCGACCACTACCCGCCTACAACAGACGCACCATGCGACTCGACGACGCCGCCTGACCGGCCCTCCGACACACACTTTCGCGCAGCACCTTTTCGCACCCGGCCATCGCCCGGGACCGCTTCCGTCCCTTGACAACTCCACAGTGGGATTGCTGGTGTTCAGCACGTTGCGCTACCGGCTCGACTGTCAAGGGCACCGTCCGCCAGACAGCCGCCAACAGCAGGGGCCGGTGTGCCCGCTCACGGTCCGTCCCGGGTCAGGCGGCCGCCAATTGCGAACGGGGAGACAGACTGCTGAGCCACTTCGGAGTTCGCCACCCATCACCTCGCCCCCCGGGTCAAGGGGTAACGGTTACATCGGCTGCGCCCGCCGCACCTGGTCGGCGGCGCGGGCGGCGTCGAGTTCGACGTCGGTGCGCATGACCGCGGGGCCGACGCTCAGCGTCCCCGACGTCAGCGGTTGCGTCCGAAGTCCACCACGTCCGATCAGGGCTTTGCGCACCCCGTCCCCGGCAACGGTGTCCATCCACGAACACGGATGAGCAGGGCGTCCGCCGCGGAACCGGATCGGACCCGACCCGGTGTCCAGCTCGAACTCCCGTCCCCGCAAGGGATCGAGCTCGACACCGCGCACGACGACGTTGCGGCGGGCCAGAACAGGATCGGCGTCAGCCGCCGCCGCCATCCATGCTTCGAGCGCCAGAAACGTCACGGCCGCCTCGGTGTGGGCTCGGATTCCGTAGAAGCGATCACCACGAATCCCCTTGTCGGCGACGATCTCCACCGAGGCTGGGGTGCGCGTCTCGACCTCGTCGGCCGGGCCGTCTTTCGGCCTACCGAAGTAGGCATGCTTCGGCGAGACGACGAATATGACCATCTCGCAGTGGTATTCGAACTCCATCAGACGCGGTCAGTATCCGGAGAACGAGTCGGTGTGGACACGCCACGGCCGGGACCGCCGCGTACCGTCGAGGCGGCGGACCGCCGCCGACGTCCGTTCGACGAACGCAGGCGTACCTGACACGTAGTAGTGGGCGCCGGCAGCGCTGGGCCCGATGAGTTCGGCGAGCCGGGCGGGATCGTCGATCCCGTCGGCTAGTTCCGGCGCCTCGACGGTCGCAATGCGCGCGTTCGCGGCCCGGGCGCTCTCCAGGTCATCGGCGTATACGGCACGCCCCTGATCTCGCAGCACGTGCGCGATGGTCAGGCCGGAGAGATCGTGGCCCGACTGCACCAGCTCCCGCACCATCGACACGAACGGAGTGATCCCGATCCCGGAGGCGATCAACACCACCGATCCGGTCGCCGGAAACGACCGCGGCAGCACGAAGTCCCCTCCGATCTCGTCGACGTAGACCCGGCGTACGTTTCCGTCGACCAGTGCTGCCTTGTAGGTCGACGGCGCCGCGGCGACGGTGAAGCCGAACTCCACCGGTTGCTGCCGGGGCGCGGACACGAACGAGAAGACCCGCCGCGAACCCGACCACAGCGGCGCCGACCACCGCGGCACACTGACACTCGACCACTGCCCCGCCTGGAACACCGCTGCGCCACCGACCGGTTCACCGCGCACCGCGTAGGTTCGGTCGGCAACCGGGACGGTGACGACGTCGAGCGGCACCCGGCGCGCAGTGCCCGATACCAGTCGGACGAGGAACGCGTACAGGCATCCGACGAGCAACGCCACCTCGGGCACGAACGCCAACGTGTACGCGTCGGTGATCGCAATCGTGTACTGGCAGTGCATGAGCACACCGACCAACGCCGCGTACAACAGTCGGTGCAGCTCGGTGGCCGGCGACGTCAGCGGCTCGGGCAGCATGATCGCCGCCACGAACAGCATCGGACTCGACACCACCCATGTGGACAGATCCTGGCCGCCGCGTACCAGTTCGACGACCCCGATCGTGACAAGGGAGGCGCCGATGAACACCAGGGCCAGTCGCCACTCGCGGATCAACGTCACGACCACCGCACCGATCACGACCATCGGGACGAACAGCGGATCGGCGGCCACCCACCAGAACGGGAAGCTGATGCCCTCGACACCGGCGTATGCCAGCGCGTAACAACCGACCGCACCCGTGACCGCGGGATTGACGATCAGCCGACGACGCCATGCGAGAACATATTTCGACGCCGCGGCGATGGCGGCGCCCACCGCGACGGTGGCGACGGCGGTGTCCTCCGAGCCGCCGGGCAGGACGAAGAACAGGATCAGTCCCGTGATCAGCCACGAATCCGAGTTCGGCGGCACCCGCAGCACGCCGGCGCAGACGTAGCTCACGACCCCGCTGACCCCGACCGCGACGACCAGCCACACCGCCAATTCGTCCGGACCGTAACCGAAGTCGGCATCGGTCGCCGAGACGACGAAAGCGACTGCGGCCAGCACCACCAGCCCGCAGAGCACCGCCCGATACGGGGTCAGGTGCCGCCGGGCCGCGTCGATCGGCGAGAGCAGCTGCGGCAGAAGCGTTGTCACAGGAACAACTCCAATCCGGGGATGGCGGTGTGTTCGACGCTCCCGTTGCGTCGGATGGTCACGTGATGAAATCCCTCACGGTGATGGTCAAAATCGCCGCGCAGGAACGCCGCAGGCGTGAAGAACAGCGCCGTCGCCAGGCCGTCGGCCTCCATCGCCGACGGCGCGATCACCCAGGTCGCCAGCACCTCCCGCGCGGGCGAGGCGGTACGCGGATCGACGATGTGGTGCCAGTCGGCCCACACCCGCCGATTGCTCGCCGAGGCGCAGACCGCGCCGCCGGCAACGGACACGACGCCGATCGCCTTCGTCGTGTCCAGCGGATGCTCCAGCGCCACCCGCAGTCCGCGGGAACGCGGCGATATCACCATGTCCCCACCTGCGTCGACCACGAAGTCGTCGACGTGGCCGCCGACGATCTCCGCCACCCGGTCGACCGCGAATCCCTTTCCGGCTGCGCCCACGTCGAGCAGAGCCGGTTCGCGAATCTCCAGCGCACCGACGTGCTCACCGATCACCGCCTCCCAGGCCGGCGCCGTCGGCACCCGCGCCGACGCGCGGAGCGTGTACGCCGCGTCGTAACCGGCCTCGGCGAGCGTGCGCCCCACCAACGGCGACACCGCGCCGCCGGTGAGGCCGTACAGACGGCGGTACCAGTCGACCAGCGGTTGGTCGGAGTCGGCGATCGGGTATCGCCCCGCCTCTCTGGCCATCTGCGCGACCGTCGAATCGTCCCGGAACCGTGACCAGGCCCGGTCGATCCGGTCGATCTCGGTGTTCACCGCGTCGACGACATCGGCGGGAAGTGTTTCCGGGGTGCTGATCGTCCACCGGGTGCCGATCGCATCGAACGCCCAGTGGTGCGCGGTGCCGACGGAGGTCAGGCCTGCGCCTCCTGTTTGATCTGTTCGATCGCCTCGTTGAAACCGCCGGAGGTGAGCGACGAGCCGGACACCTTGTCGACCTCGATCTCGTCGATGTTCTTGCCCACCACGACGTCGGAGATGCCGCCGGCGAACTTGCCCTGGTACTCGAGCGACGGGCCCTTGGTCTGGCTGGTGTCCACCGACACGGCGGTGATGACCGAGTTCGACAACGTGACGGTGACCCCGACGCTCTGCGGACCACCCGGCGAGATGTACTCACCGCGCGCCGTGTACTCGCCGTCCTCGTACTCGCCGGAGCCCGCGTCGGCGGCCTCGGTGGCAGCGGAGCTGCCCGTCGCGGCGCCGGTCGTCGTGCCGGTGGCCGAGTCGTCCGACCCGGAGTCCTCGGACGAGCATGCGCCCGCCACGAGTCCGACCACCGCCATCGCCGCGACCACCCCGCCGGTGCGGGCGAGGACGGACGATCCCCGCGGGCTGCGGGACGGGCGCGAAGAACCGGGGCCCGGTTCGGCGATCGTGCTCGGGTCGAGGGTCTCGGTTGGCTCTGGGGTGTGCGTCATGCACCAATTGTGCCGATTGCGCGGCCATTGGTCCCGGCGACGGCCGCGGCGCGTTCCGAACGGTCTCAGCGTCCCGCGGCTGCGACCCTCGCCTGGATGGCGTCGACGAAGACGGTGCGGATGTCGGCCGCGTTCTCCGCGACGTAGGTGGTGCCACCCGTGGCCTCGGCGATCTGCTTCAGCGCATCGGAGTCGGCATCGTCGGAGATACCGATCGTCAGCACCAGCACCGGTCGTGCCGGATCCTCCAGGCGCTTCAGTTCGGCGAGCAGATTGTCGAGCGTGATGCTGTCCGGGTCCTCGTTCTGACCGTCGGTCATGATGATGACGCTGTTGGAGTAGTTCGGGTCGTAGGTGTCCTGCACCTTCTTGAATGCCGCGAGGGTCGTGTCGTAGAGACCCGTCCCGCCCCCGAGGTCCGACAACCCCTCTTCGACGGCCCGGCCGAGCGCGTCCCGATGCGTACCGCTCCCCGAGCGGGCATCGAGGCGGCGGATCGGGGCGAGCTCCTCCCAGTCCTGTCCGGGCCCGCCCTTGTTCACGCTGAACGCCCAGCCGCCGATCATCGTGTTGTTGGGGAAGAGCTTGAGTCCGGTCTGGGAGGCGTCGATGAGCAGGTCCGCCCGGGTGGTGCCGCCGGCCGGTGTCTCCATCGAGCCGGAGGTGTCCTGGACGACCAGCGAGCGGATCGGCACACCAAGTACCTGCCACTGCCGCAATGCCTTGTCGACGGACGACGGGTCGCGCAGCTCCAGTTCCTTGACCGGCTGACCGACACCGTTTCCGTCGGTGTCGCGGTATCCCGAGTCGGCCAGCGCTGCGCGACCGGCATCGGTGTTCAGCGCGGTGACGAGGGCCGCCCCGGCGTCGGCGGCCGCCTGCTGGCGCGCCGCGGGAGCCGTGTTGACCAGCGGATAGTCGAGCATGACCGTGCCCGCCGCGGGGATCGTCGACGTCAACTGCGAACCCTGGTGCGTGCGCATGAACAGATCGAACTGTTGCTCGGTGGTGACCACCGGGACGCCCGAGGTGTTGGCCAGGTTCAGACGCGTGCCCTCGTTGTCGTTGGCCAGGCGCGCATTGTTCTGCTGGATGGCGAGGATGGTCATCGCCTCGGTGAAGTCCTCGTCGGCGAGCTCGCCGGAGTCGACCGCGGCGAGAGCACCGATGATCGGGGCGTCGCCGGTGCTGGTGTCCACCGGGCTGCCGGTTCGCAGATCAGGCAACTTCATGACCTCGACCCAGGTGCCCAGCTCGGGTACGTCGGTGCCGGCGACGACGGTCGGGGTCGACGCGATCGACGGCGACACCATATCGAGGTCACGACGCACCTGGGTCGTCACCCGGCGAGCCTGCACCTGCGAGTCCGCGACCCAGAGGTCCGGAGCCGCTGCACCCTGGGTGAGCAGGCCGGGCACATCCGCACCCGCGGCCGTCTGCACGTCGTAGTCGAAACACGAGTCCGCGGACGCCTGCCGCGCCACCTCGCGCAGCGGACCGGTCATCGCCGAGTCCGACGCGACGGCGACCCGGGTCCGGTCCCCGCAGCCACCCGCACCCGTCTGCCAAATGATGACGCCGGTCACCAGGGCTACGACGACCAGCAGGACCGCACCCGCCCACAGCCATCCCCCGCGGCGGCCCCCATCGGTGTTGCGGTGCTCGAAGCCGAAGTCGTCATCGCTTCCCGACCGGGCATCGTTCGACCTGCCTCTGTCCGATGAAGTCTGGGCGCGTGGCGGAACCGCCCCACCCGACCGGTCGTTCCCGTTCCACTCGTTTCCGGCGCGATCGGCGCCGGAGCTGTGACGCCCCATTGTTCTTTTCCCGTTCCCCTCGTACGGCGGCGGTCTGCAGACCCGCCTCTCGCGTGGTCGCCGCACGACGCATCGACGCATCGGCGGTCGCGGCCCGCGTGTTCACGCGTGGCTCAGCCGAACACCTCGCGGAATTTCAGCAGCGACTTACGCAGATCCCCCGACACCGCCATGGCCGCGGTCTTACCCACGGGCCCGATCAGCGGCAGCCCACCCAGATCAACAGTGAAGGTTACTTCCGATCCGCTGGAAGTGGGAGCGATGCCCAGATCCAGCTTCGCCTTGACCCCGCCTTTGCCGTTGCCCTTGAGGCGGACGTGCGAGACCGGCTCGAACTTCTCGACCACCCAGTCGAAGCGGACGCGGGTGCCTTTGACCCGCACGATCGAGGAGACCTCGGTGCCCTTGCGAAGGTCGGCGGACGCCGGGATCGGGCTGCGCCACGTCTCGTGGATCACCAGCCATTCGCTGTACCGCGAGAGATCCGATGCCGCGGCCCAGGTATCTTCCGGTGACAGATCAACGCCGATGGAGTCACTCGTCTTCGCCATGACCCAAGAGAGTAGTGCCCCCGCCTCCGCCGCCGAACAGGCACGTTCGCTGCTGGGCTCGCGGGTGACCGGGCACGGGGTGACGATCCGGCTGACCGAGGTCGAGGCGTACGCCGGTCCCGACGACCCGGCGTCGCATGCCTACACCCGAACCGCCCGCTCGGAGATCATGTACGGGCCCCCGGGACGGTTGTACGTCTATCGCATCCACGGCCACCATTGCGCGAACGTCGTCGTCGCCGGGCCGGGACCCGCTGCTGCGGTGTTGCTGCGCGCGGGCGCGGTGGTCGACGGCGTCGACCTCGCACGCGCCCGGCGCGGTGCGACGCGCTCGGGGCCGGTCCCCGACGCGAAGCTCGCCAGCGGGCCGGGCAACCTGTGCCGTGCCCTCGGGCTCACGATGGCCGACCTCGACACCGATCTCGCCGACCCGTCGACCCCGGTCACCCTCGACCCCGGGGCACCGCGTCCGGGGGAACGCGTCGTCGCGGGGCCTCGGGTCGGGGTCCGCCGCGCTGCCGACCTGGCGTGGCGGTTCTGGATCGACGCCGATCCCACGGTGTCGGCGTATCGCCGACATCCGCGGGCGCAGCTCTGAAAACTACTCGGACTACCGCTGCGGGTGCTGCGGCTGCTGGGGGTTCTGCGGCCGGGGATTCTGGGGCTGCGGGCTCTGCTGACCCGGTAGCGGCTCCCCGGGGTTGGTGGGATTGGTCGGCGGAGTCTGTCCCGGGTTTCCCTGTCCCGGCGCGCCGACGGCCTTGCGCACGGCGTCCTGCGCCTTGTCCACCTGACCCGAGTACTTGTTCTTGGTGACCTTGTCGATGGCGTCGCCGCCCTTCTCGATCAGGCTCGGATTCTTCTGCAGCGTGGCCCTGGCCTTGTTGACGAGTCCCTTGAGATCCATGACGTCTCCTCTGATCGACGTGCCGGACACCTTCCGGCCACTTGCCGCAGATTCTATCGGTCGGACGTGAGCACCCCGCTGACCTGCGCTTCGTCCCCGTGCTGATCGTTGTCATGCGTGGCGACCCATCGGGGCGCCACCCGCGAGACGACCTCGACACACGCGATGCCGACCGCCGCCGAGAGCAGGGCCACCGTGTTCATCCCCCAGTTCGACGAGTCGAGCCGGAACAGGTCCTGGGTGAACGGCCACGCGAAGATCAGCACGTATGCGGCGGCGGAGACCGCGAGGAGCACCGCCTTCCACCAGTTGTACGGACGGGCGACCACGGCGAGGACGTAGACCGCGATCGCGATCAGCGTCATCAGCGCCGCGGTGGCGGCCTGCGTCTGAGGCTGCGAGAGTTCGACGGCGTCACCACCCACCTCGACGCCGGCGCCGCCGGGGTTGACGATCACGTAGGTCACGAAGGTGCACAGGCCGACGATGATGCCGTTGGGCACGGCGCTGAGCAGCACCCGCCGTACGAAACCACGCCGGGCCCGCTCGTTGTTGGGGGCCAGCGACAGGACGAACGCCGGGATGCCGATGGTGAACCAGGCCGAGATGGTCACGTGGATCGGCTGGAACGGATAGCTGAGCGGGTCGGACCCGAACAGTGCGCCGAGGAGTCCGCCGACGCCGACGAACAGTGCGAGCAACACCGCGTACACGGTCTTGGTGAGGAACAGGTTGGAGACGCGTTCGATGTTGCCGATCACACGCCGACCTTCGCCCACCACATACGGCAGGGTCGCGAACTTGTTGTCCAGCAACACGATCTGCGCCACCGACCGGGCGGCGGAGCTGCCCGAGCCCATCGCCACGCCGATGTCGGCGTCCTTGAGCGCGAGGACGTCGTTGACGCCGTCGCCGGTCATCGCGACGGTGTTGTCCCGCGATTGCAGCGCCTTCACCATGGCCCGCTTCTGATCCGGCCGGACCCGCCCGAACGTGACGCCCCGTTCGACGACGTCGGCGAGTTCGCCTGTTTCTGAGGGCAACTCGCGCGCGTCGACCGAGGACTCTGCCGATCCGAGCCCGAGCGACGCGGCGACCGCCCCCACCGACCGGGCGTTGTCCCCGGAGATGACCTTCACCGCGACGTGCTGCTGTCCGAAGTAGTCGATCGTGTCGCGCGCATCGGGCCGGACCCGCTGTTCGAGGACCACGAGGGCGACCGGGGAGACGGTCCCCGGTGCGACGCGACCCGGCGCGGGTTCGGTGTCCACGGGCACGTCGGTGCAGGCCAGCAGCAGCACGCGGAGTCCGGCGGCGCCGATGTCGGAGGCGAGGCGGGCCGTCTCGCCCTCCGGGTCCAGCAGGACGTCGGGCGCACCGATGAGCCAGTGACCGTCGTCGGTGCCGGCGGTCGGGCCGGACCCGCTCCCGCGGAACGACATCCCGCTCCACTTGGTGGCCGAGGTGAACGGTTTGATGGCCGCCACCGACCAGTCGGGTGGGATCGGATGTGCCTCGGCGATCGCGATCATGCTGGCGTTGGGCCGCGGATCGTGGGCGGCGAGCGCGGCCAGCACCTGTCCCGCGGTCTCGGCGGGCACCGTCCCGAGGGAACGCACCTCGGCCAGCCGCATCCCGTTCTCCGTCAGGGTGCCGGTCTTGTCCGCACAGACCACATTGACGCGCGCGAGCCCTTCGATGGCCGGGAGTTCGTTCACCAGACACTGCCGCTGACCGAGCCGCACCACACCCACCGCGAAGGCGATCGAGGTCATCAGGACGAGCCCCTCGGGCACCATCGGCACCAGCGCGGCGACCATGCCGAGCAGGGACCGCCGCAACCCGTTGTCGCTGACGAAGAGTTGGTTGACGATGGTCAGGACACCGGCCGGGATCAGCAACCAGGTGATCACCCGCAGGATCTGATCGATGCCGGAGCGCAACTCGGAGGAGACCAGCGTGAACTTCGACGCCTCGGCCGCGAGCTGGGCCGCGTAGGCATCGGCGCCGACCTTGGTGGCGCGGTACGCGCCACCGCCGGCGACCACGAAGCTGCCCGACAGCACCGCGTCTCCCGGGTCCTTGTCGATCGGGTCGGCCTCGCCGGTGAGCAGTGACTCGTCGACGTCGAGTGCGATGGCCTCGACGACCTCGCCGTCGACGACGATCTGATCGCCGGCACCGATCTCGATGATGTCGTCGAGCACCACCTCGTCCGGCGGTACCTCGGTGACCTCGCCGTCGCGCCGGACTCGAGGTCGGGTCTGGCCGACGATCGCGAGCTTGTCGAGCGTCCGCTTGGCCCGGACCTCCTGGATGATGCCGATCCCGGAATTGGCGATGATCAGCAGTCCGAACAGGCCGTTGATGAGCGATCCGGTGAACACCACGATCGCGAACAGCACCCCGAGAATCGCGTTGATCCGGGTGAAGACATTCGCGCGGACGATGTCGGCCACACTGCGGCCGGACCGGTCGGGCAGCGCGTTGACCTGGCCGGCCGCGACCCGCTGCGCCACCTCGGCCGCGGTCAGGCCGGCGTCCGCGATCTCGGTCGGCGAGCTCACGCCGAAGCCTCCCACCAATTGGGTTGTGCCACACCGCTACCGGTCCGCGTCATCAGGTCGATCGAACCGCCCGGTTGCGGCACCAGGATCGTCGGCTTGTCCGGCCCGGCGTCCGCCTGCAACCGCGCGATGGGCTCCCCCCAGGGATGGCGCGCGAGATTGAACGTGCCCCAGTGGATCGGGATGAAGACCGAGTCGGATCCCGTACCGGGCGAGACCATCCGGTGGATCGACAGGGCCTCCTCGGGGTTCACGTGGATGTCCGGCCACATCACGTCGTAGGCTCCGACGGCGATGAGGGTGAGGTCGAACGGGCCGAGTCGGTCGCCGACATCGGCGAAGCGCTCGCTGTGGCCGGTGTCCCCGGAGAAGAAGACCTTGTGCTCCCGTCCGGTGATCGCCCAGCTGCCCCACTGGGTGAGATTCCGCTCCAGCCACCGCCCCGAGAAGTGTCGCGCCGGACCGCAGGTGAACCGCAGCTCGCCCGCGCCGGTCGGCACCACCACCTCATCCCACCAATCCGCCTGCCGGATGCGATCTTCCGCGATCCCCCAGGAGGCCAGGTGCGCGCCGACCCCGATCGTCGTGACGAACACCGCGTCGGGCTGGGTGTCGGCGATCGTGACGACGGTGTCCATGTCGAGATGGTCGTAGTGATCGTGACTGATCAGGACGACGTCGAGTGGCGGCAACTGTGGCGGCGCCAGTGGGGCGGAGTGCATGCGTCCGGGCCCGACGAGTTGGCTGGGCGAGCAGCGGCGGCTGAGGACCGGATCGGTGATGACCCGCGCGCCGTCGATGTCGACGACGGCGGTGGCGTGGCCGAGCCAGGTGACGGCGAGGTCGCCGGGGGCCTCGAAGCGTGGGACCGTCACCATGACCGGTCGGCGCGGCCGGCCGGGCCGCCGGGCCATGTCGGTGAGGACCTGCAGGCTCGGATCGGCGATCGACGGGGGTTCCGGGTTGACGAAGGCGCCGTTCCGCAGATGCGGGCTCCGCCGCACGTGCGGCGCTACCTGGTCGCGGGAGGCGCCCAGCGCGCGGGCGGGACCGAGTCCCTCGGCGGCGAGCCGCGCCACGACGGCGTCGGCCACCGCCACTCCCGCCGAACCCGCACGCGCGAGGACGTCGCGGCGCAGGTCGTTGGTGCCTTTTCTACCGGTCGTGGAGGTCACGTTCACACAGTAGTGCGTTCGGTGGCGTCACCCCGGGCAGACGGCGGTCGCGCCGTGCGGTGCACGCCTCCCGAGTGTCCCCGGTGTGATCTGCGATTTCTTCCGGGTGAACGGCATTGTGCGCCTCACCGGCACTGATAGGCTGCGGCGATATTGTCCACCCGAGCATGCGCCGGCGCATGTGGTCAGGAAGATACCGCAGTGGCACGGATGTCCGTCGACCAACGTCGAAGCGCGCTTCTCGAATCGGCGTACCGTGTGATCGCCGACCATGGGGTCGAGGGCGCGACCACGCGTCGCATCTGCGCCCACGCCGGCATGCCGCTCGCACGTTTCCACTATGCCTTCGAGAGTCGCACCGCACTGTTGTGCGCGGTCATGGAGACGGCGGTCCCCACCGACATCGAGCGCATGCTGCACGCGGTGCTGCCCGCCGCCGACTACGGACCCGAGCCGGGCGTGGAGACGATGCGGTCGAGCATGGTGAGCCAGTTCCACGCGTTCTACGACCTGCTCAAAGCCGATCCCGGCCGGATGCAGGCGACCATCGCGCTCGGCATCTATGCGCACAATCACCCGGAGCTGCAGCAGGTCGGCAAGCACATGTACGAGCAGCTCTACCGGGTGGCCTCGGCCGGGCTGCGGTCGATGGCCCACCTGACGCCCATGGAGTGGACCACGCCGGTCGAGGACCTCGGTCCGCTGATCATCGCGGCGACGAACTCGATCACCCTCGTCTACCTCAGCACCGCCGACGACAAGGTCGTCGACGCGATCATCCGCTCGATCACCGATCAGCTCATGACCCATGTCAGCTTCGGGTGAGGCGCCCGACGCGGCACCGGTGACGCCGACGCCCGCGCCGTGGCTGAGTGATCCCGAATCCTATTGGGCGGCAATTGATCAAGCGGTCGCCGATGCGGGACTCGACGCACCGGTCCTCGCGCTCGACCGGGCCGCCCTGGAGCACAACGTCGCCGATCTCACCCGTCGGTCGGCGGGTGTCCCGATCCGCCTGGCCACGAAATCCGTCCGTGTCCGCTCGGTCATCGACGACATCACCGCGCGCGCCGGTTTCGCGGGGGTGCTCGCCTACGACGTGGCCGAGGCACACTGGCTCGCCACGACCTCGGGGATCGACGACGTGCTGATGGGATACCCCAGTGTGCGGCGGGATGCGCTGGCGGCCTTGGCCGCCGACGAGGTCGCGACCCGTCGGGTGAGTGTGCTCGTCGATTCCGTCGACCAACTCGACCTCATCGACGCCGTCGTGCCTCCGTCCGCCCGGCCGCCGATCCGCGTCGCGATCGACCTCGACGCGTCATACCGTCTACTGGGCGGGCGGGTGCACATCGGGGTTCGCCGCTCGCCGGTGCACTCCCGTCGTGACGCACTCGAGCTGGCACGGATCATCGTGGCACGGCCCGGCTTCGATCTCGTCGGGGTCATGTCCTACGAAGCGCAGGTGGCCGGGGTGGCCGATGCGGCGCCCGGTAAGGCGTTGGCCAACCGGGCCATTCGCGCGATGCAACGACATTCGATGGCCGAATTGCGCCGTCGCCGCGGCAAGGTGATCGACGACGTGCGCCGGATCGCCGACCTGGAGTTCGTCAACGGAGGCGGCACCGGTTCCCTGGAGGAGACCGCGCGCGACCGCTCGGTCACCGACATCGCCGCGGGCAGCGGTCTGTTCGGCGGCCATCTGTTCGACGGGTACGCGCGGTTCCGTCCCGCCCCCGCGCTGTCCTTCGGTCTCGACGTCGTCCGCCGCCCGGCGCCCGGCGTCGTGACCTGCGCGGGCGGCGGTTGGATCGCGTCCGGCCCGCCCGCTGCCGACCGGTTGCCCACACCCGTGTGGCCGCACGGACTCACCTACGTCGGTACCGAGGCCGCCGGCGAGGTGCAGACCCCACTGCGAGGTGCGGTCGCGGACGAGATCGCCGTCGGGAGTCGGGTGTGGTTCCGGCACACCAAGTCCGGCGAGGTGTGCGAACGAGCGCGCGAGGTCGCGATCGTCGGCCGCGACGACGCCGGGCACGCGGTGGTCGATGAGGTCGTACCGACCTACCGAGGAGAGGGCAGGTGCTTCCTGTGAGCAGGACCGCTGCGCGTTCGGCGCCCGGCTGGCGCAACTGGGGCGGCACCGCGGCCTGCACGCCGAACCAGGTGCTGCACCCGGCGAGTGCCGCCGAGATCGCCGCCATCGTCCGGGAGACGGCCGCTCGCGGCGGCACGGTGAAGACCGTCGGCGCGGGACACAGCTTCTCCCCCATAGCCGTGGCCGACGACGTGCAACTCGATCTGTCGCGCCTGCGTGGTCTGGTCGCGGTCGACGGCCACCGAGTGACCGTGCGCGCCGGCACACACCTGCACGAGATCCCGGGGATCCTGGCACCTTTCGGACTCGCGATGACCAATCTCGGCGACGTCGATCGTCAGACGATCGCCGGCGCCACCTCGACCGGAACCCACGGCACCGGGCTCGCCTTCGGCGGCATCAGCACCCAGATCGTCGGCGCGACCATCGTCACCGGCTCCGGCGAGATCGTCACCGTGACCGCCGACGACGCCGACATGCAGGCCGTCGCACTCGGCCTCGGCGCGCTCGGAGTCGTTGTGGAACTGACCATCGACTGTGTCGACGAGTTCCGGCTGCACGCGGTCGAGGGTCCCGAGACGGCCGATGCGGCGATCGCCGCCTTCCAGGAGCGCGTCGCGACCACCGACCACCACGAGTTCTACCTGTTCCCGCACACCAATTGCGCTCTGGTGAAGACGAACACGCGGGTCGGTCCCGACGCCCCGGTCACCGGGCCGTCGCGCGTCAAGCGCTACATCGACGACGAACTGTTGAGCAACAAGGCCCTTCGTCTGCTGTGCGAGATCGGTGCGCGCGCGCCGCGTTTGGTGCCGACGATCAACGGGGTCACCGGTCGCGCGCTCTCCGCACGAGAGTTCACCGACTCCTCCACCGGGGTCTTCGTCTCCGACCGCGACGTCCGGTTCCGCGAGATGGAGTACGCCGTCGACCTCGAGGCCGTGCCGGAGGCGCTGCGCGAGATCCGCGCCCTCCTCGACCGGCGCGACCACCTCGTCAGCTTCCCCATCGAGGTCCGCGCCGCCGCGGCCGATGACCTCATGCTCTCCACCGCCTCCGGACGCACCAGCGGCTACATCGCCGTACACCGTTATCACCGCGACGATCCCGCCGACTCCGATGCCTACTTCGCCGACGTCGAAGCCATCCTCACCGGTCTCGGCGGCCGGCCCCACTGGGGCAAGATGCACACCCGCGACGCCGAGTATCTACGCGGCGTCTATCCACGGTTCGACGAATTCCGTTCCGTCCGGGACCGATACGACCCGTCCCGCGTGTTCGCCAACGACTACCTGCGGCGGGTGCTGGGCGACTAGTGAACGGTGTCGCGGCCCGTATCCAGCGCCCGATCAGCACAACTGTCTCACTCTTCGTTCACGGAGCGATCTCGCAAAGCGCGCAGTAACCGCTAGGGCAGCACGCCGTACCCGCCTGGCACCTGATGATGACTAGCATCGTCGGATCGTCGAGGCAGCTCGGGCGCCCAGAGTTCGCAACCGTGTCACACCCCTCAAAACGATTGTCGCTTCCCAGCGTTTTTGCGCGACTCGATTGCACGTCGCTTTACATCTGCAGTGAGCGCCGAACTCTTTACCTTGTCGCGAGTAATTTCGTCGATATCGACAATAGCTGCGCACAACGCATTCAGTTCTGCGATACGCTTGTCACTGCCGTCCTCGATGAATTCTCGGATCTTTCGGGCACTTGTTTCAATCTTCGGGGAAGAGAGGTTGGCAATCGAATCACCGCAGACGTAGTAGCGCACCGCCATCAATATGTGCCATCGCAATTTGACGAAGCGGCCATCGATCTTCCGATTTGCAAGCAGTAGTCGGATGCGATATAGGGTGTAAGCTGCGACATAGAAAACTTCTTCGCGATACGTGTTATCGAAGACAAGACCGCGCATCTCCCCTGTCAACCGATTGGGGTATCGACTAGCGAGATCTGGCTTATCCAAAAACATGGCGGCAACGCATCGTGCAATTTCCCGGATATCGAAGACTCTGATGGCTTTCACATCTTCGTGAGAGCTAAACTGGTCGGTACGACGTTCAAAGAATAGTTGATATTCATCGTCCTCCGCCCTGGCCACAAAGTAGCGGTCAATCATCTTGATCGCATCCAGTGTGGCTAAGAATTGCGACTCTTCAACTTTCGTCTGACGGTTAGTGGAGCGAACGATATCGTCGACCACCGAAGGGTCCGAGGTCTCAACAATCTTTAGCACCAGAGTTGCATCACCGTCAACGATGTCCCGGTTGCGGAACAGCACGTTAGAAGTTTGACAGCCATTGACAATCTGGAAATCACGGAGGTACATCTCGAACGCCGACAATCGAACATCCGGAGCGATAATTGTCACCCCATTGTTCAGTATCCCAAACCGCTTCTGCCTAGGCTCATCATTCAGGGTGGTGCCCATCTCAGCATTCACGTCCGAGTCTACGCCAATAAAGTCTCTAACATTCTCATCAAAAATTCGTTGCCGCAGTTTACCGTTCTTGTCGGACAGTATAGAACTTATGAAATCTTGCGCCCGCACTGTAACTACATAGCTTTCGTCGATACCTGGGGTAGCCGGGAAAGGCGCGTTTCCGAGCAGCTTAAGGGTTGCTTCTACGGATCCATCGGATGACGTCCACAATTCGACGATCAAATCTCGGTCTATCAGAACCGCATCGACTTCGTGGAATAACCCGGTGTCCTCGACTGAAGTGCGCAATGAGTCTATAGCCGCAATTATTTCACGATCAGAAGATTCGCGGGCCGTGGTCGCAAAGTAGATTCGAGCGTTCGGCTTGCCATTTCGGATCCGCCCGACTTTGCTCAACACCTCATCGAATACTTCTCGCCCGTTCTCCAAATATTCCGCATGGGGATACTTATGATCATCTGACAGGAAGTCGAGGATACCGGCCTGGAACGTGGATATTTCCGACTTCTTCCAGGACTCAGCGGTCTTCGCCTGAGTAAATACGACGGAAACACTTGCATCACGCCTTCTCGACTTTAGCGCGTCTTCCACCTCATCGACACTTGCCACATACGCCTCATCGACAAATGTCATATACCCGTCGATCCCCGGATCGTCCCCCTCGTACACAAGCTCACCGGGATCGATTTGATCCCCGCAGTACTTTCGAAAAATCGAATAATTGACGAATGCTTCGAACTGCTTCGACTGGTCTCCCCGGCATCGAACTTCTCGACGAAGTCTTTTAGGTGCGCTTCGACCACTCGGTGCACAGTCGTCCTTTCATCGCCAATCCCCTGCAATCGGAGTGACTGGTACTGTACCCGGCGAGGACACAGATATGGGAGTCGTCCTACCGCGGCTCCCTTTGGCTTCGCACGGAACCTACTCGCGCGAACGCAGAACTCGTTACTTCGTTCTTGGGCAGCGACCCGCCTTCAGCAGACGCGAACGACCGTCGGGCACTTGCCGACCAACCCAATGGTTACCTGCACCACGCCTCCAACGTCAGACATCTCGCGGAGGCCTCCTTGATTAGGCCCGTGAGCCCGAGCAGCGAGTGCTCGTGAGCCGCAGCAACGAGAGTGTTCGAAAATTCACAGTGCCAGTCCTGTCGTCTGACGTCGCTATCGTGCGGTACTCGCATGACAAGGGTGTCAAGCCGCGCCACCTCGGGTTCGTCGCTGAGCCGCTCCGGTTGCGTAAAGAGCCGACCCGTACGTTTCGAGATCTGGGCCGACTCCGACGTCCTCATCCGCCACCTGGCCGGCACGGTGATCTTCTGGTCCACTGGAGTACATGCGCGACGTCCTGCGGTCCCTGACCGAACTCCTCGACGGCGACGACGCGCGTCCGGTGGCACTCTGCCGGGTTGTCGGCGCGTCGGGATCGGCACCCCGCGAGCTCGGCGCGGCCATGATCGTGACCGAGGACGACACCGTGATCGGTTCGGTGTCCGGTGGCTGCGTCGAATCAGCTCTCGTGCACACCGCCCGCGACGTCCTCGCCGACGGGGTCGCGATCGTCGAACAGTACGGCGTCGACGATCCCGACAGTCCCGCGCCGGGTCTGACCTGCGGCGGGCAGATCGAAGTTCTCGTCGAACGTGTCGCACCGAGCAGCGGTCGGCGCGGCCAGCTCGACCGACTCGCGGCGGCGATCGACGCCGGCGAACCCGTCTCGTGGGCCACGACCCTCACCGACGAGACCGACTGGTACTTCGCCACCGCCGCCTCACAGCAGCCGTGGCGCCGCCTCGACCGCGACGTCGCCGACCTCCTTGCCACCGGCCGGACCGGCCTCATCGGCGTCGACGACTGCGATGCCCCGTCCGACGAACGTCCCCGGACCTTCGTGCAGACCTTCGGGCCGCCGGCCCGGTTGATCCTGGTCGGCGCCAACGACTTCGTGCGTGCACTCAGTTCTATCGGGGCCGGCCTCGGCATGCGGGTGACGGTCGTCGACGCACGACCGGTGTTCGCCACCCCCGAACGCTTCCCCGACGCCGACGAGGTCGTCGTCTCCTGGCCGGATCGCTATCTGGCGGAACAGATCCGGGACGGCCGGGTGGGTCCGTCGACGGCGGTCTGCGTGATGACGCACGACCCGAAGTTCGACGTCCCGACCCTGCAGGTGGCACTCGGCTGCCGGCAACTCGGCTTCGTCGGTGCACTCGGGTCGCGGCGGACGGTCGCCGATCGCGACCAACGCCTCCGCGAGGCGGGCGTCGACGACATCCAACTCGCCCGGCTGCGCTCACCCCTGGGCCTCGATCTCGGCGGACACACCCCGGGCGAGGTCGCAGTCGCCATCTCGGCGCAACTCATCGCCGAGCGGCACGGCGCCACCGGCGCACCGCTGCACGCCGGCGACGGACCGATCCACCGCCGGTAGCGTCCCTCCGGGTCAGGACCCGGTGAACCGCGGCGGACGCTTCTCGGCCCGGGCCGCACGGCCCTCCCGCAGGTCGTCGCTCTCCCACGCGCGCATCATCGCCGCCGCCCGATCCTCGGGCGCGGCGTCGCGCGCACCGTCGCCGTTCAGCACGAGCTTGTAATGCTGCAGCGTCAACGGGGCGAGGCCGGCGATCGTGTCCGCCCAATGCTGCGCGTCGGCGAGGTCGCCGATGCGGTTGGCGAACCCGAGTGCGTGCGCACGGTCGGCGGTCAGCGGATCGCACCCGATCAGCATCCCCCGGGCCTGCCCCGCCCCCACCAGCGACACCAGGCGTCGGATGGTCCATTCATCAACGGCGACACCGAGTTTCGCCGCCGGTATGCCCGCAATCGCATCCGGCGCCATCACCCGGAGGTCGGCGGCCATCGCTAGCTGCAATCCTGCGCCGATCGCGGAGCCGTTCAGCGCCGCCAGCACGGGCACCGGGGATGACTCGATCTTCTTCAGGGTCCCGACGAGGGTGTCGAGAAAGCCCTTCTCGTACACGGGACCGGACAGGTCGGCGCCGGCACTGAACACCGGCCCCCGCCCGGTCACCACGATGGCGCGCGCGCCGGACGCGAGGGCGGCGTCGAACGCATCGGACAGGCCGGCGAGCATCTCGTCGTTCAGGGCGTTGCGCTTGTCGGCCCGGTCCAGCTCGATCGTGACGACCGCCCCGTCGGTGGTGGAGTGAATCATGGGCCCCAACCTACCCACCGCACCCATTCGACACGTCGTGACAAGGTGGGGACGTGCAGATCTCCCCGGCCGGCGCAGCGCCCGCACCGCACTCGGATGTGTTGATCATCGGCGGCGGACAGGCCGCACTGTCGGCGGCCTATTTTCTCGAGCGGTTCGGCCTCGGCGATCGCTACCAGATGCTCGACCACGCCCCCGGGCCCGGCGGGGCCTGGCAGTTCCGGTGGCCGACGCTCACCCTCGCCACCGCCAACCGCGTCCACGACCTGCCGGGGTGGGGCCTCGTCGAGGCTCTCGGCCTGGACTGTGATGAGCTCCCGGCGGCCACCGCCGTCCCCGAGTACTTCGGGCGGTACGAGGAGAAGTTCGGTCTGACCGTGCATAGACCCGTGCACGTGCGCGCCGTGCGCCGCGAGGACGACGGCTTCCGCGCCGAGCTGGGCGACGGCGGGTCGGTCACCTCGAAACTCATCGTCAACGCCACCGGCACCTGGGACCGTCCGTTCATCCCACATGTCCCCGGGGCCGCCGATTTCCGCGGCCGGCAGCTGCACACGCACGACTACACCTCGCCCGCGGAGTTCGAGGGCAAGCGGGTCCTGGTCGTCGGCGCGGGCATCTCCGCCATCCAATTGTTGATCGAGATCGCCCGGGAGGCGCCCGGCAGCGAGACGTTCTGGTGTTCCCGGCGCGAGCCCGTCTTCAACCCGGAACCGTTCACCCCCGAGCAGGGGCGCGAGGCCGTCGCCCGCGTCGAACGGCGGGTGCGCGCCGGGCTCCCACCCACCTCGGTGGTGTCGGTGACCGGGCTGGCACTCACCCCCGCGATCGCGGCCGCGCAGCGCGACGGAATCCTCGCGTGGCGCCCGATGTTCACACGCATCACCGAGACCGGGGTGTGCTGGGACTGCGACGGACCATCCGGCGACTCCCCCGATCACCCGGACGTCCCGGAGCACCTGGATGTCGACGTCATCTTCTGGAACACCGGTTTTCGCAGCGCCATCGACCATCTCGCCCCGTTACGCCTGCGCGCGCCGGGTGGCGGCATCACGATGGCCGGCCGCCTCGCGACGGTCGTCGACGCCGATCCCCGGATCCAACTGCTCGGCTACGGCCCGTCGGCCTCGACGATCGGGGCCAATCGCGCCGGGCGGGAGGCGGCACGGGTCGCGGCCGAGCTGCTCGGGGTGCCCTTACGCTCTTCTGGGAACACGGCGTAGTTGTCACCACTTGACAAGGTGTTGTGTTTTCACAACACTGAGTCAGGTGAGTCCAATACGCCGTGGGGAAAAGCTCCCCATCTACAACCGCATCGGCGTGCTGCGGGCGGAGCGTCGGATGTCGCGGGCCGAACTCGCCGCAGTCGTCGGCATCAACGTCCAATCGGTGGGCGCACTCGAGCGCGGCGACAACTACCCCAGCCTCGACCTGGCGTTCCGCATCTGCGACGTCTTCGATTTACCGGTGGAGGCGGTGTTCAGCCGGCACGAGTTCGAGGCGATGTCGTCGGCGCTGTACCGGCGCCAATCGTCGCCCCGTCAAGAACTGCACCCAGCCACCCACACCGACGAGTCCGGAGGTGAACGATGAACGACCCCAATTCGGCCATCCCCGAGGAGGCCACACCCGCCCTCTGGCGCCGCTACGAGGAGTGGCGGGGCCGCCGGCACCAGGAGTTCAACGACAAGAACGCACACCGCCTCACCTCGTGGCGCACCCGGCGAACCTATCGACGACTCGTGCTCGTGCAGGCGTTCTTCGCCATCCTGCTGATCCTCAGCTCGATTCTCGCGTTCTTCGACACCGGTATCTTTCTGGTGCCCTTCCTGATCGGACTCGCCGGCATCATCACGACCCTGTACCTGACGCGGATCGTCACCGGGTCGATCGCCGACACGCCGGTCACCGCTCTCGATGAGATCCAGGTGGCGCAACGCAATTCGGCGCGTTCCATCGGTTTCACCGTTCTGTACAGCCTGATGTTCATCCCGTACGCGGTGCTGGTCGTCCTCAGCTTCGACGACCAGGTGTCCGGCCAGGCGGTCTACGGATCGGCCATCCTGCTCATCACGCTCGTCCTGGCCGCGATCTGCGTACCGACCATGCTCACCGCCTGGTGGATGGCGGATCCGGACCCCGAGGATCTCGAAGCACTGCCATCGGATACGACAACCATTCCCAGTGAGGAGAGTGCGCAATGACCGCACCACTGATCGTCGACGGGCTCCACAAACGGTATGGAGACCTCATCGCGCTGCGCGACATGACCTTTTCCGTCGACCCGGGTGAGATCTTCGGGTTCGTCGGCAGCAACGGCGCCGGCAAGTCCACCACCATGCGCATCATCCTCGGCGTGCTGGCCGCCGACGCCGGAGAGGTTCGCCTCGGCACCCAGCCGATCGACCTCGATCTGCGTCGTCGAATCGGGTACATGCCCGAGGAGCGAGGCCTGTACCCCAAGATGAAGGTCGGCGAACAGCTGACCTTTCTCGCACGGCTGCACGGGATGTCGGCGGCCGAGGCGCAGGATTCCGTCCAGCGGTGGACCGATCGCCTCGGCGTGGGCGCCCGCCACGACGACAACGTCGCCGACCTGAGCCTCGGCAACCAGCAGCGGGTCCAGCTCGCCGCCGCCCTGGTCCACGATCCCAGCGTCCTGGTGCTCGACGAGCCGTTCTCGGGCCTGGACCCCGTCGCCGTCGACGTGATGAGCGACGTGCTCAAAGAGAAGGCTGCCGAGGGCATCCCGGTGATCTTCTCCTCGCACCAACTCGACCTCGTGCAGCGACTCTGCAACCGGGTGGGCATCATCGCGCGCGGTGAGATGCGCGCGCTCGGCACGGTCGACGACCTGCGTGCACGCGAGGGCATCACCCTCGAGATCACCGGGCCGCGTGCTGATGTCGCGTGGGCCGACTCCCTGCCCGGCGTCCGCGGCGTCGACTACGGCGAGACGACCCGCCTGCTGATCGACCCTGAGATCGCCGACGATCAGCTGATCCTGGCGACCGCCCTCCAGAACGGGCCGGTGCACCGGTTCGCGACCTCGACCCCGTCCCTGACCGACCTGTTCCGAGAGGTGGTTTCCGCATGACCACGCTACCCGACACCCCGGTGGCAACCACCGGTTCCGATCCGAGAGCATCTGCCGCACAGGCGATCCGACTCGTCGCCGGCCGCGAGATCACCACGCGCGCCAAGACCAAGTCCTTCGTCGTCAGTACCGCGCTGCTGATGATCGTGATCGTCGCCGGGTCCATCATCATCAACCTGTTCTCCGGCGGCGACGACGTCGAAAAGGTCGCCGTCGTGGGTCAGCCGGCCGCCGTCGCCGAATCCATCGTCTCCGTCGGTGAGGCCTCCGGCACGACGATCGCCACCGAGCCGGCCGACACCGTCGAACAGGCACGCGATCGGGTCAACAGCGGCGACGTGAAGGCCGCGCTGGTGCCCGGAGAGACGCCGGGATCGTATGTGATCATCACCAAGGACAGCCTCGAACCGGCTGTGGAGGGCCCGATCCGCACCGCGGTGTCGCAGGCGAATCTCTCTGCGGCACTGGCCGAACGCGGTGTCGATGCCGCCACCCTGCCGACCGTGGACATCTCGGTCTCGCAGACCGAACCGGACAACCCCGACGAGGGACAGCGCCTGCTCATCGCGATGGTCGGCGTGGTGCTGCTCGTCACCGCGATCATGATGGGCGGCACGATGGTCGCCGTCGGCGTCGTCGAGGAGAAGACGTCGCGCGTCGTGGAACTGCTCCTGGCGACCATCAAGCCGCTGCATCTGCTGTGGGGCAAGATCATCGGCATCGGTGTGGTCGCCCTCGGGCAGGTGGTGCTGCTCGGTGCCACCGCGCTGATCGCGGGCACCGCGACCGGAATCCTCACCCTTCCGGGCGCCGCCATCGGGATGTTCGCGGCGGTGATCGCCTGGTTCCTGCTCGGCTTCCTGTTCTTCTCCTCGCTCTACGCGGCAACCGGGGCCATCGTCTCCCGGCAGGAGGAGCTGAACTCGTCGTCCGCGCCGCTGACATTCCTTGCGGTGGCGGTGCTGTACTCCGGCATCTTCGGTGTGCAGGCGATGGATTCGACGTTGATCGAGGTGCTCAGCTGGATACCGCCGTTCAGCGCGGCACTCATGCCGATGCGCATCGCGACCGGTGACACCGATGCCGTCCAGATCATCGTCACCTTCGGCCTGATGGGCGCCGCGTGCGCGGCCGCCACGTGGATCGCCGCGCGGATTTACCAGCGGTCCATCCTGCGCACCGGCTCGCGGATCGGCTGGGGCGAGGTACTCAAGCTCGCCCGCTGAGCCTGAGGAGCGAGCTTGCGAGCGTCACCCTCCGATCCCTGAGGAGCGAGCTTGCGAGCGTCACCCTCCGATCCCTGAGGTGCGAGCGTCACCCTCCGATCCCTGAGGAGCGAGCTTGCGAGCGTCACGAAGGGTCCTGTTGCGATGCGTGACAGGACCCTTCGCCGCGCCCTCCGCTGGTCGAGCCGATACCCCCCTGCGCTGGTTGAGCCGGCAACGAGCCGCTAGGCGAGTCGCCCACCCCCGCTGGTTGAGCCGGCAACGAGCCGCTAGGCGAGTCGCCCACCCCCGCTGGTTGAGCCGGCAACGAGCCGCTAGGCGAGTCGCCGTGTCGAAACCACTCGGCGACCCGACGATCTCAGCCATCACGAGCCCGGCCGGCACCATACCGCAACGCCCAGCGCACATTTCGTCTACGACGCGTCATCTGCTGTGGAGACTCATCCGGACTTGTCGGTGGCCGGGTTTACATTGTTTTTCAACGGATCACCTGGTCGCAGCGGGTGAGTGGACAGGCGTCGGGGGGCGTTGTGAAGGCATGGACCGATCTACCGGGCGAGTACATCGCCGGGGTCGATCCTGCCCACGCCGCCGAGACCGACATGGTGTCGTTGATGGCCGGCCTCGACGCCACCCGGCGCGGCGAGTCCTACCTCGCCTGGCACCGCTATCAGACGATCGCGGCGATGACCGACCGCCTGATCACCACCAGCGCGTCCGGGTTCGTGATGGACGGCCATGCTGACTGCGCGGCCCGCATCGCCCGCCAGGCCGGGGTGTCCCGCCGGCATGCCGAGACCCTGATCGATGAGGCGATCGCGCTGCGGGATCGGCTCCCCGAGGTTGCCGACACGTTGCGTGACGGGGTCCTGTCGCAGTGGCAGATCCGGCTGATCATCTCCCGCACCGAACTGATCCCCACCGATGACCCGATCACCCCCGCGTTGGATGCCGAGATCGCCGACACTGTGCGTCGCCGAAAAGGCGTGTGGGATCGGGCGCGCCTGCGCGACATGGTCGACCGCCTCGTGTTCCGCCACGACCCCGACGCGGTACGCCAACGCCGCAAAGACGCGATGGATCAGCGTGGGGTGTGGACCCACGAACTGCCCGACGGCACCGCCGAACTCACCGCCGTCATGTCGGCGGAAAACGTGCGGATCTCGGCCAAAGCCGTCGCCATCCTCGCCGACACGGTCTGTCAGCGAGACGCCCGCACCCAGGGGATACGACGATCCGATGCGATGTTCGCGCTGTTGACCCGCACCAGCTTCGACTGCCAATGCGACGACGACGATCCCTGCACTGCCGACATCCCGGATCCACAGAGCGTCCTCGACGCGGTCCGCGCCGAGATCGTGATCCATGTAGTCACCGATGCCGCCACCCTCGCCGGGGCACCCGGGGTCGGGTTCCTCGACGAACACGGCATCATCAGCGACGAACACGTCCGTGACCTCGCCGCCCGCCCCGACGCCACGCTGTCCCCGGTCACCCCCGCCCGCACCCAACCCACCTACGTCGCCCCCAGCACCAACGACGCCGACCAGCGGCGGACCGCCCAGCGCCCGGCACCAGCCGAGGACACCCGAGCCGACGCCGCCACGACCGGCGCACACGGCGAAAACGACACCGACGCAGACGAACCCGATCGACCCGTCGAGACCACCGCGAGTGTCGCAGTGGTCTACCCGGCCACCCACCCCGGCAACGGATACCGGCCCACCACGTCGTGCGCCGACTTCGTGCGAGTCCGGGACGGATACTGCACCGAACCCGGCTGCACCCGTTCAGCGTTCGCGTGCGATCTCGACCACGTCACCGAATACGACCACACCGACCCCGCCCGCGGTGGGGCGACGTCGAGTGAGAACCTCAACACCAAATGCCGCCCCGGTCACCTGTTCAAAACCCACGGGGACTGGGTCGATGTGCAATACCGCGACGACGACGGACGCCTGGTCACCGAATACGAAACCCCCGAAGGGGTCACCCTGCCCGGCGACGCCGAAACCCTCGAAGACACCTTCCCCAACCTGCGGCGTATCCGGTTCGAACAAGCCGCCCAAGCCCCACCCACCCCACGCGTCATCGCCTCCGTCAACCCGGAGCGCACACACAGCCGACTGGACGCCAAACACGCCCGCCGGCGACAAGAACGCGCCCGCAACAAGAAACGACGCGAAGCCGAACTCGAAGCCGACCGTCGCGACTTCCTCGAGAACCCGCCACCATTCTGACGGACTCGTCCTCTGAGGTCAGCTAGATCTGGCCGAAACGGCGGAGCGCTTCCTCGCGCTCGGCCTTGTGATCGACCATCGGCTCGGGATAGTCGTCGGCGTCGACGTCACCGACCCAGCGTCGGATGTACTCGCCGTCGGGATCGAACTTCTTGGCCTGCGCCTCGGGGTTGAACACCCGGAAGTACGGCGCCGCATCGGTTCCCGTACCGGCGGCCCACTGCCAGCCGTGGTTGTTCGACGCCATGTCACCGTCGATGAGCTGCTCGAGGAACCATTCCGCTCCCCACCACCACGGCAGGTGCAGGTCCTTGACGAGGAAGGACGCGGTCACCATGCGCACCCGATTATGCATGTACCCGGTCTCCGCGAGCTGACGCATCCCGGCGTCGACGAGCGGAAAACCGGTACGCCCTGCCTTCCACGCGTCGAAACGCTCGTAGGCCTTCTTGTCGGTGTCGAGGTCGATGCCGTCGAACTGTCGATTCCAGTTGTGCCACAAGCTATGTGGCCAGTGGAACAGCACGTCGGCGTAGAAGTCGCGGAAGGCGAGTTCGCGTAGATACGCTTGCGGCCCCTTGCCCTTGCCGAGATCGGCGGCCATCGTGCGGGGATGGATGTTGCCGTATTTGAGATACGCCGACATCCGGCTGGTGCTGTCACCCGCGGGATCGTTGCGGCCGGAGTCGTAGTCGGCGAGACCGTTGTCGACGTACTCGGCCCACCGCTCGAGCGCCGCGTCTTCACCGGCGGGCAACGACAAACCGGTCGGCGACTTCGGTACTTTGATGCGCCCGGTCTTCGTCAGGTCCGACGGGTCGACGATCTCCTTCGCAGGCACCGACGAGTCGGCGGGCGCACGCCAGCCGTGGTCACGCCACCGCTTGAAGTACGGGGTGAACACCTTGTACGGCTCCCCGTCGTCTTTGGTGACGCGACCGGGTGAGACGAGGTACGGCGACCCGGTCGCCACGAGCTCGATGTCGCCGAGCGCGTCGGCGACGGCCTCGTCGCGTCGGCGGCCGAACGGGGCGAAGTCCTCGGAGATGTGCACCCGTTCGGCGTCGACCGCTCGGGCCAGCTTCGGGATCTCGACCTCGGGTCGGCCCCGCACGACCAGCAGCTTGCCGTCGAGCTTGTCGTCCAGTTCCCGCAGGGAGTCGAACAGGAACGCGAGCCGCCGCTCGCCCGCGGACTTCTCCAGCCGCGGGTCCACCACAAAGCACACGAGGACCGACGAATCGGTCCTTGAGGCGGCCGCGGCGAGCGGCGGGAGGTCACTCAGGCGTAGATCGCGCCTGAGCCAGACCAGTTCGGTGGCGGACGTCAGCCCACTCCGAGCAGGTCGATGACGAACACGAGGGTCCGTCCCGAGAGACGGTGTCCGGCACCGGCGGAGCCGTAGGCCAGCTCGGGCGGAACCGTCAGCTGGCGGCGTCCGCCGACCTTCATCCCGGGGATGCCTTCCTGCCAGCCCGGGATCAACCGGTCCAGCGGGAAGTTGGCCGACTGGCCGCGATCCCACGACGAATCGAACTCTTCGCCCGTCTCGTAGTCGACCCCGACGTAGTGGACGTCGACGATGCCGCCGCGAGCGGCTTCCTCGCCCTCGCCGACGATGAGGTCGGAGATGGTGAGGTCGGCCGGCGGGGGTCCCGCCTGGAACTCGACCACTGGCTTCTCGGTGCTGGTCACTGGACTCTCCTTTGAGTCGGGTGTTCGGCGGTCAGGCGGTGCGTCGGAACGGTCGCTCAGCGATCGCCCATCTGCACGTAGTCGCGTTCGGTGTAGCCGGTGTAGAGCTGACGCGGACGGCCGATCTTGGTGGTCGGGTCCTCGTGCATCTCGCGCCAGTGCGCGATCCATCCCGGCAGGCGTCCCAGCGCGAACAGCACGGTGAACATGCGCGTCGGGAAGCCCATCGCACGGTAGATGACACCGGTGTAGAAATCCACGTTCGGGTACAGCTTGCGCTCGATGAAGTAGTCGTCGTTGAGGGCGACCTCTTCGAGACCCTTGGCGATGTCGAGCAGGTCGTCCTGCACGCCAAGCGATTCCAGGATCGTGTCGGCGGTCTTCTTCACGATGGCGGCGCGCGGGTCGTAGTTCTTGTAGACGCGGTGACCGAAGCCCATCAGCTTGACGCCGGCCTCCTTGTTCTTCACCCGCTTCATGAAGTCCTTGGTGTCGCCACCGTCGGCCCGGATGTCGTCGAGCATCTCGAGCACGGCCTGGTTGGCGCCGCCGTGCAGCGGGCCCCAGAGCGCGTTGATGCCGCCGGAGATCGACGTGAACAGGTTGGCCTGCGACGAGCCCACCAGGCGGACGGTCGAGGTGGAACAGTTCTGCTCGTGATCGGCATGCAGGATGAACAGCATGTCGAGGGCCTTGGCGACCTCGGGGTTGACCTCGTAGGGCTCCGCGGGGAAGCCGAAGGTCATCCGCAGGAAGTTCTCGACGAGGCTCAGCGAGTTGTCGGGATACAGGAACGGCTGTCCCGCCGACTTCTTGTACGCGTACGCCGCGATGGTCGGCAGCTTCGCGAGGAGGCGGATCGTCGACAGCTCGACCTGCTCGTCGTCCTTGGGATCGAGCGAGTCCTGGTAGTAGGCCGACAGCGCGTTGACCGCACTCGACAGCACCGGCATCGGGTGCGCGTTGCGGGGGAATCCGTCGAAGAAGCGCTTAAGGTCCTCGTGCAGGAGGGTGTGGCGCTGGATCTTGGTGGTGAAGTCCTCGAGCTGCGACGGAGTCGGGAGCTCCCCGTAGATGAGCAGGTAGCTCACCTCGATGAAGGTCGACTTCTCGGCCAGCTGGTCGATCGGGATTCCGCGGTAGCGCAGGATGCCGGCGTCACCGTCGATGTAGGTGATGGCCGACTTGGTCGACGCGGTGTTCACGAAGCCACCGTCGAAGGTGGTCAGATTGGTCTCGGCCAGGAATTTGCCGAGCGCGACCGAGTCGGTGCCCTCGGTGGCCTTCAGGATCGGGAGCTCCAGCTGTCCACCGGGGTAGGTGAAGGTCGCTGAGGCCGTGTCGGACGCCTGGTCGGCTGGGACTGTTTCAGCAGACACACGAACCCCTTATTCAGATCAGAGATTTTTACAGTGACCGGGTAGGACACACAGGTACAACCTAGTCGCTTCTCAGCTCGCCCGCCCACGGAGGGTCGGCGCCGGGCCTCGAGACCGTCACCGCAGCCACGTGAGCTGCGAATTCAGCCGCTTCCCGCCACTGCTGGAGGGTCAGGGATCGCACTGCTCCGGGCGTGAGTCGACCACGCCGATCCAGGTGGTTGACAAGGCCCCCGAGCACGCTGTCCCCGGCACCGATCGTGTCGACGACGTCGACGGCCGGCGCCGGCGAACTCACCTCACCGACCGCGGTCCGGACGGTGATGCCCGAGGCTCCCGCCGTGGTGACCACCGCGGCGACGCCGTCGGCCAGCCAGTCCGTCGGCGAACCACCCCCGGGACCCGCACCGAGCCAGGCCGCGTCCTCGTCGGACAGTTTGACCACGTCCACCGACGACATCCAGCTCCGGAAGCGCCGACGATAGGCCTCGGGGTCGGCGATGACCGCGGGCCGGATATTCGGGTCCAACACCACGACTCGGCCCTCGGCCCGGCATCTGCGCATCAGGTTCTCGTACACCGTGGCACCGGGTTCCAGGACCAGCGAGAGGGTTCCGAAGGTCACCGCCGCCACCGTCGGCGGCAGTGCGCCGGGATCGCCGATCGCGCGATCCGCGGTGCCCTCCACATAGAAGGAGTAGTGCGCCGAACCGTCGTCGGCGATGGTCGCCAGGGCCAACGAGGTGGGCTCGTCACGACGCTGGACCAACGCGGTTCCCACGCCGGCGGCCCGGAGTGCGTCGAGGACCGCATCGCCATAGGTGTCGGTGGACACCGCGGACAGCAGAGAGACCGCACTCCCCAATCGGCCCAGCGTGATTGCCACATTGAACGGGCCACCCCCGAGGGCGGGCTGCAACGGCGCCAGACCGCCGGCGGTCGCGTCGTGCCGGCCACCGCCCTGCTGTACGACATCGACGAGCGCCTCACCGCAGACGACGATCTCTCTCACTGTCTCTCCTCACGTTCCGCGTCGGCCATCCCGCGCCCGTCCTCTCTGAGTCTGCCACCGGACGCGGGCCCCTCCGCCCGAGTTCAATCGGTGGGACACCGTGTCGCGCGGGGTAAGTTCGTTGGATGCACGAGCTGCCGGCGGGCCCCGACGCGGTGGTCCTCGACTTCTCGGCCGACGACTCACCGTCGGCCGCCGTACTCAGCGCGGTCGCGGCGCTCCGCGAAGCGATCCGGGGTGGTGAACTCCCCGAGGTCACCGACCTCGTGCCCAGCGCGCACACCGTCCTGGTCCAGGCCCGTCCCGGCCGCGGGCTGGACGAACTCGGTGTCCGCCGGGCGCTCCGGCGTCGGAAGCGCGCGGGCGATCCCGACACCCACAGCACCCACGAGATCGTCATCCCGGTCGTCTACGACGGTGCCGACCTCCCGGATGTCGCTGCGGCACTGGAGATGACGACCGACGAGGTGATCGGGCTGCACTGTCGCACCCGATGGCGCGTCCAGTTCATGGGCTTCGCACCGGGTTTCGGGTATCTCGTCGCCGACGACGAGGCAGCGCATCCGTTCGACGCCGTCGGCCGACGCCGGGAGGCCCGCACGAATGTTCCGGAGGGGTCGGTCGCGATTGCCGCCGGGTACAGCGCGGTGTACCCGAGGTCGAGTCCCGGCGGTTGGCAGTTGCTGGGCCGCACCGATGTTCGGCTGTGGGATGCCGGTGCCGATCCCCCCGCCCGGCTCACTGCGGGCCGGGTGGTCCGCTTCGTCGACGCCGGACGCGACGGCACATGACCGCGCTGACCGTTCTCGCGACGGGACCCCTCGCGACTGTTCAGGACCACGGCCGACCGGGCTACGCCGATCTCGGTGTCCCCGGTTCCGGCGGAGCTGATCGTGGGGCCCTCGCGCTGGCCAATCGCCTTGTGGGCAACGCGGAGTGGGCGGCAGTCGTCGAGACGACGCTGGGCGGGTTCCGGGCATGCGTCGACGCCGACGTCCTGGTGGCGGTCACCGGGGCGGATACCGTGGTGCGCCACAACGGAGTCCCCGCGGGGCTCGCCGCGGCACTGGTACTGCGCGGCGGTGACGAGCTGGCGCTCGACACCCCTGGCTGGGGGTTGCGCAACTACATCGCCGTGCGGGGTGGGATCGACGTCGAGCCCGTACTGGGTTCCCGGTCGACCGACACGCTGTCCGGGCTCGGACCGCCACCTCTCGGCACGGACGACCGTCTGCCCGTGGGCGATGCGGCCGGCGACTGGCCCACCACTCTGTCCGCCCCCGCCGACCGCGAGCACCCGCGTGTCGTCGTGCTGGAGTGCCACGAGGGCCCGCGGGCCGGACATCTCGAGTTGCCGTCCGACCTGTTCGTCGGAACGTGGCTGGTCGGATCCGACAGCAATCGGGTCGGGGTGCGGATCGACCGCGCGGAGGGATCGGCGCAGCCGCTCCTCGCCCATCGCGCCGGCGCCGCCGAGCTCCGTTCGGAGGGGATCGCCCACGGGTCGGTCCAGGTCCCGCCAAGTGGCCGTCCGGTGATCTTCCTCGCCGATCACCCGGTCACCGGCGGCTACCCCGTGGTGGCGGTCCTCGCCGCGGGCGCGGTGGACCTGGCCGCGCAGCTGGTGCCCGGATCGGAGATCCGATTTCGTCGGAGCTGATCGGAGATCCGATTTCGTCGATGCTGATCGGAGATCCGATTCCGTCGATGCTGATCGGAGATCCGATTCCGTCGATGCTGATCGGAGATCCGATTCCGTCGATGCTGATCGGAGATCCGATTCCGTCGGTGCTGATCGCGCGGACACGACGTTTCGGCTTCGACCGCCGCGGGAATGCATACGAGCGTCCCGATAGGAGGTACGAGCGTGAGTGATCCGTCTGTGAACGACTTGTCGACCGTGCAACTCGTCGAACGTCTGCAACAGCAGACGACGACCCTGGTGAAGACCGAACTGCAGCACGCCGTCGCGGAGATGAAGGGCAAGGGCACCCGGATCGGGGTGGGTGCGGGGATTTCCGGCGCGGGCACGCTGCTGGTGTTGTTCGGCCTCGGCACGCTGGTCGCGGCGGCCGTGCTCGGACTGGCGAACGCCGTGCCGGCGTGGCTGGCAGCGGTGATCGTCGGCGTCGTGCTGCTGGTCATCGGCGGGGCCGCCGCGGCGATCGGCGCCAAGCGCGCGAAATCCGCTGTGCCCCCGGCACCGGAGCGAACCGTCGAGAGTGTCCAGCGTGACGTGGCGACTGTGAAGGAGCACCTGTAGATGAGCGAGACACATCCCGACCAGAATCCGACCGACGATCCGCCACCGATCGAACACCAGCGGGAGGAGCTGGCCGAGACGGTCGACGCTCTCGCGGCCAAGCTGGATGTCCCGGCGCGGGTGAACGAGGCGGCGTCGAAAACCGCGCATACCGCGCAGGTGAAGGCCCAGGAGAACCAGACCGTGTTGATCGGTGCGGCCGTCGCCGCGGTGGTGGCGCTGGGCGCGTTCATCGTGATCCGCCGCCGTCGTCGCTGACCGGCCGTCGTCGCTGAGAGTCCGCCGTAGGGCGGTTGTAGTCGAGCCAAGAGCAAGGAGCTGTCATGAGTGCCGTATCGAAGGCGATGTACAAACCGATGTCCCTCGCGACCAGCGTGCTCGGCGGTATCGCCGCCGGCGCGGTGTTCGGGCAGATCTGGAAGCGGATCTCCGACGACGAGTCGGCGCCCGATCCCAAGGATCTCGAGCGCAGCAACACCGAGGTTCTCGTGGCCGCCGCGCTGCAAGGACTCGTGTTCGGTCTCGTTCGCGCCGCCGTCGACCGCGCCGGAGCGCGCGGGTACCGGGCGGTGACCCACGAGAATCCGGAGTGACTCCCGGTAGACCTCGGTTGACACCCGAGTGAGACGAACCTATCGTTTCGTCTCATGGCCGAGGTTCTGCACGCTTCCCAGGACACCTGTCCCGTCGACGCCGCGTCGGCCGAGGCCACCTGCCCGGCCGGCGCGGCGTCGTCGGCGACACACGGCTACGAACCCCTTGGCCCGGATTCGCTGACCTGGCAGATCTGGGGGACCTGGACGGGGATGTTCCAAGGTCTGTGGGCCGGGTCGATCCAGAACATGCATCCCAAGCTGGGTGCGGCGGTGTGGGACCACTCGGACTTCTTCGGCGAACGGTGGCAGCGCCTGATGCGCTCCCTGTACCCGATCAGCGGCGTCGTCTTCGACTCCGTCATCCCGGGTGCCCGGACGGGGGAAGAGGTGCGCGACTACCACCTCACCGTCAAGGGCACCATGGAGGACGGGTCCCGCTATCACGCATTGGATCCCGACGTCTTCTACTGGGCCCACGCCACGTTCTGGTACGGCAACGTCCGACTGTGCGAACGCTTCGGCCCCTTCCTCACCGAGGACCAGAAGCGTCAGCTCTTCGAGGAGTCCAAAGCATGGTACGCCCAGTACGGCGTCTCCATGCGTCCCGTCCCGGAGACCTACGAGGACTTCCTGGAGTATTGGGACCACATGTGCCGCAACGTGCTTCGTGATCACGTGTCGGTCCGCACGGTCCTCGACATCACCCAGCTGCCGCCCCCGCCGTTCCTGAGCTTCATCCCGACGTGGCTGTGGGACCGGTACCTGGTGCCGCAGAACCAGAAACTGTTCATGTGGCTGACCACCGGATTCTACGACGAGCCGATCCGCGAGATCCTCGGGCTCGAGTGGACCGACAAGGACGAACGTCGATTCCGTCTGGTGGGTAAGGGCATCAACCTCGTGATGCACAAGCTCCTACCCAAGCGGGCACTGCGCCACCCCCGACCGCGCGATGCGTGGGATCGCGTGCACGGCAAGGTCGCCGTGGATGCACCGATCGTGCACACGCCCAAACGCAATCTTCCGCCGGACACCGAACGCGACAACCCGATGCACTATTGCCCGGTGACAGCCGCGCGGCGAGCGTCGTACCCGGGTGTGCTCACTGCGGACTGAGACGCCCCGACCTGTCGTCTACTGCTGCCCCTGACTCCGGCGCATCGCCTGCCGGACGCGGCCCGCCTCACGACTGGCATGCGGATTGGGACGCCCCGCGCGCGAGCCGGCGAGCTTGGCGCCGATGTGCTCGCCGACGGTGATCGGCGAATAGCGACTGCCGGCTCCGACGCACGACGGCAGCGTCGTGATCATGGCGTCGAGGTTTCCGTCGTGGAAGTAGGCCGCCGATCGACGCCGCTCCACCGTGCCGTCGACAACCGGCGGCTTCACCCGATGCAGGGTCGACGTCCAGCGCTCGTTGGTCCAGCGCGCCATGAGGTCACCGAGGTTGATGAGCAGGGCACCGTCGGCGGGGGTCACGTCGTGCCATACACCGCCCTGGTCGAGGACCTGGAGACCCCTGACCTGGTCGGCCCACAGCACCGTCACGATGCCGTAGTCGGTGTGCTCCCCCATGCCGGTCAGCTCGCCGTCGAGTTCGATCTCGCCCGGGGGCAGGGCGTAGTTGTTCATCCGCAGCACGTCGAGCGAGTGGTCGGTGAATCCCTCGAAGAAGTCCGCGGGCAGGTCGAGGGCGTCGGCGAAGATCCTCGTCAGAGTGTGCGCGACGCGTCTGGCCTCGCCGAAGTACGCCGAGACCGCCGCCTGGAAGTGGGCGACCGCCGGCCAGGTGTTCATCGCGTACTGGTCGGCCGGCAGGTCGAGTTCGGGGTACTGCGTCGCCTCGACACCGACGTTGAACGCCTCGAAGAAGTCGTTCATACGCCCTGCGGACTCGACGCCCAGCGACAGGGAGAGAGACTCCGACTTCGGTGGTGCGTATCCCCGGTTGATCTCGGGAGGCGTGCGGTAGGTCTTCTTCAGCTCGAGTGGAAGGGCGAAGAAGTCGTCCATGACCGCGGTGAACTCGTCGATCACCGCCGCCGGTATCTCGTGCCCCACGACCTGGATGAAGCCGACCGAACTCGCCGCGTCGTCGAACCTCGCCGCGACCACGGCCCGATCGGCGGGATCGCCGTTCCGCGTATACGGCGAGATGTCGATGAGCGGCACGTCGAATCCGGTGGCAGGGGCGGCGGTCATGGCGTCCATGGTGGCACCGATTGCGAGGCTGCGCTGGTCGGCGGAACCCGTTCTCAGGTCCGCTGACCGGCGCGATAGTGCACGAAGGCCGGGATCAGCAACGCCGCGATGATCGTCGCGATCACGACCGCGATGCCGCCGAATGCTGTCGCGGCGGCGACCCCGATCGAGGCGGCTGCGGCGCCATGGGCGACGTCGGCGATCCGCGGGCCGCCGGCCACCACCACGATGAACACACCCTGCAGCCGGCCACGGACCTCGTCGGTCGCGGCAGCCAGCAGGATGGTCTGGCGGAACGCCGCCGACGCCATGTCGGCCGCGCCGCCGATCATCAGCAGCACGACCGCCACGACGAGCATCGGCATGGCCGTACCGTCGGCGAACGACACCGCTATCCCGGTCCCGGTGATCGCGAGACCCCAGATGATGATGCACACGATGACGGCGAGACCCTGTCGCTGCACGCGCGCGACCCACCCCGAAAAGATCCCGCCGACGACGGCACCCGCGGCGATCGCCGTGAACAGCAGGGCGAAGGCGATCCCGCCGCCCTCGGGACCGCCGAAGTTCTCGTGGGCCATCTGCGGGAACAGTGCCCGCGGCATGCCGAAGATCATGGCGATGAGGTCGACGAGGAAGGACGCCAGGAGGATCTTGTGCCCGGCCAGGTACCGAAGGCCGTCGATGACCGAACGCAGTCCCGCAACCTTGGGCGCGGCGTCACTCTCCGGCCGCAGGGACGGCAGCATGATCACGGCGATGAGCGTCGGCAAGAGAAACAGGGTGTCCACGAAGTACAGCAGCGAGTAGCCGAGCACCGGGATCAGCGACCCACCGACCAGCGGCCCGGCGATGGCACCCGCCTGCATGACCGTCATGTTCAACGACAGCGCGGCGGGCAGGTCCTTGGTGTCGAGCAGTCGTGGGAGCACCGCGGTCCGCGTCGGTTGGTTGACGGCGAAAAACGCCTGCTGAACAGCAAAGAGCACCAACACGATCCAGACATTCTGCCCGCCAACCGCGGCCTGGGCCCAGAACAGTGCACTGCAGACAATGAGACCGGTGGTCGTGATGATCAACAGGGTGCGGCGATCGACGACGTCGGCCAGCGCGCCGCCCCACAATCCGAAGACGACGAGCGGGACGAGGCCGAACACACCGGTCAGGCCGACATAGGCCGAACTGCCGGTGACCTCGTAGATCTGTGCCGGCACGGCGACCACGCTCAGCTGTGCGCCGATCACGGTCACGATGTTCGCCAGCCACAGCCGCCGGAAGTACTGGTTGCGCAGGGGCGCGGTGTCGGCGAGAAGGCGGGCCATTTCCACGATGCTATGACTGCCCGCCGAGGTTCGGTCACCCAGGCACTCGGACGGCCACCTGTGGAGAGTGGGCGCCGAGTGTTGGGCGGCCTCCGCTAAGGTCGTTCCGCCCGGGGAGCACTCGCACCTTGGTCGGGGATCGAAGAAGGGGACGAGTATGGGTATTCGACGCTGGACGACGATGGTGACGGTCGCGGTGGCCGTCGTGCTGGGACTTGCCATCCCGGGGACGGCGCACGCCAGCCCTCGGTATCCGACCGCCGGTGATCGGATCACGGTGCAGGTCGCCTCGGATCAGCAGAGCACCTACAGCTACTGGTGGGTCGACGGCCTCAACCGGATGTCGCCGCGCACCGTCGGGGTAGGCATGAACCTGCGCGATTACAACCCGAAGACCAGGCTGTGGTCGACCACAACCACTTTCACGTCCCATAAGAAGCGGCAGCAGACAGCCGCGAACATCACGTCGTGGGGCGGTTACGCTCGCTGCACGATCTGGGTGAACGGCGTACGCGTCGCGCACCATGTGTACCGGGCACCGATCTTCGCCCAGGCGCAGTGCGGTATCGCCAGACTCGACCCGAACCGCCTCGACTACCGCTGACGGCCCGCAGAACGGGTGTCGACGCTCAGGGTTGCAGCCGTTCGGCGCGCCAGGAGTGATCGACGTGGGTCAGCCGAACACGGTTGTGCAGGCGGTTCGCTCGCCCCTGCCAGAACTCGACCTCGACCGGGACGATGCGGTATCCGCCCCAATCGGACGGGACCGGCACGTCCGCGCCGCCGTCGAAGCCGCCGTAGGCGTCCGCGAGGTTCGCTGCCTTCTGCTCGAGTTCGACGCGGCTGCCGATGGGCCGTGACTGTTCCGACGCCGCGGCCGACAACTGGGATCCGCGGGGCCGCAGCTCCCAATACGCCTGGACCTCTTCAGCACTGACGTGTTCGACCGGACCGCGGAAGTGCACTTGGCGCTCGAGTCCGATCCAGGGGAATGTCACCGAGGCATAGGGATTCGCGGCCAGGTGCCGGCCCTTGTCCGAGTCGTAGCCGGTGAAGAAGACCACTCCGTTCGCGTCGACTCCCTTGCACAGAACGGTTCGGGTCGACGGCCGGCCGGCCGCGTCGACGGTGCCGAGGACCATCGCGTTGGGTTCGGCGATCCGGGCGTCGACGGCTTCGCGCAGCCAGACACCGAACAGATCCAGCCACGGCGGGTCGCCGCGAAGCCAACTCGGATCGAGGTTCTCGCGGATACCGTCGGCACCGGCGGCGCGGTCGCCCTCACCGATGTTGGGTGGGATCCCGCCGCCATATCCGACACGCATGTTCGGCAGGTCGATGGGGTCGCGCGACTGGTCCGGCACTTTCCTGACGCTACTCCGACCTCGGTCGTTACTCCGGGGTACACGCGGGGCGTCGTGCTGATCTACAGTTCCACGTGGATTGCATCCCCGCGGATGCACGACACGGACGTCGAGTGAGGTGGGTTGCCATGGCCAACACTGTTCCCGAGGATTTCGTCGCCGGACTCGAGGGTGTGGTTGCCTTCACGACCGACATCGCCGAACCGGACAAGAACGGCGGCAACCTCCGCTACCGCGGCGTCGACATCGAGGACCTGGTCGAGAACAAGGTGACGTTCGCCGACGTGTGGGCCCTCCTGGTCGACGGCAGGTTCGGCGACGGCCTACCGCCGGCCGAACCGTTCCCACTGCCGATCCACACCGGTGACGTACGCGTCGACGTCCAGGCTGCGCTCGCCATGCTCGCCCCTATCTGGGGTTACCAGCCGCTCCTCGACATCGACGACGAGACCGCCCGCGACAACCTCGCCCGCGCGTCGGTGATGGCGCTGTCGTACGTGGCGCAGTCCGCGCGCGGCATCCACCAGCCCGCGGTCCCCCAGCACGTGATCGACGAATGTGACACCGTCACCGCACGATTCATGACCCGCTGGAAGGGCGACCCCGATCCCCGGCACATCGCCGCGATCGACGCCTACTGGGTCAGCGCCGCCGAGCACGGCATGAACGCGTCGACGTTCACCGCACGGGTGATCGCATCCACCGGAGCCGATGTCGCGGCCTCGCTGTCGGGCGCGATCGGCGCCATGTCCGGCCCCCTCCACGGCGGCGCCCCCGCACGCGTGCTGCCGATGATCGAGGAGGTCGAGAACACCGGTAACGCACGAGGACTCGTGAAGGGGATCCTCGACCGCAAGGAAAAGCTCATGGGCTTCGGGCATCGCGTCTACCGCGCGGAGGACCCGCGTGCCCGCGTGCTCCGCCGCACCGCACAGGAATTGGGCGTACCCCGCTTCGAGATCGCCGCCGCACTCGAGCAGGCCGCGCTCACCGAGCTCCGGGAACGACGCCCCGACCGCGCCATCGAGACCAACGTCGAGTTCTGGGCGGCGGTCATCCTCGACTTCGCCGAGGTGCCGACGCACATGATGCCGGCGATGTTCACCTGCGGCCGGACCGCCGGCTGGTGTGCGCACATCCTCGAGCAGAAGCGTCTCGGCAAGCTGGTCCGCCCGGCCGCGATCTACACCGGCCCGAGCCCCCGTCGCCCCGAGGACGTCGAGGGCTGGGGTGACGTCGTGAAGCCGGGCCTGTAGGTCCGTTCCACCAGAATCGCTACTTCCCCCATAGATTCGCTATTCACAGATAGCGAATCTGTGGTCGAGGTAGCGACCCTGTGGAGGCCACTCGGCTGTGGACAACGTCTGAGTGAATTCCACAGGGACGCCCAGGCACCCGCAATCGGACCGGGGCGGCCTCACCATCGAGCGCATGCCCGACAATCACGTGATCCGACGGTCCGCTCTCGCAGCCCGTCTCGGGGAGGACGAGATCCGGTTGCGTCAGGAGACTGGCGCGCTGCGGAGCGTATGGCGAGGTGCGGTGCACCTCGGACCCGCGCCCGACGACGAGCTCGAACGCTATCGCCTGAAGATCCGCGGCGCCGTGGCCGTCGGCGGGAACGGACGCGTGGTCAGCCACGAGTCCGCCGCCGCGCTCCACGGCATCCCCTCCTCCGACCGGACATGACCACAGTCCACTTCACCTCGTCCAAGACCGGTCGTACCGGGGACAAGATCCACATACACCGCGACAACCTGCCGGACGAGCAGGTGATGTCCGTCGACAACGTCCGGGTGACGACGCCGGCCCGCACGGTCGCCGACGTGGCCCGCCTGGGGACGTTCGAACAGGCAGTCTGCTGCCTCGACAGTGGTCTCCGCTCTGGCATCACACACGCCGAGATCCAGGCCGTCGTGGCGTCGAGCATCAAGATGAAGGGCATCCGACAACTGCGTCAGGCGCTCTCGATGGCCGACGCACGATCCGAAAGCGTAGGCGAATCCTTCAGCCGCGCAACGATGATCGCCGTCGGACTCCCGCTCCCCGACCTCCAGGTGACCATCCTCGACGGCGACGGCAGGTTCGTTGCCCGCGGCGACTTCGGCTGGGACGACAAGGTCATCGGCGAGTTCGACGGCAAGGTCAAGTACTCGGGACAGTTCGGCACGCCCGCGTCGGAAACGGTGGTCGACGAGAAACGACGTGAGGACGCCATCCGGCGAACGGGGCGGCTCGTCGTGCGGGGGACGTGGCAGGACCTCCTGGACCCGCATCACTTCCGTGGCCTCATCACAGATGCCCTCCGCGATGCGGGACTCGTCTGACGTGCCCGCCCCAGAAGCCCTACTCGACCCAGAGGTGCGCTACTTCCAGGTAGCGCACCTTTCGATGAAACAGCGATTCTGCATGGGGCCACCGGCGCAGAGATCGCCGCTGCACCACCCGGCTGCCGACACCTAACCCGAGGCGCCCCCACAGGTGGCGAGGGCCACTCCCTAGAATTGCCGTCATGAGCGAAGCCGCCACCGCATCCATCACCCTGCCCGCCGACCTGCTGCCGTCGGACGGCCGCTTCGGATGCGGGCCGTCGAAGGTTCGCCCCGAGCAGTTGCAGTCCCTCGTCGACACCGGCGCGTCGGTGTTCGGCACCAGCCACCGTCAGGCACCGGTGAAGAACGTCGTCGGCTCGATCCGCGAGGGTCTGTCGAACCTGTTCTCGCTGCCCGAGGGCTATGAGGTCGTGATCTCCAACGGCGGCACCACGGCATTCTGGGACGCCGCGGCGTTCGGCCTGATCAAGCAGCGTTCGCTGCACCTCACCTATGGCGAGTTCTCGTCGAAGTTCGCGACGGTCTCGAAGAAGGCCCCCTTCCTCGACTCCCCCGCAGTCATCTCGACCGACCCCGGCACCGCGCCCGACCCGGCCGCGCTGACCGTCGACGACTTCGGCGGCGTCGACCTCATCGGCTGGGCCCACAACGAGACCTCGACGGGCGTCGCGGTGCCCGTCGTCCGTCCCGCCGGTTCGGATGACGCGCTCATCGCCATCGACGCCACCTCGGGTGCGGGCGGCCTGCCCGTCAACGTCGCCGACGCCGACGTCTACTACTTCGCGCCGCAGAAATGCTTCGCCGCCGACGGCGGGCTCTGGGTCGCGCTGATGAGCCCGCGGGCGCTCGCACGCATCGCCGAGATCGCCGAGACCGATCGCTGGTGCCCGGAGTTCCTGTCGCTGCCGACCGCCGTCGACAACAGCAGCAAGAACCAGACCTACAACACCCCGGCCGTCGGATCGCTGCTGCTGTTCGCCAACCAGATCGAGTGGATGAACAACAACGGCGGCCTCGACTGGTGCGTCTCGCGCACCGCTGATTCCAGCTCGCGTCTCTACCAGTGGGCCGAGGCGAGCGAGTTCGCGACGCCGTTCGTCACCGAGGCGGCCAACCGCAGCCAGGTCGTCGGCACCATCGATTTCAACGACGATGTCGACGCCGCGGCCGTCGCGAAGATCCTTCGCGCGCACGGGGTCGTCGACACCGAGCCGTACCGCAAGCTCGGCCGGAACCAGCTGCGCATCGGCATGTTCCCGGCCATCGAGCCGGAGGACGTCAGCAAGCTCACCCAGTGCATCGACTACATCGTCGAGCGCCTCTGATCCCCTGCTCGACACCTCGTCGCCGGCGCGCCGCACAGATCGTTGCGGCGCGCCGGTGGTGCTTCACCGAACCGGTAGCCTGGTTCCCACAGACCACATACGACGCATCGATCGCTGGCGTCGCTTGCGCCCCACGCGTGCTGAACTGCGGTTTTGCCGCGTGTCCCACAGTGAACCGGCAGATCGGTGAGTTAATGTGACCCCAATGCGTGCACCGACCGGAGGAGGAGCAGATGCGTGAGCTCCGCGTCGTCGGGGTGGAAACCGACGGCTCCCATGTCATCTGCCAGGACCCGCAATCGGGCGAGAAATTCCGCATCGCCTCCGACGAACGCCTCCGCGCCGCCGCCCGCGGCGACATCTCACGACTGGGACAGATCGAGATCGAGATGGAGAGTGCATTGCGGCCACGCGAAATCCAGGCACGAATCCGAGCGGGTGCAACCGTCGCCGAGGTGGCGGCCGCAGCCGGGGTGGGTGTGGACAAGATCGAACGCTTCGCCCACCCGGTCCTCCTCGAGCGCAGCCGCGCCACCGAACTCGCCGGCGCCGCGCATCCCATCCGCCATGACGGCCCGGCAGTGGCGACCCTGGTCGAGTCGGTCGCCGAGGGACTCCTCGCCTACGGCCAGAATCCCAACGACGCCGACTGGGACGCATGGAAGGGCGACGACGGGTACTGGGTGGTCCAGGTCGCGTGGAGCGTCGGACGCACCGACAACCTGGCGCACTGGCGCTACCAGCCGGGATCGCACGGTGGCAGCGTCGACCCGCTCGACGACCTGGCCGACGAGCTCACCCATCCCGAGACCATCGCGCCCCGTCGTCGGCTGACCCCGGTCGCCACCCCCGAAGTCGCTGTCGAGACGACCCCGGACGGACGCGAAGAGGTCACCATCGACGCGGCCTCGATCATCGGCGCGCAGCGCGCCCGCCACGACCGCCGCACCGCGGCCGAGGACGACGGCGCCGTGCCGTTCGACTTCGGATTCGACGACGAGCCGTCCGCCGCCACCGCCGAAGCCTCGGACACGGACGACACGGCGGCCACTCCCACCGCCGCCGACGCCGACGCCGACGACTCGGTGCCCGCACCGTCGTCCGGCCCCGAACGTCCGCGCCGCAAGAAGGCACGTAAACCGGCTGTCCCGGCGTGGGAGGATGTCCTGCTCGGCGTGCGCAGCAACGGGAACAGCTGAGTGTCCTCCGCACGCGCGGCCACGGTCTGGTTCATCGACACCGACGACCCGGCCGCGATCCTCCGCTCGCGTCCGGCCAACGACTCCCAGCACGCCCAGCAGGTTGCGACGACCGTCTTCGGTGACAGCGTCCTGGTCCCGCTCGTCGACACCGATCTCGCGTCCGCTGCCGCGGTCCGCGACACCCACGTCTATGCCGGGTTCTACGGTCCGCTCGCCGTCGTGTCGTGTTCGCTGTTCGAGACGACCACGCCGTCGACGCTGACCCGCGCGCTCGCGCGAATCCGCCCCAGCGCGACCACGACCCTCCTCTACACCGAGCCCGACTCCTCACTCGGAGTGTTCGCCCGGTGGGAGTCGGGGACGCTTCGACGCTCCTTCGCCGCCGACCCGGTCACCATCCACGAGGACCACGGCCTGCCGTTCACGTTCGAGAAGCCGTTCTGGGGTGGCGAACACCCGCTCAGCCACGCCGAGGGCGTGCCCACCGCACCCATGTCGCTCCCCTTCCATCCCGCGCACCTCGCCGAGGAATCGAACCGTGCGTGGCTCGGGTTCCGCTACACCCACCCGCTCGCGGAGTCCGATCTCGACCCGGCCCAGATCACCGTCACCTGCTTCGCGTTGCACCCGACCGAATACGAACCGACCGCGGCCGACTACGAGAACTACCGCGCCGCAACGGCTTCGCGCGCCCGGGAGCGGACGGGATCGCCCGGTCAGGACGCGCGCAAGCGCGGGCGCATCCGCGAGTACTTCGGGTTCTAGGGTGCGGGGCGTCCCAGCGCGAGCAGCGCGATCGACGACGCGACCCCGGCGAGGAAGCCGAGCAGCAATCCCCACACGACCCACCGCCACACGGGCCGCGCCCGGAACTCCCAGAGGGTCCACCCGAGTCCGCCCGCGACGACCAGTACGGCGGCGATTCCGAGGAACCGCAGGATCTCGCCGATGAGCAGGTAGACGCCGACCAAGACGAATGCGGCGAACAGCGCGCACGAGGCACCGACGATCAGCCCCAGGGCCCACGGCGTCGGTTCGACACCCTCCCGCTCGACGGTCACAATCCCATGGTGCCCGACCGGGCGCGCTCGTAGAACGCAACGGCCGCAGCGGTCGCCACGTTCAGCGAGTCGGTGCCCCGGCTCATCGGGATTCGCGCCTTCACGTCGGTGGCCGCCATCGCCGATGCGGTGAGACCGGGGCCCTCCGCACCGACCAGGAAGCCGACCTTGTCGGCGGTGACGGCTTCGGCCAGTGTCACGGCGGCGGGATCGGGCGTCAACGAGACCAGCTGGAAGTCGCGTTCCCGCACCAGGTCCAGACCGCGCGGCCAGTCGTCGAATCTCGCGAACGGCACGAGCAGTGCGTGGCCCATCGACACCCGCACGCATCGGCGGTACAGCGGGTCGGCGCAACCCTGACCGAAAAGCACTGCGTCGACGCCCAATCCGGCGGCGTTGCGGAAGATCGATCCGATGTTCTCGTGGTCGTTCACACCTTCGAGGATCGCGACGGTCCGCGCGCTCTCGAGGACCTCCGGCACCGTGAGCACGGGCGGTCGGCGCGACACGGCGAGCACGCCGCGGTTGAGGTGGAAGCCGACGATCTCGGCCATGACCTCGGCGGTGGCGCGGAAGAACGGGACACCGGCCAGCCCGGGATCACAGAGATCGGCGTCGAGCTCGTCGAGGCGTTTCGCGACACCGAGGAAGGCGTGGGTCGCGAACCGTGACGCGATCATCCGCTGGGCGACGAGAACGCCTTCGGCGATGACCAGACCGCGGCCCGGGCGCCCGCCGGGCAGAACCGGGAGATCGGGCCGTCGGTCGACGGAGTTGAGGTCGCGGAAGTCGTCGACGCGCGGGTCCTCCGGGTCGTCGATGTCGATCACGTTCACTGCGAGCCCGGGCACCGCAACAGTCTGCCACCCGGACGAAACCGGCAGCGCACGGGTGTGAAACTGTGGAGGGCGTGACCAGCGATTCGACTCCGATGTCACGTCTGACCCTCACCCGCGCCACCGACGCGGACTGGGCCGACATCATCACCACCGATGCCCGCGCGTTCGCCATGCGCAATCCGCTGCCCGACGACGAGGTCGCCGATCTGCGCGGCAAGGTCGCCGACGACGACGTCGTGCTGGTGCGCGACACCGGGTTGGACACGCAGCCCCTCGTCGGGGTGGCGATGTTCTACCGGATGTCGATGTCGCTGCCCGGCGGTGGCGTGTCCGACGCGGCCGGACTGTCGTGGGTCTCCGTGGCGTCGACCCACCGGCGACGCGGCATCCTCCGCCGCATGCTCACCGAACTCGTCGAGCAGTGGGAATCGGAGAAGTACACCTTCGGAATCCTCACCGCGAGTGAGGGCACCATCTACGAACGCTTCGGCTTCGGACCGGCATGCTTCGCGAACTCGGTGTCGCTGAGCCCGGGCGCACAGATGCGAGCGGCCCAGCCCGACGATGCCACCGTCCGGTATGCCGACGCCGACGCGGTGGCCGCCGCGATCCCCGACCTCCACGCACGGTGGACGCTGACCACCCCGGGCGCGCTCACCCGCACCCCCGCCTGGTGGAATCCCATCCTGGCCGACCGGGCGTCGGAGCGACCGCTGTCGGCGAGCGGTCTGCACTACCTCCTCCACGCCGACGGCTACGCGAGCTATCGCATCTACAAGGACGAGACCGGGGCGGTGCGCGGCGAGGTCAACGAGGTCTTCGCGGTCACCGACGACGCTCACACCGATCTGTGGCGCGTCCTGATCAGCCTCGACCTCATCCCCTCGCTCAGCGCGACCATCCCGGTCGACGACCCGCTGTCGCAGAAACTCGTGAATCCGCGGTCGGTCTCGGTGACCGGGACCGCCGACACGATGTGGCTGCGCATCCTCGACGTCCCGGCCGCACTCGGTGCCCGTCATTATGCCGCCGACCTGGACGCCGTGATCGAGGTGACCGACGAATTCCGCGGGCACGGAGGCGTTTTCGACATCTCGGTACGCGAGGGCGGGGCGATCGTCGCGCCGGCGAAGTCGGGAGCGACGCCCACCGTCTCGCTCGACATCTCGGTGCTGTCGAGCATCTACCTCGGCGGGATCCGACCCTCGGCCTTCGCGGCGGCGAGACGGCTGCGCGTCGACTCCCCGGCGACGCTGCGCGCGCTGGATCACGCGTTCATGACCGACCGCGCACCCTTCTCGGGCACGTTCTTCTGAGTCAGATCGCGCGTGAGCGCGGGACGTCGGTGTCGGCCTGCCCGAGGATCTTGTTGGCGATGCGCACGGCCTCGCGCAGGATGTCCCGCTCCTCGGCGGACAGTTCCGCGAGGCGGTCGCTCAACCATGCCGTGCGGGCGGCGAGTTCGTCGGTCACGACTTCGACGCCCTCCGGGGACAACGTCACGATGGCCTGACGGCCGTCGGTGGGATGGGGTTCGCGCTTGATCATCCCGAGATCCGACAGCGAGGCGATGACCCTGGTCATCGACGGCGGGCGGACCCGCTCGGCGGCCGCGAGCGCACCTGGTGTCATCGGGCCCTCGTGGTGCAGCGTGTTGAGGGCGGACAGCTGAGTGAGCGAGACCAGCTTGTTCTCCCGCCGACCTCGGAGTCGGCGCGCCAGGCGCACCACGGCGAGGGACAGGTCGCCGGACAGACTTCCGTCACCATAAGGTGCATGCATTGCCAAATCGTAGGCCAGGAAATCGGCCTCACTGCCCGTCCGCGACGAAATTGAACCGGGTGGACGACACCGAAACGGGCAAACCCGGACAGATGACCAAGTCCGTCAGCCGATGAGGTCGGAGATCGGTCCGCGCGCGAAGTAGGCGACGAAGATCGCGGCGACGAACCAGAGCAACGGATGCACGGTGCGGGCCTTGCCCGCCGCGGTCGCCATCACGACCCAGCTGATAAAGCCGATGCCGATGCCGTTGGCGATCGAGTAGGTGAAGGGCATCGTGACCACGGTCAGGAAGGCCGGGAGCGCATAGTCGAGCCGCTTGAAGTCGACGGTCGTGAGCTGGCCGATCATCATCGCGCCGACGACCACCAGCGCGGGGGCGACCGCCTCGAGCGGGATCACCTCGTAGAGCGGTGTCAGGAACATCGCGACCAGGAACAGGATTCCGGTCACCACGTTGGCGAGGCCGGTGCGCGCACCTTCGGCGATACCGGACGCAGACTCGACGAACACCGTGTTCGACGACGCCGAGGCGGCACCGCCGGCGATGGCGCCGGTCCCCTCGACCACCAGCGCACGCCCGACCCCGGGCAGGTTGCCCTTCTCGTCGGCGAGCCCGGCCTCCTTGCCGAGGCCGGTCATCGTGCCCATGGCGTCGAAGAAGTTCGAGAGCACCAGCGCGAACACCAGCACCGACGCCGCGAGCACACCGATCCGGGTGAACGCGCCGAACAGGTCGACGTCACCGATCAGGCTGAGATCGGGCAGACCGCCGAGGGCGCTCGGGATGTCGGGCACGCTGAGACCCCAGCCGGAGGGGTTGGCGACGCTGGACCCGTAATCGAAGATCCGCTCCAGCACGATCGACAGCACCGTAGTGATCGCGATACCGATCAACAGGCCGCCGGGGACCCGACGCACCACCAGGACGCCCATCAGCAGCACCCCGACCGCGAAGATCAGTGTGGGGATCGTGGAGATCGAGTTGTCGCTGCCCAGCTGCACCGGGACGGTGGTGCCGGCGGCGTCGGGAATGCGCTTGACGAATCCCGCGTCGACGAAACCGATGAACGCGATGAACAGGCCGATCCCCGCCGCGATCGCGGCTTTCAGTTCGGCGGGCACCGCGTTGAACACCGCGGTGCGGAATCCGGTGACGGCCAGCAGGACGATGATGATGCCGTCGACGACCACCAGACCCATTGCCTCGGGCCAGGTCACCTGCGGCGCGATGGACACCGCCAGCAGGCTGTTGATGCCGAGACCCGCCGCGATCGCGAACGGATAGTTGGCGACCAGGCCGAACAGGATCGACATCACGCCCGCGACGAGCGCGGTGACCGCGGCGACCTGCGCCAGCGGCAGGACGTTGCCCAGGACGTCGGTGTTCTTGTCACCGCCCGGGATACCGCCGATGATGATCGGGTTGAGCACCACGATGTAGGCCATCGTGAAGAACGTGACCAGGCCACCGCGGAACTCGCGGTTGATCGTCGAACCACGTTCGGAGATCTTGAAGAACCGGTCGAGCGGGCCGCGCGGGACCGCCGAATCCGGCCCCGGGGTGGTCGCGGGAAAGTCGGGCTCGGTGGGGAGGTTCCCCCTCGACGTGTCCGCACCCGGGATGTCGGAGGACCTCAGATCGCGAGACTCACTCGGCTCATCGTGTGGCACGTTCCGAAAGCTACCCTGTTGTCCATGTCCACGACACTCGAGATCCCCGAACTCCCCCGCGCGCTGCGCGCCCCGGAGCCGGTGATCGTGGTCGGGATGATCGGGTGGGTGGTGGCGACCGTGATCGTCGCCCTCACCGATCTCGGTGGCGACCGCGCGCTGCCGGTGTGCCTGGTGGGCCTGGCCGTCGGTCTGCTCGGGACGACGATCGTCCTCGTCCAGCGCGCCGGTGTCCGACGCGGTGATCGGGGCGCGCAGGAAGGTCTCGACTAGCTTCTGTCCGGTTCAGCCCCGTCCGGTTCTGCGGCCGCGGCGAATTCGTCGACACCGGGTTCGTGTTCGAGGACGCGACCGGGTCCGAACAGCAGGGCGACGAAGTAGATGCCGCCCGCCGCGATCAGCCCGAGCACGATCAGGGTCGGCACCCGCGCGTCGTCGGGCGTGACGAGTACGAGCAGGGCGACCCCCACCCAGAGCAGCGCGGCGACGGCGACCGGCATCTCGAGACGTCCGAGACTGAACCCACCGGACTTGCGCTCCAGACGCTTTCGGACGACGAGGTACAGCACGACGGTCCCGCCGTAGATGAGCGCGGGCAGGATCGTCGACGCGATGATCAGCTCGATCAGCGCCGCCCCGGGCAGGGCCAGCATCAGCACCACCCCGACGCCGAGGATGAGCAGCGTCGCCGGCACCGGGGTCTGGGTCCGGGGGTTCACCCTGGCCATCAGCCGGTGCGCCGGGAAGCGCCGGTCGCGGGACATCGCGAAGACCTGCCGGGCGCAGGCCGCCATCACCACCATGCCGGCGCCGAACATCGCGAAGACGATGCAGGCGAGCAGGATTCGCTCGGCGACCGGCCCGAGTTGTTCCCGGATGATCGCGGCGACCGGCGACCCGTCGGCCGTGACCGCCCGGACGTCCTCGATCGCCGTGGTCAGGACGATGAGGAAGACCAGTCCCAGGGCTGCGGCGGCGACCACCGATCCGACGATCGCCCGGGGCACGCTGCGGAACGGATCCTTCGCCTCTTCGGCGAGGTTGGCCGCGGAATCGAAGCCGACCAGGGTGGTGAGTCCCATGACCATCGCGGCCATCACCCCGCCACCGATCGCCCAGTAGTCCGGCGCACCGGCGGCCATCCCCTCGGACACCAGATTGCCCGGGTGACCGCTTCCGCTGAACACCATCACCGCCGCGAGCACCAGGATCAGGATCGCCACGATCGCCAACTCGACCGCGACCGCGCCGGAGGTGAACAGGCCGAGCAACCGGGTCGAGGCGATCACCAGCACGGCCTGGATGACGAGCACGACAAGGGTGATGACGCGGGCGACGTCCTCGTCCTCGGCCATCCCGGCGAGCGGCATCAGCGCCTGACTGGCCAGCGCGTTGTCCATGGCGACCACGCCGATCGCGAGGTACCAGAAGCTCAGCCAGCCGAAGAACCAGCCGATCTTCGGGTTCGCCAGCCTCGACGCCCACTGATACGACGACCCGCTCAGTGCGATTCGGGCGGCGAACTGGGCGACGACCAGCGCGATCAGGGTCTGGCCGACCGCGGCGACGATCCACAACCAGATCCCGACCGGACCCGCCGTGGCGAGCACGCTGCCGTAGGTGGCGAAGATCCCGACCGCGACGGAGATGAACGCGAAGGAGATCGCGAACACCGCGAACCCGCCGAGCGTCCGGCGCAGCTCCGGACGGTACCCGCTGGTGCGGATCTCGTCGGGTGATCCGCTGCCGGCACCCGCCGGGGTGACCACGTCCTCCGCCATGGCGGTCCCTTTCGTCGGGCGATTACACGAGCAGGTCGTCCAGCCGTTGCGCGATGATCCCGACCGCGTATCCGAGACGTTCGAACGCCTTGTTGGTGGTCTGGCCGTGGTAGTAGCGGTAGTAGATCTGCTGCGCGATCACCCCCGCCCGGAACAGTCCGAACACCTCATACCAGCGCCAGCGTTCCGGCGTCATGTCGAATCCCATGCGCTCGCAATAGTTCTCGACGAACTCGGCACGACTGAGCATGCCGGGCAGGTGCGTCGGGACACGTCGCATGAGCTGCATGGCATCCGGGTCGTCGGCCTGGATCCAGTAGGCCATCGAACCCGCGACATCCATCAGGGGATCGCCGAGGGTTGCCATCTCCCAGTCCAGGATGCCGATCACCCGCGTGGGATCGTCCTTGCCGAGGACGACGTTGTCGAGCTTGAAGTCGTTGTGGATGACGCAGTTGGCGACGTCGTCGGGCTGGTTGTCGGCCAGCCACGTCATCGTCGACTCGAAGTCGGGCACGTCATCGGTGTGCGCGTTGCGGAATCGCGCCGACCAGCCCTCGACCTGCCGTCGCACATAACCCGGCCCCTTGCCGAGATCGGCGAGTCCGGTCGTGCTCGGATCGACCGAGTGGACCTCGACCAGGGTGTCGATGAAGTTCAGACAGAGCCGGCGTGCCTGCTCGGCGTCGAGCGGGACGTCGGCGGGCCACTCGGTCCGCGGGATGACACCGTCGATGCGGCCCATCACGTAGAAGTCCGCGCCCAGGACCGACTCGTCGTCGCAGAAGGCGATCATCGGCGCGATGTAGCGGATGGCGGTCGCGAGTTCGGACTGGATCCGGTACTCGCGTGCCATGTCGTGCGCGCCCCGCGCCTTGGTACCCCGGGGCGCCCGGCGCAGGATCAGGTCCTTGGACGGATAGCGCAGCAGATACGTGAGATTCGAAGCGCCACCGCCGAATTGACGGACCTCCGGCACGGCGTCGAGACCGGTCGGGTCCGCGGCGTTGGCCTCCAGCCACTTGGCCATCGCCTCGACGTCGAATGCATCCTCGGTGCGGACCTCGCCCGCACCGGCCACCTCGTTGGTCATCCTCGTCCCCCGATCAGCGGTACTTGCCGAACTCGATGCGCGCAACCACGTTGCGGTGCACCTCGTCCGGGCCGTCGGCCAGTCGGAGCGACCGCGCGCCCACCCAGGCCTGCGCGAGCGGGAAGTCGTCGGTGAGACCGGCGCCGCCGTGCAACTGGATGGCGAGGTCGATGACGTCGAGTGCCATGTTGGGCACCTCGACCTTGATCTCGCTGACCGCCGACAGGGCTTCGCGGGACATGCCCTGGTCGAGCAACCAGGCCGCGTGGTGGACGAGGAGCCGCGACCGGTTGATCGCGATGCGAGCGTCGGCGATGCGCTCGCTGTTGCCGCCGAGCCGGGCGAGTTGCTTGCCGAACGCCTCCCGCGAGAGTGCGCGACGCACACCGAGTTCCAGCGCCCGCTCGGCGAGTCCGATCGCCCGCATGCAGTGGTGCACGCGACCCGGGCCGAGCCGGCCCTGGGCGATCTCGAAGGCGCGGCCGGGTCCGAGCAGGATGTTCGACGCCGGGACGCGCACGTTGTCGAAGCTGACCTCGCCGTGGCCGAACGGCTCGTCGAAGTAGCCCATGGTGGTGAGCATCCGGTCGATCGTGACCCCGCGGGCGTCGATCGGGATGAGCACCATCGTGTGCCGCGACTTCCGGTCGGCCTCGGCGTCGGTGACGCCCATGAAGATGAGCACCTTGCAGTCCGGGTGGCCGACGCCGGTGGAGAACCACTTGGTCCCGTTGATGACGACGTCATCGCCGTCGAGTACGGCGGTCGCGGCCATGTTGGTGGCGTCCGACGACGCGACGGCCGGCTCGGTCATGCAGAAGGCGCTGCGGATCTCGGCGGTCAGAAGGGGTTCGAGCCACTGTTTCCGCTGCTCGTCGGTGCCGTAGCGCAGCAACACCTCCATGTTGCCGGTGTCGGGGGCGTTGCAGTTGAAGATCACCGGCGCGAGCCCGGACGATCCCATCGCCTCCGCGATCGGCGCGTACTCGGAGTTGGTCAGCCCGGCCCCGCCGTCGGTGCCGAAGTCGGCGGCATAGCGGCCGGCGTGCTCGGCGGGCAGGAAGAGGTTCCACAGCCCCTCCGAGCGGGCCTTCTTCTGCAGTTCGGCGATGATCGGCGACGGCGTCCACGGGTTGCCGTTCTCGTCGCGGCGGGTCTTGATGTCCCGATCGATCTCGGGTTCGACCGGCTCGATCTCGGTGGTCACGAAGGTGCGCACGCGTTCGGTGAGTTCGGCCGACCGCGCTGACGGGGAGAAATCCATACCCGACCGTATCGCGATGAACCGATTAGTCGTCATCGTTCCGAACAAACCGGCGCGGCGTCGGGCACCGTCACTTCCAGTACAGGGTCGTTCGCTCCGGTCCGGCCGTGGTGCTCACCAGTTTCGCGAAGCAGTTGTCCGGGCCGAATCCCTGGGCGCGACACCAGTTGTTGGCCTCGACCGGGCCCGGGAAGGTCGCCGCGGCCACCGTCACCCACCAGCCCCGGTACGAGAACACCGGCCACTCGTCACTCCACAGGAGCCGAACGTCGTTGAACCGCAACCGGAGTGCCAGGAACTCGTCGAGGATGGCCTGGTCGGTCCAGGTCCGCCCCTCGGCGACGAGACCCGGCCGTTTGGAGCTCAGCTGCGCCACCCACCGGTTGTTCAGGTTCGCCACGATGAAGGCCCGATCGGCGTCGGCCTGCAGACGGAGGGCGCTGACGCTGCTCGCCGTCACGTCGGCTCCGGCCGGGAACGACACCCCGGTGGCGGTCGACGACGCGGCCGTTCCCGACTGCGGAGTCGCGAGCTTCGGCGCGGCCCCGGAGGTCGGGCCCTTGTCGCAGTCGACGAGGTAGCGGCCGTCGCCGGCCTCACTCCCCTGGGCACCGAGCGTGTCCGGCAGCCGGAAGAAGCTCCCGGGCGGATAGGTGAGTTCCATCGTCAGCGCCTCGCCCGCCCCGTCGAGCGAGGGCACCGCGACCGGTGCCCGCTGGAAGTCGAAGTTCCCCGACGCGACGATGCCGCTGCCGTCGGAGATGGTGATGCGTGTCTGCGGCCCGTACAGGACGTCGCCGCCGGGACACTTCGCGGTGACCTTCATCGTCACGCCCAGCCCACCCGCCGACGTGCGGAACGACTGCGGCGTGAACACCGGGGGCGCCCCGCACGGCGTGACGTACTCGGGTTCGCCGCCGTCGGCGGTGCCGGCCTCGCGAGTCGTGCCCGGGACGATGGCCTCCGGACCGGTGGGCGCGAAGCCGGTGATCGTGGTCGCGGTCATCGTGATCAGGCGGTCGCCGACGGCGAACGTCAGCGGCGGACGCGGTTCGGTGACACCCGCAGCGGGGGTGTTGCCGATCGTGGACGGGGGCACCGACCACACCGGCGCACCGCCCACCAGATCCAGGGCGGTCACGCCGCCGTCGGCCATGGGCGCGATGAGGCGTTCGCCGTCGGTGACGGCGTGGCCGGTCGACCCGTAGACCGGCCCGGTCGGAGTCGTCCACAACGTCTGGCCGGAGATGGCATCGACTGCGGTGACAGCGTCGTGCGTCGTCCACACGACTTCACGGTCATCGGCCAGCACGACGGTCGGCGAGGTGTGGGCCGGGAGATCAGTCGTCGTCCAGATCCGCGCGCCGTCCGCGACGTCGGTGTATGCACCGTCGATGAGCACACGCCCGCTCTGAGTCGGAGTCATGACAGCAGCGGACTCCCCGCTCATACCCGCCAAGTCGCTGGTGGTGCCGTCCGGCCGGACCACGACGACCGGACCATTCGTCGGTGTGCCGCTTGTCATGCTGCCCGTCACCACGAGGATCGATCCGTCCGGGCGTGGCGACATCCCGGTCCGGCCCGGACTCGTGAAGATCTCCCGGCCGTCGTCGGCCGAGATGACGGCGACCACGCCGTCGGCGCTCGCGACGAGCTCGTCGGTGGCGATGAACTGCGAGGCGTCCCCGCTCGGAAGCGCTTCGGGCAGGTCGATCGTTCGCTGCCACTCCATGCCTCCTGGTGTCACCTTGTGGAACACGACCTGGCGTTCGTTGCCACCACTGAAGTCGCGGACGAACGCCGCTCTCCCGTTGAACGCGATCCCGAACGCCTGCGGCGGAGCGGGAGCACGGCCGATCTCGCGACCTGTCCGGACGTCGACGAAATACGCGGCGCCCCGACCCAGGCAGGCGATGGTGCTGTCCACGATGGAGGCCGAGCACCCGGACACGGGTTCGTCGAACGACCACGCCCGGCCGGACTCGGCGTCTATCCCGATGGGCCGCAGTGCCGGGCCGTTCGTGGAGTCACCTACCTGCACGAGCGTCACCAATGTGTGGTCGTCGTGGACCGCACCCTGAGTCCTGTACGTCGCCTCGAGCGGCAGACCGGAGACGTACCCCGTACCACCCAACGAACTCGCGTCGACGCTCCAGGCTGGACTCGGCGCGGTCGGGAACGAGCCGGTGAGCTGACCGGCGACGAGGTCCGGCGTGTCGTCGGAACCGCCGTCCGACGAGGACACCTTCCACCACACGACGCCCCCGAGGACCAGCGCGAGGACACAGACCAACGCGACGCCCGTGATCAGGTACGCGCGCCGGTTGGATCTGCGCGGGTATCCGGGCTGGGGGTACCCCGGTGGTGGATAACCCGGCGGTGGGTAGCCCGGCGGTGGGTAGCCGTACCGGGCTTGTCCGGGTGGCGGAGGATAGCCACTCGGCGGCTGCTGATACGGCGGTGGGTACTGCGGCGTCGGACCTGTCTGCGTGGCGGCGTAGGGGTCCGGCGCCGGGGCCTTGTTCAGTGACACCCCCGGGACCACCGTTGGGCGGGCAGGTTGGATCGTCGTCGGCGACTCGTCCCGGTCGGCTGGTCCGGGCACGGTCGCGTCATCGTCGGGTGGCCCCGCATTCGACATCCGTCCAGTGAATCCCAGTCCGACGCGGTTCGACTGTCCCCCACCCGGGGGAATTTCGGCGGCCGCTCACGCCGACCGAGCAGCTCCCGCATCTGCACAGCTAGCCCGGGTGCGCCCCGCCGGCTGAGTAGCTCGCGCTCGCCGAGCGACCCCGAGCGACCGTCGAGGCCTTCGTTCGTGACAAACCCACCACTTTTCGACCGGAAATCGAAACGGGTGTGACTGAAGTTCATCACTGTCAACGATCAACGCGCATTCAACGAAATCGACTGCGCAGTCGACAATTTCGGGATCTCGAGCCTGTGGAGAAACCTCGAGATCGAACGAATGTTCCTGTACCTTGGAGTCATGCCAGAGCTCGCCACTCTCCTCGATCAACTCGTCGAGACCACCCCACCCGCCGACGACCCAACCGGCAGAGCAACATTCGACGCTCTCGAGACACTGCGCCTGATCCGCAACACCGTCGACCACCAGATCGTCACCCACACAGCGCAACTCGACGACCTCCGTGTCGCCCAGAAAGCGGGCAGCACCACCAAGAAACTGCTGATCGAGTCAGGCCATGCCCCGGTCGCCGCTCTTCGCACCATGCGGAGTGTCGACGCCCTGCCCACGCTGCCCGCCCTGGCGAGTCACGCGGCCGACGGGCGGCTGTCCAGCGAGATCGTCGACGCCATCGTCCGAGGCATCAACCAGATCGACAAGCGTTGTCACAAAGCCCTTTCCGACGACAAGCGCTCACGGTACGAACTCGAACTCATCGCCCAAGCACTCTCCGGCGCAACACCGACACAAGTACTCAAGCATGCCCGAGCCATCGCCAACACTCTGGCGGACACCTCCGACACCAGCGTACCGGCCGCCGACGACCCATCGCTGAACGCGGTCAACGCCCACACCACCGACGACGGCCGCGTCGAAATCCGGGCCGACCTCACCCAGATCGTCGGCGAGAAGTTCCAGGCCATGATCGACGAACGATCGTGTCCACGGCCCGAACCCGACGGCACCGAGGACCGGCGCACCGCCGAGCAACGCCGCGCCGACGCCTTCGAACTGATCCTCGATCAAGCAGCGATCGGCGCCACCCTCGACACCGTCGGAAGCCCACGCACGCAACTGATGCTGACGATCCCCGCGACCGGAGACCTGGCGACGCTGCCGTGGACCGGATCGGTCAGCCATGCCACCGCGAAACAGGTCTCCTGCGACGGATCCCTGACCGAGATCGTCCTCGACAGTGAGGGCGTACCACTACAGATGGGTCACACCCGTCGGTTGTACCCGGCACACCTCCGCAAGGCGATCATCGTCCGCGACGCCTGCTGCATCAAATGTGGTGCACCACCGTCCCATACGCAGGTCCACCACATCAAGTCGTGGGCCGACGGCGGACCCACCGACCTCGACAACGGCTGTTTGCTGTGTCAGCGCTGCCACACGCAGGTCCACCACCACGGCTGGGACATCGTGATGGGTTTCGACCGCCATCCCTGGCTCGTCCCACCCGCCAGTATTGACCCGCAACGCCGACCACTACCCGCCTACAACCGACGCACCATGCGACTCGACGACGCCGCCTGACCGCTGCCGCCACAGACCACCAGACTTTCGCGTAGCACCTTCCGCACCCGGGCCACACCCGGGACCGCATCAGTCCCTTGACAACTCCACAGTGAACCCCGGCCGGATACCGCGCTGGGCGTGGTCTACTGCTGAACCCCGGCGAGACCACCGGAGCTGCGGCGTGATTCGTACCGGAGCAGTATCCAGGTACAGAACACCACCCAGATCGCCCCGAACAACCATCCGGCCACGACGTCCGTGGCCCAGTGCACGGCGAGTTGTATTCGGGTGAGGCCGACGAGGATCGACAGCACGGGGGCGATCACGAGGATCCAGCGATGCGCCCGCACCCAGGGCGAGCAGCGAAACGCGGCGACAGCGAACAGCCCGAACACGACCATCGTCATCATCGCGTGCCCGGAGGGGAACGAGAAGGTGTCGATGTTCAGTAGACGGTCTTCGACGGGTGGCCGGTCCCGCGCGAACGAGTACTTGAGTGCCTGCATCAGACCGTATCCGAAAAGCACTCCGGCGCCGACGAAGACCGCGTCGACTCGGTGCCGGGTCACGGCGAGTGTCACCACGACCGCACATGTCAGCATCAACATCGTCACCGTGTTGCCGAGCACCGTCACCACTTCGGCGATCGAGACCCACGGCTCCGACCGGTTCTCGACCACCCAGTTCAGGATGTTCTCGTCGATCGTCGTCGGAGAGATGAACATCCCGCCACCCTATCCAGGCGTCGCTCAAGTCGCCCTCAAGCACATCGCAAGCGTCACCGCCCACTGTGGTCCTCGAACCCGCCCGACCACGTATCGATGAGGACCCCCGCGATGACGACCCACCCCGCCCACCCCGCCCACACCGCTCACCCGATCCAGCTCCGGCTCCCCGGCCAGGCGGCCGCGCCCGACGGACCGCTCGACCCGTTCATGATGTACGTCCTGCACCACGGATTCCGGCGAGACCTCGCCGACTTCGCCGCCACCGTTCCGGCCACCCCCGTCGACGACGCGGGGACCTGGCGTGCGCTCTCCCGTCGATGGGCGATGTTCGCCCATGCGCTGCACCACCACCACACCGGCGAGGACCTGGAACTGTGGCCGCTGCTGCTCGAGCGGTGCGACAACGCCGAGGCGGAGGTCCTGCAGGCGATGGAGGACGAGCACGACGAGATCGATCCGCTGCTCGAAGAGTGTGCGGCCGGCTTCGCGCGGATGAGCGAACGCGCCGACGAACAGACCCGGGCCACCCTCGCGGACGCGCTGCAACGCGCCCAGGAGGTCCTCGGCAGACACCTGGCCCATGAGGAGACCGATGCGATCGCCATCGTGCAGCGCCGCCTCACGCCGCAGGACTGGGACGCCTTCGAGGAGAAGATGAGCAAGCGCTCCGGTCTGGCCGAGACCCTGCGGACGTGCCCGCTCATGGCGAAAGGGCTGACCGGTCCCGACCGCGAGGCGGTCTACGCCCGCATCCCCGCCATCCTGCGGCTGATGATCAGACTCGGCGGACCGAGATTCCGGCGCCTCGACGACCGCGCGTTCTACTACAACCCGCGCTGAACACCGACGGCCGGCGAACTCACCGCGCCAGCGACCGACCGATCACCAACCGCTGGATCTGGTTGGTGCCCTCGAAGATCTGGGTGATCTTCGCTTCGCGCATGTAGCGCTCGACCGGGAAGTCGCGGGTGTAGCCGTAACCGCCGAACACCTGGACCGCATCGGTGGTGACCTTCATCGCGGCGTCGGTGGCCACCAGTTTGGCGGTCGCCGCCGCCCGCGTGTAGTCGATGCCGGCATCGCGGCGTCGAGCGGCGTCGAGGTAGGTCGCGCGGGCCGAGTCGACCGCGGCGGCCATGTCGGCGAGCACGAACGACAGCCCCTGGTGGTCGATGATCTTGCGGCCGAACGCGGCTCGTTCCTGCGCGTAGTCGACGGCGGCGTCGAGCGCCGCCTGCGCCAGGCCGGTGGCCACCGCAGCGATGCCCAGGCGTCCGGAATCAAGCGCGGAGAAGGCGATCTGCAGCCCCTGCCCCTCCGCCCCCAGCCGGCGTCCCTCCTCGACGAACGCGTCGTCGTAGGTGGCGCCGGTCGTCGGGACCGCGTGCAGGCCCATCTTGTCCTCCGGCTTGCCGAAGCTGAGCCCCTCGGTGTCCCGGGCGACGAAGAAGCAGGACACCCCCTTGGAACCCTCACCGGTGCGGGCGAAGACGTTGTACACATCGGCGATGCCGCCGTGCGTGATCCACGCCTTCGAGCCCGTCATCGAGTAACCGCCGTCGGTCGGTGCGGCGCGGCACGCGAGCGCCGCGGCGTCGGAGCCGGCCTGGGGTTCGCTCAGGCTGTAGGCACCGATCAGCTTGCCGTTCAACAGGTCCGGCAGCCACTGCTGCTTCTGTTCGTCGGTGCCGAAGTTGAACAGCGGATGGCAGGCCAGCCCGTGCACGCTGACCGCCACGGCGACCGCAGCCCAGCGCGCGCCGAGCTCCTCGAGCACCTGCAGGTAGACCTCGTACGGCTGGCCCCCGCCGTCCCACTCCGTCGGGTAGGGCAGCCCGAGCAACCCCGCCTCACCCAGTTCGGCGAACAACCCGTCCGGGTACCGACGGTCCTTCTCGTGCTGATCGACGATCGGCGCCATGCGCTTGTCGGCGATGTCGCGGACCAGCGCGATCAGGTCGCGCGCCTCGTCGTTGGGGAGCAGGCGATCGACCGGCATTCCAGACCTCCAGGGTTACGAAACTAGTACTCAGGTCTTCTGCACAGTACTATTTCGGGCAGCGTTCGTACAGCGGAAGGGAGCACGCATGGCCACCCAGGGTTTCGCCACCCGCCGACGGGCCGCGCTGTTCGACGCCCTTCTCGAGCTGATCCTGCGCGAGGGGTTCGCGCACCTGTCGATCGGTTCCATCGCGGCCGAACTCCGTTGCTCGAAGTCGACGCTGTACACCCTCGCCGCCAGCAAGGAACAACTGGTCACCGCCACCGTGACGCATTTCTTCCGCAGCGCGACCGAACAGGTCGAGTCACGGGTCGCGGCGTCGTCGAGTCCGCGCGAACGGGTCATCGTCTACCTGGTGGCGGTGGGTGAGGCACTCGCACCGGCCTCGGAGGCGTTCATGCGCGATCTCGACGCGTTCGAACCGGCACGCGCACTGTACGAGCGCAACACCGCGGCGGCATCGTCCCGGGTCCAGGCGCTCATCGCCGACGGGGTGTCGGCCGGCGAGTTCCGCAACGTCGACGCCGCGTTCGCCGCCGACCTCGCCTCATCCATGATGACCCGGATCCAGCGTCGCGAGGTGTGGGCCGCGACCGGACTCGACGACGCGGCCGCCTACCGCCAGCTCGCGTCGATCCTCACCGCGGGGATCGACGCCGGCCCGGACGCTCGAGGTGGGTGACACCCGCGTCGTCGACCCACCATTCGACCCGCACTTCCCGTGCGACATCGGGGCCGTCTCCGCCGTCGTTGCTGCGCAACGCGATCCACAGTTCGTCGTGTAGCCGGACATCGCCGTGCGGGATCTCGATCCCCCGCGACGCCCCGAAGCGCACCACCGCGGGGTGCGCCCAGCCGACTGCCTCCCCCGGCGCGGACACCGTCGCCGAATACTCCTCGCTCGCGAGCGGCAGGTCGAGCAGCGTGCCCAGCAGGTCGGCGTCGGCCGAGACCACGGTGGGTCCGGCGAGTACCGCCTCGTCGTCGGCCAGCGTCTGCAGGAACCACGGCCGGTCGACGACCACCGCGCGGTCGGCGGTTGTGCCGGCGAGGGTGCGCACCCGCTCGGGCACCTCGACGTCGTGCGCATCGACGACGCCGCTCCGGCACGCCGCGACGACGGCGGCATGCACGGACACCGTTGCGCCCGCACTGATCTCACGCTCCCGATCGCCCAGCCGGGTCAGCAGCAGCGTCGCGTCGTCGGCGGAGTCGGGTTCCAGCCGGGCGAGGGTGCCGGCGAGCTCGTCGGCATACGGGTGGTCGAGGGGATCGATGATGTTCTCGAGAACCTCATCCGACGGCGACCGGTACTCCCCCAGCAGCAGACCGTCGATCTCCGCATGGCGTCGTAACCACCACGCGGTGTAACCCGTCCGGTCGGCGAGCAGCGGCCGGATCCGTTCGTCGGTGGCCATCATGGTCAACGCCTCCGGCCAGCGCCGGTCCTCGATCAAGTCGAGATCCCGTACTGCACTGAGCTTCTCGGGCGCGTCCGGGAGGGTGGCCCACCAGTCCTCCTCGTCGGGCAGGTCATGCTCGGGCGCGACGGGCAGGTCGTCGTCGACGGTCACGAAACCCCAGCCGACGCCGATCCGCCGCAGTTCCTCGACGCCGCACTCGGCGACCACCTCGGCGTCGACCACACCGAACGGGTGATCGTCGACCAAGACCTCGAGCAGCGGGCTGCCCGGCAGCAGGAGTTCGTCGGCCGGCCGCAACTCGCCGTCGGCGTCGGGGAGGGCGAGCGCCGAGAGCCACGAGGGAACCGGTGCTTCCGGATCGGCTCGCAACACCGCACACACCTCGACGGCGAGCCGGTCATCGTCGGGGCCGGCCGAATCGAAGTCGACATCTTCGACGAGGCTGCGCAACAGCGGGTCCGAGACTGCCTGCGCGACCGTCAGATCCGCGACGCCGAGTCGGGTCAGCAGTTCGTGGCGCGCCTCGGGATGCACGGTGGGGATCCACCGCATGGGGGTCGAGATCCGGTCACTGACAAAGAGTCCACGTACCCCGATCGCCATCCGTCCGTCCGATCTCGGGATCGGCAGGGCGCCGAGTTCTTCCACCTCGCGGCCGGTCGACACCAGGGGCGCAAGGGCGGCGTACAGGTCGTGCCACCACGACGGTTCACGTTCGACGCCGACGAGACGTTCGGCGAGCCCCGCGAGCCCGAGCTCCGACACACCCAGCCGGCCCAGCGTCGGGAGATGTTGTGTCAGCGACAGATCCGGGTGGATCAGATCACCGAACAGGTCGCCGAGGATCTCCGCGAGCCGATCGGTCAGCCCCACGAGCATCACCCCGCGCGGTGGCACCAGGTCGGCACCGGCCGCCGCCGGAAGCCACGCGACATCCCGCAGTTCGCGACGAACGGCCTCGATCAGGCGCGCGTCGTCGGGATTACGCGCGAGATGCAGTTCGGGTACCAGTTCGACCCTGCGCACCGGTTCGACGAGCCGGACGAGATCGACGTAACCCGCTGCCGCATCGCCGATCTCGGCACGTGGATGGAGGTGCCGTCGATCTGGCGTGAGTGCCAGGTCGGTGATGCACCGGCACGGCAGGCTGAGTTCGATGTCGGTGGGCGTGGGGGCGCGCAGGACCTCGCCGGCCGCCGCGGGCTCACCGTCGGCGTCGACGAGCCAGCGGGTGCCGCCCCGGGCGACCTCGAGCCATCGGCGCGTCGACGGCAGGCCGGTCGCGTCCGGCGCACCGACGACGGACACCGTCGTCACGACCGAGCGCGCGGCATCGTCGTCGACGTCCGGCCCCGCCGACCGTTCGGCCCACACCTCGACATCACCGACGCTGATCCGTTGCAGCGCAGTCAGTTCGACGACCAGATCCGGTGCCTGGCCGAGCATGGCGTCGAGGAGCGGGCCGGGTTCCTCGCGGAGGTGCAGGACCACCTCGGTGTCGAAGCCATCGCTCGGCGTCTGATCCGTCGGCCACACCAGCCGCAGCACCGGCACGTCCGCGGGCCCGTCGACGGAGATCCCGGCAGCTCGCGCGACGTCCATCGAGTCCGCCCGGTCGAAGACCACCGACCCACTGCGCGAACGGATCTCGATGCGATCGGCGACCGTCGCGGTGGCGGTGAAGCCGACCCCGAACCGCCCGATCTGCCGGGCGCCCGAGTCGTCCGCGGTCTTCGCCGACACCCGCAACGCGGCGAGTGAACGCACCCCCGCATCGGTCAGCGGGGCGCCGGTGTTGGCGACATGCAACTCGGTGCCGTCCACCCAGACCGCCAGCCGCCCCGCGACACCGGCCGCCGCGGCCGCGTCGGCGGCGTTCGCGGCCAGTTCGGTCAGCAGTCGATCCCGGTAGCCGACGGTCACCAGATCCGCTTCGGCGGCCGCGTCCTCGGCCAACCGGGTCGGCGACGCCGCCCACGCATCCAGGGTCGACGACCGCAATGTCGCGGTGCCGAACGGATCGTCGGTCACGGTCGGTTCGCGCCGGATCAGGTCCGGGCCGGTTCCGCGTCCCGGGAGATCTCGACGACCTCGATCGCGCCGTCGTCGTAGGCGTCGTACGCGGGCGATCCGTTCCCCTTGGGGCCCTGCACGTCCGAGTGCGCACCGCATCCGTATTCGGCCGACACCACGCGCCCGTCGGCCGCCAGTTCGTTGGTGCAGGCGCCGAAGCCGGCGCGCAGCGCACCCGCGAGCGGGACGTAGAAACCACAGGTACAGCACGAGTACGGCGCGGCCTGCGCCATCTCCGAGCCAGGACCGAAGTCGCCGTCGTACCAGCGCTGCGCGGCCTCGGCGCGTCCCTCCGGGCTCAGGAGTCTCTTGCGGCCGAGCCCCAGCTCGCCCGCGACCTGACCGATGTCGTCGGGTTCCACGGACTCGGACTCGAATCGGAACTCGTCACCGGTGTCGATCTGGTTCGGCACGAGACGCGGGTCGTCGGGTTCGGCGGCGAGCAGATCGCCCGGTGCGAGATCGCCCGACGCGACCCGCTCCGACCACGGCACCCACGGCGGCGCGAGCAGCGAGCCGTCACCGGGAAGCAGCACGACCTCGCTGAGCGTGATCTCGTCGCTGCCTGGCGAACCCGCCAGCACGACGCACCACTGCCAGCCCCGGTAGCCCGTGAGCTCGGCATCGAAGTAGTGCGCGGCGGCCCAGTCGCCCTCGGCGACACTGCGCCGGTGCGCTCCGGGCCGCTGACCTTCATCGAGCAGCGCGGAACGCGCGATGTCGACGGCTGCCAGCAGCCGTTCGGTGTCACCGTGCCGTTCGCCGTCACCAACCTGAGTCACCGCTCCAGTGTGCAATACCGCCGACGTGTGCCACACAACCGACCCGCTTCAAGCGACCACGGTCGGAGATGAGGAACAATCGTCTGCGTGATCCCACGGAGTTCCCGACACGACGAGGGGCGCGGGGCCCCCAGGGGTCCCGCCGACCAGCACCCTCGGCAACCGCAACCCGACGGTCGCGCACGACGCGCCGCGCAGCACCCCGGTTCGACGAACTATCCGGCCGACGAGACGCGGCAGATGCGGACCCGGCGACCGGCGCCGGGATGGGGAGAGCCGCCGTCCGGGCCGGGTCCCGGCCGCAACGCCTACCTCCCCCCGCCGACCCACAATCCGCATCTCCCGCCGCTCGACGACCGCGCCCGTCCGCCGGCCGACGAGGCGACCCGGGCGATGCCGACCGACCACGGGCCCCAGAACGGTGGAAGCCGTACACCCAAGAAGCTGACGGTGATGCGGGTCGCGGCGATGCGGAGTCGCGAGCTGACCGGCAGGGGGATCGGCAAGATCCACCGGGCGGCCACCGCCGACGGCGCCGACCAGTCGGGCCTGACCGCGCTGACGCTGCCGGTGATCGCCAACTTCGCCGCCGACGCCGCGATGGCCGTCGCGCTGGCGAACACGCTGTTCTTCGCCGCCGCGACCGGTGAGTCGAAGACCAATGTGGCCTTGTACCTGGCACTGACGATCGCGCCGTTCGCCCTGATCGCTCCGCTCATCGGCCCGCTCCTCGACCGACTGCAGCGCGGCCGCCGCATCGCCATGGCCACGACCTTCGGCCTGCGCGTCGTCCTGGCCCTGCTCATCATGGCCAACGTCCAGTGGAACGACATCACCCAGCAGCTCGAATACGACCCATGGGTGCTCTATCCGTGTGCCCTCGGTCTGCTGGTGCTGTCCAAATCGTTCGGCGTCCTCAAGTCGGCCGTCACGCCGCGTGTGGTGCCGCCGACCATCGACCTTCCCCGGGTCAATTCACGGCTGACCACTTTCGGCCTCATCGGGGGCACGGTCGTGGGCGGCGCGGTCGCCGCGGCCATCGAGTTCCTCCTCGGCCAGCTGCTCCCGCTGCATCTGCCGGGTGCCATGGTGTGGCTGGCCGTCGTCGCGGCCGCGGGCGCCTATCTGTGCATGCGCATCCCGGCGTGGGTCGAGTCCACCGAGGGCGAGATCCCGACGACCCTCACGTACCACGGCGAGCCCGCGCGGTCGGCTCCCGGCGACTCCGAGCAGCCGACGAGCGCTCGCGACGGCGCGAAGATGCTCGCGGCGAAGATGCGCCAGCCACTCGGACGCAAGGTCGTCGCCGGGTTGTGGGGCAACGGCACGATCCGCATCCTGACCGGCTTCCTGACGCTGTTCGTGGCGTTCTACGCCAAGGCCCAGCAGGGCGACGCCTCGGACTGGACCCAGCTGCTTCTCCTCGGCGCGGTCGGCGCCGCCGCCGGCGTCGGCAACATGATCGGCAACGGCGTCGGCACCCGCCTCGAGCTGAAGAACCCGCCGGACATCGTCGTCGGCGCGACCGCCGCCTGCTTCGTCGTCGCGGTCCTGGCCGCCATCTTCGGCAACATCGCCGCGGCTGCCGTGGCAGCCCTGGTCGCCTCCGGCACCAGCGCGATCGGGAAGGTATGCCTCGACTCGTCCATCCAGGACGACCTGCCCGACGAGTCCCGCGCCTCGGCGTTCGGCCGGTCGGAGACGGTGCTGCAGCTGTCGTGGGTCTTCGGCGCCTCGCTCGGGGTGCTGCTGCCGCCGACCCTGTGGATCGGGTTCACGGTCGTCTCGGTACTGCTCGGCCTCGGGCTGCTGCAGACGGTGATGACCACCCGCGGCAAGTCACTGGTCCCCGGTCTGGGCGGTCGACGCCCCGACCACGCCGCGCCCACCGTCGCCTTCCGCGCGGCAGAAGCCCGATCGGCCACCCGGACCGGTCCGGCGGACGCCGACACCCGACCGCACGCCGCGCGGCCCTCGACCGCCCGCATGCCCACCCGGACCCCGTCGACCGCCCCGTTCGAAACCCGGGGTGAGCGCCCGTACAGCCCCGGCGATCACCCGCCGCCCAACCAGACAGGACAACGTCGTCAGTGATCAGCAGTGGTGAGAAGAAGGCTCTGTCGATCATCGCGATCGTCGTCGTGCTGTTCGTCGCGGTGGTGGGGACGTCGGTGTTCCTGCTGACCCGCAACGCGGCGCACGACGATCAGCCCTACCTGCACGTCGCGGTCGGCGACGAATTGCACACCGTGGACCCGCGCTGGTGGTGCGATTTGATGCTGACCGCGTGCGATCCCGAGATCACCGCGCCGAACGAGACCGCGACGGTGCCGGTGCCGGTGGGTTCGACGATCATGCTGACGGTCTCGAGCGAGATCGCGCAGGGTCCGTGGAACCTCGCGGCGGTCTATCGGACTCCGCGCGGGATCGTCGAGGACGAGCAGCAGCAGGGTGCGGACGACACCTTCACCCTGACGCTCCGGTCGGAACCGGACCGGGTGCTGGTCGGGTTCACCGTGATCTCGGCGTCGGCGCGGCTAACCCCCGCCGACGACGTCCTGCCGCGCGGCGAGCTCGCGGTTCAGACCGCGCCCGCCGCGTAGTCGGCCCTAGGAGTCGAGCTCCCGCGCGACGGCACGCACGACTTCGGAGATCCGCTGTGCGGTCTTACGGTCGGGGTAACGCCCCTTGCGCAGGTCCGGCTGGACCTTGCCCTCGAGCAGGGTGATGAGGTCGGCGACCATCCCGTGCAGTTCGTCGGGGGTGTGCCGCTTCACGTCCTTGCGGGCGGCTTCGCGCACGTTCTTGGAGACGCTGGGTGCCGGTTCGAGCACCTTCACGCTCAACGCCTGCGGGCCGCGACGACCGGCGGCCATGCCGAACTCGACGCGCTGGCCCGGCTTGAGCGCCTCGACTCCGTCGGGCAACGCTGCCGAACGGACGTAGACGTCCTCACCGCTCTCCTGGGAGAGGAAGCCGAAGCCTTTGTCCGCGTCGTACCACTTCACCTTGCCGGTCGGCACTGTGCTCACCCTCATCTGTTCTAGATCTGTCGAAAAACGACCCGTCACGACAAAAGACGCCGTCACCCATCTCGCGGCCCGGACGGTGGAAGACCGTGCGAGCCCAGACGGATGCAAGGCGCCTGCTTCGGACCATCCTAGCCAACGCCCCACCGCGCGGTCACACCATTACCCGGCGGGCACGGATCGCGCGGCGTCGCACCGGCGCGCGTTGCACTACCGTGGCGGGTATGCAGAAGACATCCTCCCCGCGGTTGCTACAGGCTGCCGGGGTCGTGTTCATGATCGGAATTCTGGCGATCGTGGCGTTGTTCCTGACACCGTTGGTGACCGGCGGCGACACCGCGCCGACCGCCGTCTATCTGCTGACCATGTGCGCACCGCTGGGCTTCGTCCTGGGCCTGGTGTACGCACTCCGTGCCGGACGCCGAGCCAGGTGAGGACCGTGACCACAACCATCGACACCACCCCCGATCTCTCCCCCGTCTCCGACGGGCGGGCGCTGCGTGACGCGTACAGCTGTTTCCCGTCGGGCGTCGTGGCGGTGTGTTGCGAACAGCGTGACGGGGATTCGACCACGCTGATCGGAATGGCCGCGAGCTCGTTCACCACCGTGTCGCTCGACCCGCCGCTCGTCTCGGTCTGCGTCCAGAACACCTCGACGACCTGGCCGCGGATCCGTACCGCACCGGCCATCGGGGTCAGCGTGTTCGCCGGCGACCAGATCGAACTCTGCAAGCAGCTCGCCGGGTCGTCGGAGCACCGGTTCGACGGCATCACGCCGCTGAGCACCGATCGCGGGGCGGTCTTCGTGCCCGACGCGGCCGCCCACCTGTCGTGCACGATCCACAACGAGATCCAGGCCGGCGACCACACCGTCGTGTTGCTGGAGATCGAGACCTTGCGCGCCGATCCCGACATCGAGCCCCTGGTCTTCCACGCCAGCACCTTCCGCGCCCTGGAGGCGCGCACGGACCCGACCCGGAAGTGAGTCGCCCAGCACCATGAGCACGGTCGGCCTCGGACTGCCGCTGCCCCGCTCCCCGCGGGAAGCAGCGACCTCCGACGCGCCCACCGACGGGCCGTTGCTCGACACCTTCGGTCGGGTCGCGAAGGATCTCCGGGTCTCGGTCACCGACCGCTGCAATCTGCGGTGCTCGTACTGCATGCCGGCCGAGGGTCTCGACTGGATGCCCACCGACCAGGTGCTGTCCACCGACGAACTGATCCGGGTGCTCACCGTCGCAGTGCGCCACCTGGGAATCGAGCGCATCCGATTCACCGGCGGCGAACCACTGCTGCGCCGCGACCTCGAGGACGTCATCGCCGCCGTCGCGGGCCTCCCGCAGTCGCCCGAGATCGCGATGACGACGAACGGACTCGGACTGACCCGGCGGGTCGGCGGTCTGGTCGACGCCGGCCTCGGCCGTATCAACATCTCGCTGGACACCATCGACCCGGCCCGCTTCGCCGAGATCACGCGCCGGGACCGTCTGTCCGATGTGCTCGACGGCCTGGCGGCGGCCCGCCGCGCCGGGCTCGACCCGGTCAAGGTCAACGCCGTGGTACCCGACCGCAGCGACCTGCCCGGAGTCCCCGACCTGCTCGCCTACTGTCTCGAGCACGGTTACGAGCTGCGCATCATCGAACAGATGCCACTCGACGCCGACCATGCGTGGCAGCGAGCACAGATGGTGACCGCACAGGAGATCCTCGCGACCCTGCGGAAGCGGTTCACCCTGCTGCCCGACCCTGCGCCACGTGGGAGCGCGCCCGCCGCCACGTGGCTCGTCGACGGCCACCGCGGCGCGCACGGCCCGGCACGCGTCGGGGTGATCGCGTCGGTCACCCGGCCGTTCTGCGGGGACTGCGACCGCACCCGGCTCACCGCGGACGGATCACTGCGCAACTGCCTGTTCGCGACGTCGGAAACCGACGTGCGGCACGCGTTGCGCACCCTCCCCGACGACGAGATCGACGCCGCCCTCGCGCGCCTGTGGCGCGCGAACATGTGGGCGAAAGCGGCGGGCCACGAAGTGAACGCGGCGGGCTTCACCCAACCGGATCGGCCGATGTCGGCGATCGGCGGCTAGGCTCGCGTCCGATGCAGCTCACAGTTCGTTTCTTCGCGGCCGCGCGCGCCGCGGCCGGTGCCGAGGAGAAGGTGATCGACGTCGACCCGTCGACCCCGCTCGGCGCCCTCGAGGGCATCCTCGCCGCCGGAAACCCCTCCCTCGCCACGGTTCTCGAACGCTGCTCGTATCTGCGCGACGAGATCGCGTTCTCCGATCGGACGCGTGCGCTCGGCACGTGCACGACACTCGACGTCCTCCCCCCGTTTGCCGGTGGCTGACGCCACACCCGGCCTGTGACCTTAGTCACATCACGGCGCGGTAACAGGATGGGCACGGGACGGCCACTAACCCGTTGAACTGGGATGACGGCCGAAGTGGGTCGGAAGACCCGGATCCGGGCCGAAAATCGCTTGCGTCCAAGCAGGTGATTCAGTCCAACGAACGACGTACTGTTCGAAGCGTCCTCCTCGGAGGTCACGACACAGCAACCAAGACATAACGTCCCACCGGCCGCGCCGAGCCTCGTTCCGCCGGTGGGAACGACAAGCAATCTAGGAACGAGGACGGGGGACCCAACCTCATCCCCTGAGACCGGGCACCACACCAGGTGTCCTCGGGGTTAAGTCCCGGAAGTCGCGGCGACCACCACGACGACCCGGGACCGAGCACCTCTCGCTCGAACCCGACAGCTGACTTCGTAGGCGCGTGGAGAGAGGAAACACAGACATGTCCGGACGTCATCGCAAGCAGACGACCAGCACGGCCGCCAAGACCATCACCAAGGTCGCCCTCACCGGCGCGGTCCTCGGCGGCGGAGCAGCCCTCCTGGGCACCGGTACCGCCAATGCGGCCACCGACGCCGAGTGGAACCAGGTCGCGCAGTGCGAATCCGGTGGCAACTGGGCCATCGCGACCGGCAACGGCTACCACGGCGGCCTGCAGTTCTCCCCGAGCACCTGGACCGGCCACGGCGGCGGCGAGTTCGCCCCAACCGCCGATCAGGCCTCGCGCGAGGAGCAGATCGTCGTCGCCGAGCGTGTGCTCGGTTCGCAGGGCAAGGGTGCCTGGCCCACCTGTGGCACCGGCCTGTCGGGCTCGACCCCGCGCAGCGCGCCGACCGACACCCCGCGTGAGATCGCCCCGGTGCTCCCCGGCGGCAACGGCAGCGTCGACCTGGCGAAGACCACCGAGGACGTCGCCAACCAGGTCACCGACGCCCTCACCGAGGCCGGCGTCAGCCCCGAGATCAAGAACCTCTGGCAGGCGGCCAAGGACAGCGGCGTCACGCTGAACCAGGACCAGATCAAGCTGTTCAACGACAACAAGCACCTGCTGCCCAACCCCTGATCGCCGCTCGACGCCTGATCTGGGACCCAGACGAAGGGCCCCGCACGATGGACCATCCGTGCGGGGCCCTTTTCCATTGGTTTCGACAAGCTCAACCAGCGGGGGTCAGCTCAACCAGCGGGGGGTCAGCTCAACCAGCGGGGGTCAGCTCAACCAGCGGGGGGCGGGGTCAGGCCGAGTTGACCCATTCGTCGGTGCCGTCGTCGAAGAACTGGTGTTTCCAGACTGGCAGGCGGGCCTTGACCTCGTCGACGAGGCGCGAGCAGGTCTCGAACGCCGCCCGACGATGGTCGGCCGCCACCGCGACCACGAACGCGATGTCGCCGATGACGAGGTCGCCGACCCGGTGGGACACCGCGACCGCGCGCACCCCGTGGACCGCGGAGACCTCCGCGACGACCTCGGCCAGGACCTTCGTCGCCGTGGGATGCCCCGAGTAATGCAGCGCGGTCACGGTGCGGCCGCCGTCGTGGTCGCGGACCGCGCCCACGAACCCGACCACCGCACCGGCTTTACCTTCGGCGGCGTCGATGACCATCGCCTCGTGGTCGGCCAGCGTGATCGGCTCGTCGACGACCGCGGTGTGCACCACGTGCGAGCCGGCCTCTCGGGTCATCGGTGGTCGCCTCCGCGGATCTGATCGAGCGCGTGGTGGACGACGCCGGCGAGGACGCCGAGCCCGTCGCGGACCCCGCCGGTCGAACCGGGCAGGTTCACGACGAGGGTCGTCCCGGCGATTCCGGCGAGTCCGCGTGAGAGGACCGCGGTGGGCACCGTCGGCAGCCCGGCCGACCGGATGGCGTCGGCCAGACCCGGGATCTCGACGTCGAGGAGCGGGCGGGTCTGCTCCGGAGTCCGGTCCGTGGGCGTCAAACCCGTTCCGCCCGTGGTGATGACGAGGTCGACCTCGGCGTAGATCGCGGCGCGGAGGGCCTCGCCGACCGGCGGGCCGTCGGCGACGACGTCGCACTCGTCGACGGTGAAGCCCTGCTCGACCAGCCAGGCCTCGATGATCGGTCCGGACCGGTCTTCGTAGACACCGCTGCTGGCGCGGTTCGACGCGACGACGACGCGCGCCACGCGAGGAGTTCTCTGGTCAGTCATGAGCCGGGTCAGACGGTTCGCGGTACCAGTCGCCGGATTTGCCGCCGGTCTTGGCGAGCAGGCGGATGCCGTCCATCTGCGCCCGTCGGTCGACGGCCTTGACCATGTCGTGGAGTGTCAGCCCGGCGACTGCGACCGCTGTCAACGCCTCCATCTCCACACCCGTCTGGCCGGAGGTCGCCACGGTCGCGGTGACCTCGATCGTGTCGGCGCCGATCGCGAAGTCGACCTCCACCGACGACAACGCCAGCTGATGGCACAGCGGGATCAGCTCGTCGGTGCGTTTGGCCGCCATGATCCCGGCGATGCGCGCCGTGGCCAGCACATCTCCTTTGGGCAGCCGCGACTCGCTGAGGAGACCGATCACCTCGGCGGTGGTGTGGAACGTGCCGGCGGCGACGGCGCGACGCTTCGTCGTCGGCTTGGCGCCGACGTCGACCATGCGGGCCGTTCCGGACTCGTCCAGATGACTCAACCGGGAGCCGCCGGCCGGCCCGGTGTCCCGGGCGTCCGACCCACCTTCGTCAGTCCCGGTGGGCGGCATCGACGTCAGCGGTTGACGATGGTCTTCGACTGCACGAACGGCAGGTCGTCGACCGGAAGCGGGAACTCGGTGTCGCCGAACGGCGACAACGCACCCGAGATGTGGGTCGCGAGTTCGGAGACCGCGTGCTCGGCGGCATCGCCGTTCTCGTCCTGCGGCCAGCCGTTGTCGACGTAGTGCTTCTTGCCCTTGGCAGATTCGACGACCTTGCCGGTGCCGGCCCCCGCTTCGCCGGAGGAGGGTGTTTCAGCGCCAGATTTGTTTGCCACGTCGTGCATTGTGCCATGCCGTTCGAATGAACAAGACCCGTGTCCGGGGCGGAAGTCCCGTGCCGGGGCTATGGTCGTCGCAACACAGGTCACGCCCCAGGAGGCGCCCATGGTCGCCCAACCGGTCCAGGTCGCCGGCTACCGGGTGATCACGCGGCTGGGGAGCGGCGGAATGGGCACCGTCTACCTGGTCGAGAATCCGCAACTTCGTCGGCGCGAGGCCCTCAAGGTGATCTCGATCGCCGAGACCGTCGACGAGGAGTTCGCGCGCCGGTTCAGTCGCGAGGCACAGACCGCGGCCGCCCTCGACCATCCGTCGATCGTCACGATCTACCACTACGGCGTCGCCGACGGCGACCCCTGGTTCACGATGGCCTACCTCGACGGCCGTGACCTCCGACGCGCCTCGCTCCGCCCGGACGAGGTGGTGGCCGTCGCCTCCCGGGTCGCCGACGCCCTCGACTACGCACACGAGCACGGCGTGATCCACCGCGACATCAAACCGGGCAACATCATGGTCACTCGCCGCGCGATTAACGACGCCCTCGACCGCGTCGTCGTGCTCGACTTCGGGATCGCGAAGCTCACCACCGCGAGCACCCTGACGGCGCCGTCGTCGTTCGTGGGCACCCTCGTCTACGCCGCGCCGGAGATCCTCGACGGCAAACCCGCGGGCCCCGCATCGGATCAGTACGCGCTGGCCTGTACCGCCTACGAATTGCTCTCCGGCGCAACCCCGTTCGATGCCGACACGCAGACCCGTCACATCGTCGCCAAGCTCACGACACGCCCGGCGCCGATCAGCACCTACCGCCCCGAGCTCGCCGCCCTCGATCCCGTCTTCGACCGTGCGCTCGCGCGCGGCCCCCTCGACCGCTACCCCACCTGCGGTGCGTTCGCCGCGGATCTGCGCGCGGCGCTGGGGCGAACCCACTCCGACAACCGGCCACCCGCGCCCGTGGCTACGACCCAGGTCATCACCCCGCCTCCACCGGCGAAACCGACCCCACCGTGGGTCGCCCCATCCCCCGCGCCCCCGACGCCCTCCCACCGGCGACGGTGGCCGCTCGCCCTCGCCGCGGTCGCCGTGGTCGCGGTGCTGGCCGTCGTCGTCGCGATCGGGGTCCTCACCCTCGGCGGCGGCGATGGCGGGGACGCGTCCGACGCCCCGTCGTCGCCGATCGCGGCGGCCGATGCCGGCGCCCAGCTCAGCGCCGGACTCGGGGCCACGTGTTCGATCCGGCACGGAACCGCCTATTGCTGGGGCGACAACGCGGCCGGCCAACTCGGCGACGGCACGACCGACACCCGCCAGACGCCCACGCCGGTCGCCGATCTCAGCGGCGTCACCGCGATCAGCACCGGCGGACCCAACAGCTGTGCGATCGCCGAGCGACTCGCGTACTGCTGGGGAAACAACGACTACGGGCAGATCGGCGACGGCACGACCGACGCGCGGCTGACGCCGACCCGGGTCGCCGGTCTCGCCGATGTCACCGCCGTCTCGACCGCCAACTGGGCCACGTGCGCGATCTCGGCGGGCTCGGCGTACTGCTGGGGCACCAACGACTTCGACCAGCTCGGTGACGGTTCGACCGCGAATCAGTACCGGCCGGTCCGGGTCGCCGGGCTCGACGACGTGACCGCCATCAGCGTCGGTGTGAACTTCACGTGTGCCGTCGCAGCCGGCGACGCCTACTGCTGGGGCCTCAACGACAACGGACAGGTCGGCGACGGCACGACCACCAACCGGGCCCGCCCGACCCGGGTCGCCGACCTGGACGGCGCGACGTCGGTCTCCGCGGGCGCCGCGACCGCCTGCGCGATCGCCGGGGCGAGTGCATATTGCTGGGGCGACAACGCGTTCGGCCAACTCGGCGACGGCACCACCTACGGCCGACGCACGGCGACGCCGGTGTCCGGCCTGGACGGAGTCGAGGCCATCAGCACCGGCACGTCGAACACCACCTGCGCACTCGCGGCCGGGATCGCGTACTGCTGGGGCGCCAATGCCTGGGGCTCGGTCGGCGACGGCACCCTGACCGACCGGCCGGCGCCCACCCGGGTGAACGGATTGTCCGATGTCGGCGCGGTGTCCACCGGCGAACGAACCACGTGCGCGCTCGCGTCGTCATACCTGTGGTGCTGGGGTTTCAACGCCACCGGACAGCTCGGCGTCGGGGGCACCGACGACCGTCTGACCCCCACTCAGGTCACGTTCTAGCGTCGGCTCCGTCATCCGGTTGAAGGGTGCCCCGGACCTTTCCCGGTTCGGTATCGTCCCTGCATACGTCTGCGAGAGCAGCCATTTGGCAGCCGCTCTCCCGCCAAGCCAGAAAGAGGTGACGCCGTGCCGTTGAGTCCCGGCACCCACATCGCCGGTTATCGCGTGGTCTCCCAGCTCGGCGCGGGCGGTATGGGCGAGGTGTACCTCGTCGAGAACCTGCAACTCGAGCGGCGAGAGGCCCTGAAGGTCATCTCCACGGCGGTCAGTGCCCAGCCCGGGTTCAACCAGCGCTTCACCAACGAGGCCCGCACCACCGCGAAGCTCGACCATCGCAGCATCATCACCATCCACCAGTACGGCATCGAGGACGGTTCGCCCTGGTTCTCGATGAGTTACGTCGAGGGCAAGGATCTCACCGAGGAACGTCTGACGCCGGCGGAGGTGTCGACGGTCGTCGGACAGGTGGCCGACGCCCTCGACTACGCGCACCGCCACCACGTGGTGCACCGGGACATCAAGCCCGCCAACATCCTCGTCACGCGCGACCCGGCGACGAACGCCGTCGAACGCGCCCTCGTGCTCGACTTCGGCATCGCCAAGCTCGCCGGTTCGGCCAACCTGACCGGCACCCATTCGTTCATCGGGACGGTCGCCTTCTCGGCCCCGGAGACACTCGAGGGCGCCGACGCCACGGCCCGGTCGGACCAGTACTCGCTGGCCTGCACGGCCTACGCGATGCTCGCGGGGCAGCCGCCCTTCGTCGGACAGTCCGAACCGTCGGTGATGCTGGGCCACATCCAGCGCCCGGTCCCCCACATCGGCCAGCTGCGCGGCGACCTCGCGCACCTCGACCCGGTGTTCCAGCGCGCCCTGTCGAAGAATCCCGCATCCCGCTATCCCGACTGCCGCAGTTTCGCGGCCGCCTTGAAGTCGGCGCTCGAATCCCCTGCCGCACAGGGAAACACGATGATCGCGGGTTCGGTTCCGCCGCCCACCCTCGTCGGCGGTGGCACCGGCGGCCCGTCCACGGGTCACCCCTCGGGACCCCAGCAGCAGTTCGGCCCACCCCATGGCCAGTACACCCCGCCGCCGCAGCCGACCATGACCGGGCCGTCGGGCCCGCAGCCGCTGATGAACAAGCCGTCGGGTCCCCAGCCGATGTACTCCTCGGCCCCTCACCTCTCGGGCCCGCACGCGCAGCCCGGGCATCCCCAGGTCGGCTACCCGGGTCTGCCGCCGGTCCCGCCGAAAAAGAAGAAGCGGACCGGCCTCATCGTCGCCGGCGTCCTCGGCGCCGTGCTGCTGCTGGTGGTCGCCGCCGTCGTGGGACTCGCCGTCCTGGGCAGCACCGTCGCCGACCCGGAGAAGGCGACCGTCGCGCAGCCGGTGGTGAGCACGAACTTCGGCAGCAGCTGCGCCGTGGTCAACGGCAGCGTGCACTGCTGGGGCGACAACGACTCCGGTCAGCTCGGCGACGGTTCCACGACGCCGCACACCCGACCGGTGGCGGTGACCGGGGTCGCCAACGCGACCGCGGTCACCACCGGCGGCTACCTCACCGGCGAGAACGCCTACGTCTCGACGGCCTGCGCCATCGCCGCCGGCGACGCATTCTGTTGGGGCAACAACCATTACGGCGAAGTCGGCAACGGTTCCAGCGGTTCGACGGTGGACTCCGCGACCAAGGTCGGCGCCATCTCCGACGTCAAGGCGATCTCCACCGGCTGGGGCACCACCTGCGCGGTCGCCGGCACCGACGCCTACTGCTGGGGCAACAACGAATACGGCCAGCTCGGCACCGGCGGTGGCACCGACCCGGTCTCGGCACCGACGAAGATCCCCGGGCTCGGCGTGGTCACCGACATCACCACCGCCTACGGCACCACCTGCGCGGTGTCGGACGGCTCGGCGTTCTGCTGGGGCGCCAATGACAACGGGCAGATCGGCGACGGCAGCACGACGGCGCGCTCGGCACCGGTGAAGGTCGGCTCGCTGACCGATGTCACCGACATCACCGTCGGCGGCTATCACGAGGCATCCGACGACGACGATCCGAACACGAACACCAGCACGTACTTCCAGACGACCTGTGCGGTCGCCGGTGGCGACGCGTGGTGCTGGGGTTCGAACGCCTACGGCCAGATCGGCGACGGCACCACCGAGACCCGCCAGGCCCCCGTTCAGGTCGGCAATCTGAGCGGCGTCTCCGCCATCTCCACCGACTGGGGCACCACCTGCGCGGTCTCCGACGACCGGGCCTTCTGCTGGGGAGACGACGACCGCAGCCAGCTCGGCTCGTCCGGCGGGTCGGTGAAGATCCCCCGCGAGGTCTCGACGCTGACCGACGTCACCTCGATCTCGACCGGCAACGGGACGTCGTGCGCGATGGCGGCCGCGTCGGTGTACTGCTGGGGATTCAACAACGACGGTCAGGTCGGCGATGGTTCCAGCGGCGACGGCGCCAACCGCACGACGCCCACGAAACTGACCATCTAGCCGCCTCGCCCCTAGGACTCGCGCGATCCGATCAGCGCCTCGGACACGGTCTCCGCGGCCGTGCGGAGCGCCCCGACCGCGCGGGCCCGGAGCCCGTCGTCGAATCGGGCGACCGGCCCGGAGATCCCGACCGCCATGGGCGTGGGCGCACCGGGGACGGCGACCGCCATCCCGCAGACGCCGACCTCGTGTTCCTGTTCGTCGGTGGCGACCCCGCTCGCCCGTACCTGCTCGACGGCCGCGAACACACCCGACAGCGACGTGACGCTCCACTGGGTGGCGGGGGTGAGCCCGGCCTGCGTGACGTGTTTGAGGATGCGTGCATCGTCGAGTTCGGCGAGCACGGCCTTGCCGACCGCGGTGTTGTGCATCGTGACCCGACGGCCGACCTCGTTGTTGGTGCGCATGCTGTGCGGGGACGGAACCTGGGCCACGTAGATGACCATGTCGCCGTCGAGGACGGCGAGACTGGCGGTCTCGCTGAGTTCGCCGACCAGGGAGGCGAGGACGGGTGCGGCGACCGCGCCGAGCTGCCGGTTGGCCACCTCGCCGAGTCGGATGAGCCGGGGCCCCAGGGCGTACGACCGGTTCGGGAGCTGCCGGACATAGCCGATTCCCACGAGTGTCCGCAGCAGCCGGTGGATGGTCGGGGGCGGCAGCGGGGACTCCGCCGACAGATGGCTCAGTGAGCACTCGCCGCCGGCGCGGCCGATGAGCTCGAGCAGTTCGAATGCGCGCTCGACGGATTGCACACCGCCGGAGTTCCCCGCCATCACCACCTCCACAGTCCGACATCACGCTACGTTCCATGATGTGAAACCACAATCCGGTCCGTCAGCTCACATGGGTGGCCGCATCCGGCAGTTCTGGAGTAAACTCCGCTCTGCGGAATTTGATTTCCATTGATTCGACATGAAGGGGCGCCCGTGAGCGTGCAACCCGGTCGCCTCGGCGCGGCCTTCCTCGCCGAGATCGAGGCCGCCCTCGCAACGTCGGACGCGGTCCTGTCCGATCGGTATCCGGGTGACGACGGGAGCCGGCAGCCGGTCCACACGGTCTATGTCCCCGCCGACCGGTACTCCGCGGATCTCCCCCAGGCGTGGGGACGCGCGGCTCTCGAGGCGGCTGCCGACCACGGCGGTCTCGCCGCGATCGCCCGCTCGACCGTCGCCCGGACCGACTCGGCGGCCACCGCCCTCGCAGATCTCGTCGAGAACAAGCTACGCACCGAGCCCATCGAGGATCTGCGCATCGACTTCGAGGACGGTTACGGTGTCCGCGCCGATGACGAGGAGGACGCGCACGTCAGCGCCGCCGTCGCCGCGATCCGGGCGGCCGGCGACGCCTCACCGCCGTTCCTCGGCATCCGCTTCAAGTGTTTCGAGACCGACGTGCGCGCCCGCGGCCTGCGCACCCTCGACCTGTTCGTCTCCGGTCTCGCGGACACCGGCGAACTCCCGGCGGGGTTGACCCTCACCCTGCCCAAGGTCACCTCGACCGATCAGGTGCTCGCGATGGTCACGGTCGCCCGGGAACTCGAGCGGGTCCACGGATTCGCCGACGGCCGTATCGGTTTCGAGATCCAGGTGGAGACGCCGCAGTCGGTGATGGGTGCCGACGGCACCGCGGCCGTGGCGGCGATGATCCAGGCCGGCGAGGGCCGGGTGACCGCACTGCACTACGGAACCTACGACTATTCGGCGTCCCTCGGCATCGCCGCGGCGTATCAGTCGATGGAACATCCCGTCGCCGACCACGCGAAGGCCGTGATGCAACTCGCCGCGGCCGGCACCGGTGTGCGGTTGTCGGACGGGTCGACGAACATTCTCCCCGTCGGAGACGCCGAGGCCGTCGAAGCCGGCTGGGCGTTGCACGCGCGACTGGTCCGGCGCCACCTCGAACGCGGCTTCTATCAGGGGTGGGACCTCCACCCCGCGCAGCTCGTCACCCGCTTCCTGGCCACATACGCCTTCTATCGCGACGGATTCGATTCCGCCGCAGTGCGTCTGCGCAACTACGCGCACAAGCTCGAGTCGTCGGTGCTCGACGAACCGGCGACGGCCCGCGCACTCGCCGGCTTCATCCGACGCGGCGAGGTGTGCGGCGCTCTGACCGTCGACGAGGTCGAGACCGCGACCGATCTGCCCATCGAGAAGGTGCGCGACTTCGCACTCCCCCACTCACAGAGGACAACCCGATGAACGCGACGCCGTACTACACCCCCGCCGGTGGACTCCCGCCGCAGACCGACCTGCTGAGCGACCGCGCGGTCGTCACCGAGGCGTACACGGTGATCCCGCGCGGCGTGCTCCGCGACATCGTCACCTCGGTCTTCCCGGAGTGGACCGACACCCGCGCCTGGGTACTCAACCGCCCGGTACCCGGCGGCGCGCAGACCTTCGCCCAGACCATCGTCGAGGTCGCCCCGGGCGGCGGATCGGCTGCGCCCGAACCCCAGTCAGAAGTCGAGGGTTTCGTCTTCGTCACCGCCGGATCGCTGACCGTGACCATCGCGGGCCAGGAGCACGTCCTGTCCGACGGTGGCTTCGGCTACCTGCCCGCGGGCACACCGTGGTCGGCACACAACCGCGGCGACGTCCCCGTCTCCTTCCACTGGATTCGTAAGCGTTACGAGCCCATCGCGGGTCACGAGCCGGCCCCGAAGTTCGGCAACGAGCGCGACATCGAGCCCTCCCCGATGCCCGACACCGACGGCGCCTGGCGCACAACGCGAATGCTCGACCCCCAGGACCTCGCCTACGACATGCACGTCAACATCGTGACCTTCGAGCCCGGCGCGTCTATCCCCTTCGCCGAGACCCACGTGATGGAACACGGCCTGTACGTCCTGGAGGGCAAGGCCGTCTATCGGCTCAACGAGGACTGGGTGGAGGTCCAGGAGGGCGACTACATGTCCCTGCGCGCCTTCTGCCCGCAGGCCTGCTACGCCGGCGGACCGTCGAACTTCCGGTACCTCCTCTACAAGGACGTCAACCGGCAGATCGTGCTCTGAGAGGCCGCCTCCGGTTCCTGTCGTACCGTGAGACACGAAGCGTATCGCGGTAGTGGAAGACGACGACGGGGTCGGCGACGCGCTCGTGGACGCCCTGAACGAGGTCGGCCACGAGCCCCGTCGCATGCGTCGCGGCGCCGATCTCCTCCTCGGTCACCGGGAATTCGACCTCGCACTGCTGGACCTGGGATTGCCTGACGAGGACGGGCTGACCGTGCTGCGCCGATTGCGGGCGGTGAGTGAGATGCCGGTCGTGGTGCTCACCGCGCGGCAGGACGAGCGGTCGGTGGTGCGGGCGCTCCGCGGGGGCGCCGACGACTATGTGGTGAAACCGGCGCGCCTCGGCGAGCTGATGGCGCGCCTGGAAGTGGCCGCCCGTCGGCGTACCGTCGACGCACCGGCCCCCGCGGCGCGACAGATCGCCACCGGCGACATCGTCGTCGATCTCGACGCGCGACTGGTGACCGTGGCGGGTAGCGGCGTCGCCCTCACTCCCAAGGAGTTCGAACTCCTCGCGCACCTCGTCACCCGCCGGGGTGAGGCGGTGAGCCGCGAACAGTTGATGGACGCGATCTGGGGCGACGCCTATGTCGCCATCTCGCGCAGCCTCGACGTCCACATGACCGCGCTCCGGGCGAAGCTCGGCAGGCCCGGCGTGATCGAGACGATCCGCGGGTACGGCTACCGCTGGGGTTCCTGAACGATGTGGCGCCGCGTGCTGCTCGTGCTCGTCGTCTATTCGGCGATCGTGGTCCTGGGCCTGGCGGTGCCCCTCGCGACGACGGCGAGTCGTGAACGGCTGCAACGGTTCACCGAGAGCCGGACCGCATCGGCGGTCTATTTCGCCGACCTCGCGGATCGGGACCCGGAGATGCGGGGTACGGAACTCCAGCAGGCCGCCGAGCGCTACCGAGACCTCTACGACGAAGGTGTCGTGGTGGTCGATCGAGCCGGCACGACGCGCGCCTCGGCCGGCCTCGCAGCCCGGTCACCGGAGGTCGCCGAGGCCGTCTCCGAGGCATTGCGCAATCAGCGCACGCGGATCGCGTCGGGGCTGACGCCCTGGTCGCCCGACTCGGTACTCGTGGCCATGCCGATCGGCACGGGCACCCAGGTCGACGGCGCGGTCGTCATCGAGGCGTCGACGACGGCGGCGAAACGCGATGTCGTCAGAACGTGGGCCGTGATCGCCGCCGGGGCCCTCGCGATGCTCGTGATCGGGTCGATGATCGCGGTTGCGTTGTCGCGGTGGACGGTTCGCCCACTCACGGCGTTGTCGGCACGGGTGCGCTCACTACGCGCCTCGATCATCGACAGCGGCCCGTCAGCGCACGACACGCCCCCGGGTGGGCCGCCCGGTCAACGGCACACCGGCCCACCGGAGGTCCGCGAGCTGGCCCGGATCTTCGACGCGATGGCGGACGACGTCGAGAACGCCACCGCCGCCCAGCGCCGCCTGGTCGCCGACACCGCGCACGCACTTCGTAATCCGTTGGCGGCGGTCCGCTTTCGCCTCGACACCCTCGGCCTCGGATTGACCGGCCGCTCGCTGGAATCGCATCGGAAGACCGTCGTGGAGATCGACCGGCTCGACCGCATCGTCGACGACCTACTCGTCCTCGCCACCGCCGAGTCGCGGCCCGCCGGTTCCACCACGGGGGTATGCGACGTCGCCGCCGTGCTGGTCGAGCGCCACGATTTCTGGGCGGACGCGCTCGCCGACGCGGGGATGTCGGCGTCGATCGCTTCGCCTCCCCGGCCCGGGTCGGTGATCGCCGCGCTCGACGAGGACGACCTCATCCGGGCGATGGACGTCCTGATGAGCAACGCGGTCAATTACGCCGGGAAAGGTGCCCACGTAGAGCTGGGCTGTCGATCCGAGGGAGCGCGTATCCGGGTCTGGGTCGCCGACACCGGACAGGGCGTGACGGCCGACGACTTGCCACGCATCACGGAGCGGTTCTTCCGCGCGTCGGCCGGCAGCGGGCCCGGCTCCGGACTCGGATTGGCCATCGCCGCGGCCCTTGTCGAAGGAGCCGGAGGCGAACTGGAGGTGACCGCCGGACGCCCCGCGGGACTGCGGGTGGACCTCTGGATCCCGGCGGCCGACGTCCCGTTCCACTAGGCCGTGGACGACGTGTCCTAAGGGACTGTTAGGAAACCGCGATCGGCTTCCGTTCCGCCTGTGACTGCGTTCACAGTGTTAGGGGCACCGACGCCGGACCGGGTCGGGTGCACGTTCGACGACCTGGAGGACCCTGATGACCGACTCGCCCACCCGGCAACCCGCGAACGCCCGGAGCGCACCGCCGACGTCGTCGGCCGCGGCGACGCGTCGTGCCGTGCTCAACACCCTGCGCGGGTCGTCCGGCAACCTCGTCGAGTGGTACGACGTCTACGTCTACACCGTCTTCGCGACGTACTTCGAGAGCCAGTTCTTCGACTCGGCCGACAAGAACTCGACCGTCTACGTGTACGCCATCTTCGCCGTCACCTTCCTGATGCGGCCGGTCGGCTCCTGGTTCTTCGGCCGGTACGCGGACCGTCGGGGCCGCCGGGCGGCGCTGACCTTCAGCGTGTCGTTGATGGCGGCGTGCTCCCTCGTCATCGCGCTGACACCGGGTCGCGAGTCGATCGGCGTGTGGGCGGCGGTCGTCCTGGTGCTCTGTCGACTGGTACAGGGGTTCGCGACCGGCGGTGAGTACGGCGCGTCGGCCACCTACATGTCCGAGGCGGCCACCCGCGAGCGTCGCGGCTTCTTCTCGTCGTTCCAGTACGTCACACTTATCGGCGGACACGTACTGGCGCAGCTCACCCTGCTGGTGATGCAGGGCTTCCTCGACTCCGACCAGATCTCCGACTTCGGTTGGCGCATCGCGTTCCTCATCGGCGGCGTGGCCGCCGTGGTCGTCTTCTGGCTGCGCCGCAGCATGGACGAGTCGCTCACCCCGGAGCAGTTGGAGGCCGTCCGCAGCGGGGCCGACTCCGAGTCCGGCTCGATCCGCGAACTCGTCCTGAACTACTGGCGACCCCTGCTGGTCTGCTTCCTGGTCACCATCGGCGGCACCATCGCCTTCTACACCTACAGCGTCAACGCACCGGCCATCGTCAAGACCGCCTACGAAGACCACGGTCGCACCGGAACCTGGATCAACCTCATCGGTTTGATCTTCCTGATGGTGTTGCAGCCGATCGGCGGAATGATCAGCGACAAGGTCGGACGCAAACCCGTCCTCATCTTCTTCGGCGTCGGCGGTGTCCTGTACACCTACGTCCTGATCACCTACCTGCCCCAAACCACCTCGGTGGCAACGTCGTTGACCCTGCTCGCCATCGGCTACATCATCCTCACCGGCTACACCTCCATCAACGCGATCGTGAAGGCGGAGCTCTTCCCCTCTCACGTCCGCGCGCTGGGAGTGGGTCTGGGCTACGCGCTAGCGAACTCGGCGTTCGGCGGCACCGCGCCGCTGATCTATCAGGCCGCGAAGAACGGCGGTCATGTCCCGTGGTTCATCGCCTACGTCACCGTCGTGATCGCGGTGTCGCTGATGGTCTACATCTTCGTGCTGCGCAACAAGGCGGAGACCCCGCTCGATCGCGAGCAGGGGCGGGCCTTCCTCGACGCAGAGGCCGTTGCCCGGCGGGCCTAAGGTGTCACCATGTCGTTCGCGCGCGGGCCGGTGGACCGGCGGACTCTGCTCCGCGGGACCACCGGCCTGGGCGCGCTGCTTCTCCTGACCGCGTGCGGAACCGAACGCGGCGCACCGGTCCGCCTCGCGGCGGGCGAGCCCGGTGGCTTCTTCTGGGAGTTCGCCGGTCTTCTCGCCGCGGCGGCGGACCGGTCCGGCGCGCCGGAGATCCGCCCGCGGCAATCCGGCGGCTCGGCCGAGAACCTCGACGCCCTGGCGGACGGTTCCGCCGAACTCGCGATCAGCCTCAGCGACACGGCCATCGAGCGCGCGGGGACGCAGCTGACCGCTCTCGGCTGCGTGTACGAGAACTACTTCCAGGTGGCGGTCCGCACCGGGTCCGGGATCGCGACGGTCGCCGACCTGCGCGGGCGGTCGGTGAGTGTCGGAGCACCGGGGTCCGGCGCCGCCGGGCTCTCCGAGCGGGTACTCGCCGCGGCCGGCCTCGACGCCGGCCGCGACATCCGGCCGGTCCAGCAGACGATGGCCGATGCCGGCGCCGCCCTCGCCGCCGGAGAGGTCGACGCCGTCATGTGGGCGGGCGGTCTGCCGACCCCGGCGTTCACCGACCCGCGCGTGCCGATCGCCCTGCTCGACCTCGGTGGCATTGTCGCGGACTTACGACAGCGGTTCGGACCCGCGTACGAGCCCGTACGCATCCCGGCCGACATCTACGGCCGGCACCCGGCAGTCACCACCGTCGGGGTCGCGAATCTCCTGCTCGCCCGTCGGGACGTGCCGGATGCGACCGCCGCGGCCATCGTCGACGTGCTGCTCGACCAGGCCGCTCACCTCGTGCCCGCCCAGGCGATCGGCAGTCAGTTCCTCGACGCGCAGTCGTTGATCCTCACCGGACCCATCCCCCTGCATCCGGGTGCCGCGGCCGAGTACCGCCGTCGGCACGGGTGAACCGCAGCCGCACGGCGACGGGTCGCGGTCCGTGATACACCTAGGCCGACGAGTCGAGGGTCGAGAGGATCACATGAAACTGGTGGCATCCCGCCGCTCCGAGTTGGTCGCCGGGTTGCTCGCGATCACACTGATCGCCGCCGGTTGCGGCACGTCAGACGCCGGCGAGTCGCCCTCCGGAGCCCCGACGACCGGGGGTTCGACGACGACCTCAGCGGCCGGCGACACGACGGGCCCCGTTCCTGTCGTGGAGAATGCGAAGCCCACCGAGACCACGGTCATGGGCGAGGACGATGTCGAGGTGACTCTCACCGGCCCGATCGCAACGAAGTACGCGTCGGCGACCGAGGCACAGCGGGCCGCCCTGGGCAAGCCGTTGACCGGCGATCACAACGCGGGGACACGAGAGAGTGGCGTTGTCTACCAACAGTTCCGCGGTGGCGTGATCATCGCGAGGAACAGCGACCCCGCAACGCCTGGGTACATCGTCACCTCCGGCAAGATCCGGGACGCCTGGAACACCGAGCGCGCCCCGGACGGCACCCCGTTGCTCCTCGGCTCCAACGGCTCGGCCGGACCGCTCGGTGTGCCCACAAGCGACGTGACAGTCGACGGCGACCTCGAGGTGGTCACCTTCGAGCACGGCGAGATCTCCGAGAACACCGAGACCGGCGAGGTGACCGTGACGGTCAACGGCAAGATCGTGCCCTCCGGTCTGCGATAACCGATGAGACGTCGGATTGTCACGGTGGCCGTGGGCGTGATCGCGCTCGTGGCCGGTGGTTGCTCGACGCCGCCGGACCGGCAGTCGTCAACGCCGTCACCGTCTTCCGGTACGCCGTCGGATGCGCACGGACCCGCGACGGCTCCCCCGGTCCCCGCGGGGACCGAATCCTTCGACGTCGTCCGCGTCGAGTATCTCGATTCCGACGATGCCGACCCCGCCGAGAACTGGGCCGACCTGTACCTGCCCGCGGGCGCCCGCGACGACGACTCGCTGCCGCTGGTGACGATCATCCACGGTGGCGGTTGGGAAAGCCAGGCCGGTGCAGAGCAATTCGACGAGATGGCCAGGGATCTCGCCGACCGCGGGTTGGCCGTCTACAACGTGGAGTACCGACGTCTGGGCACCGGCGGAGGGTGGCCCACGACCTTCCACGACGTGGCCCGAGCACTCGACCATGTGCCCGCGATGGCCGAGACCTACCCGCAGTTGCGAATCGACGACGAGCCGGTGGTCGGTCACAGCGCCGGTGCGCAATTGGCCGTGTGGGGCGGCACGCGCCATCGCCTCACCGATGACGAAGTGGGTTCGCGTCCGGCCTTCGTTCCATCCCGGGCGGTGTCCATCTCCGGCCCGCTCGACATGCACTACGCCGTCGGCCACGGCAACAACCGGGTGATCACCCATGTCCTGGGTGGCACACCACGACAGGTCCCCGCGCGCTATGACTCGGTCGACCCCATCCGCAATCTCGATCCGGCGCTACCGGTCACCTTGTTCCACGGACTGGCCGACGACGATGTCGACCCGACCAACTCCCGCCGCTACGCGACCGCCCTTGACGCCGCCGGCGGCTCGGCCGAGCTGCACATGTTCGACGGCGAGACCCACACCTCCCTCGTCCACCGCCAGTCCCCGTCCTACACCCGAATCCTCAACCGGCTCACCGAGATCGCGCGGACCGACATCGATGAGCTGCGCGACGAATAGCTACGCCGCCTCTCGGACGACTGGTGCTGAGCGAGTCTCGTTGCGCTGCTTCCATTCCCACACCGCGTAGAGCACCTCGGTGGTGTACCCCAGGTCCATCCGACCCCCACCGATCGGCACCGTCGCGTCGATACCTATGGCAGGGTTCGGTTGCCACCCCGACGGTTTCGACGTCGGTGGCGCCACCTCGATCTCCGTCCCGTCTGGCCGATGAAAGCTGAACCGCTGCTCACCATGCGCGGTGATCGCAAACTCGCCCCGATGCAACGCCCGATGACACGACCCACACAACAAGATCAGATTGTCCGGATCCGTCCGCCCACCCGCCGACCAGAACACCACATGATGGGCATGCAGATGACGCGTCCGACCACACCCCGGCACCTGACAACACCGATCCCGCACGAACAACGCCCGCACCAACGCCTTGTTCGGCACCCGCTTCCGACGCCCCACCCCCAACAACGCCAACTTCCCCGGCCGGCCGGGCACCCGGCGACTCACCACATCCCGAGTCGACGCCCCGCACCGAGCTTCGGCCACCTCAGCCTCCGACAACGCCGGACCATCATCGAGATGAGCATGCTCCACCCCGTCACCGGCATGAATCAGGATCTCCGCACCTGGCGCAAGATCGGGCATCGCCATCCCGTCATGCACCATGTCGGCCATCGCCACCACCGCCGGCGCCACATTCGACGGCACCTGCCGCCACAGATCCCGACGCCGCGACGGCACCACCCCCGACCCCTGCCCCGAATCGCCGTCACCCGACTCCGGTTCAGTGTTCCGCGGAACACTCCCCGCGGTTGGTAGATCCGGATCGTCGACGGTACGGGTGCGTTCATACTCTGCGCGCACCGCCCCAGCGAGAAATCGCGCACCATCCAACGGACTCAGCGTCAACGACACCGACAGCGACCCATCGGTGTTCCATTTCCACCGGCCCGTCGACTCCACCGGCGGCCGGCTTTCTTCCTCGACGCCACGGTTGCGGTCGATCTGGCCCATCGCCCGCACCGCCCGATCCAACTGACTCGCCGTCGCAGACAACGCCAGATTCACCAACTCCTGCTCGCGCTCAGGCGTGGCGACTCGCGTCAACGCGCGGACCTTCGAATACGACAACCGACCCTCGCGAAACGCCGTGCGGATCACCGGCAATTCCCGTATCGCCTTGGCGACCCTCAACTGCTCATGCGCCGTTCGCGGTGCGATGCCGGCCTTCCACGACAACCAGTGCGCCAGCGAATGAATCCCCGGCCCCCGCCACGACTCCCGCTCATCCAGTTCTGCCACCAGTTCAAGGAAGTCCGCTGTCAGCGCAGTGATCTGCGCGGCGTAACCCAGCACCCGACCCTCGAGCACCTCATCAGACAACGACGCCGGATCCGCATCGTCGAACATCGACGACACATCCCCACCGCAACGAAAAGCACTGACCCCCACCGCAACCCCCAGACCCGAACGAGATGTACAGCAACAAGATATCGCCCGGCACCGACAAACTTTCGGAGCTCAACCCGAGGTCGAGAGTGTTCCGCGGAACACTGCGCCGGCTGCGGCGACCTCGACTCAGCTCGCCGCACTCTCCCGCTGCGCGACCTTGGGTTCGATCACCTCGGTCGCGTAGGTCTTCCCCCACTCGTTGAGGGCGGTGACGAAGGGGCGCAGCGCCCGTCCCTGTTCGGTGAGCGAATACTCAACTCTCGGAGGGACTTCGGGATAGGCCGTGCGCTGCACGATGCCGTCGCATTCGAGTTCACGTAGCTGGCGGGTGAGCACTCGTGGCGTGACCGGACCGACTGCCCGCCCGAGGGCGCCGTATCGCAACGGCCCCTCGAGAAGGTTCTTGACGATGGTCATCTTCCAGGAACCGCCGAGCACGGCGACGCTCACCTCGACGGGGCACACCTCGTAGGCACGTCGAACCGGGTCGCGCAGAACGGACTCGCCCTCGTTCTCCATCGTCAGACCCCTGCCGTCGGCGTGGACATCCTCGTCCATATGGACAATATTGTGCATACTACCGCCGAAGTGCATCAGGCGTTAGACAGAAGTCATGCACCTTTCCGTCGACAACCCCGAGACCTCTGTAGACCAGGACTTCGCGCGCTTCACCTCCCCGACGGTCGGAGCAGCCCTCGGCTCGGTCGCGATTCTCGCGACCGTCGCGACTGCGGCCCTCTCCGACACCGGAACACTGCCGGGGTTGCTCGGGATGGCCGGCGCCGGGGCGCTCCTGGCCCTGATGCAGATCGCCGTGCAGTGTCAGGCGGCGATACTCGTCCTGCGAGACAGACGATGGCTTCCGGCACTGCCGGCCGCGGCGATCTGCGCCGCGACACTGACCGCGCTCTACCTGCTGGCCTTCGATCACGCTGCCGGCTGGTACCTGCTCCTCATCAGCGCAGTAGCTGTCGCCGGGTATGTCGCGGTGCTCGGGGAGGGGCACGCAGCCATCCGCGTCTTCGACGGCGCCGAACGTCATATCGAGGACACACCAAGGCACCGGTGAAGCCAACTGCCGACGCCACCAGGCGGACCTCGAGGCGCTGCCATCTCACGGACGGGCGACTTCGAGCGAACAGGGAGGCAGGGCTACATGAGGGCAGACAGCTTCGAACCGGTGGTCGTCGACGATGACCAGGACGCGTCCCGGGCAGGTCGCGCGCTGGCAGTGATCTCGACGCAGCGCGATCAACTCATAATCCTGACTGTGCACGGCAGCATCGACCTGCTCACCGTCCCGCAGTTGGGTGCCGCCGTTCTGGAAGCAGTGAGCGAGCAACCCCGAGGGCTGATCATCGATCTCACCGCCACCGACTTCCTCGCGTCGTCCGGCATCGCCGCGCTCCTCGCCGCACACGCGTCCGTCACCCCGGCCGGCGGCCGGTTCGGCGTCGTCGGCGGGCATCCCGCCATCACTCGGCCCCTGCGGCTGACGGGCCTGGATGACACTCTCGACCTCTACCCCACCCTGGCCGACGCGTTCTCGGCGATGGTCCCGGACTGAGGGCGCCGGCTCACTCCGCCCCGAGAAACTGGACAAGGATCGCGTTCACGGCCTGCGGGGCCTCGATCGGGATGAGGTGCGTCCCGGGGATCACGGCCAGCCGGGCACCCGGAATGGCGGCGACGACGTCGCGGCTGTGCTCGAGGGTCACCTCGTCGCGGTCACCCTGCATGACCAGCGTCGGTGCAGTGATCGCGGCCAGATCACCGAGATCGATCTCGGGTTCGGAGTTGATCATGGCCATCGTCTTGTCGAAGACGACCTGGAAATGCTCTGCCCCGTCCGGGGATTCGGACGCGTAGTCGGCAGCGAAGAACTCCATCAGCTCGTCGTCGGCGGAATCGAGCGCGTCGAGGATGCCGCCGACCGCCCGGCCCGAACTGTTGTAGTACTGGCCGATCAAGACGAGATGCCGGACCAGATCGGGCCGACGCAGCGCGACCAGCACGCCCACCACCGCACCGTCACTCCACCCGACGATCTCGGCTGGACCACCCACCACCTCGTCGAGATAGGCGATCGTCTCGTCGGCCATGTCCGCATAGTGGAACTCGTCGGTCACGTCCGGGCTGTGACCATGGCCGTGGCGCTCGGGACAGAACACCTTCCAACCCGCGTCCACGAGGGCGGGTACCTGCCCACCCCACGACGACGCACCGGAGAACGCGCCGTGCAGCAGCACGACCGGCTGCCCGTCACCCTGGATCTCATGCCACACACGGGTGTTCGGTTCCGGATGGCTGATGGTCGTGTACTCGCGTGTCGGAGACGTCACGTAACCACAATACGGGGACATCGATGCGCGCGACCGATGAGAAATCGGCGTCGAGCGAGTCGGTCCCGGTGACTGTTCGAAAGACGACGAGAGGGATACGCATGCCCACCGACACGACCCAGGCGCGTCTGATATCCGAGGCCGCCGATCACATGCTCGGCTACACCGCCCGGATCACCGACGCGGAACTGGACCGTCCGACCCCGTGTCCCGACATGGCACTTGCCGCGCTGCTCGCCCATGTCGATGGACTCTCGCAGGCGTTCGCGGCCGCGGCGCGCAAGGACTTCGGTCCATTGACCTCGACGCCGCCGGACCCGGCGGAGAGCCGACTCTCATCGGAGTGGCGCGATGATCTCCACCGCCACGTCCGCGAGCTCGCGGACTCGTGGAACGACCCCGCCGCCTGGGACGGCATGACCCAGGCCGGCGGTGTCGACCTGCCGGCCGAGATCATGGGGATGGTGGCGCTGTCGGAGCTCGTCCTGCACGGCTGGGATGTCGCGCGCGCCGCGGACATCGCATTCGACATCCCCGACGAGATCCTCCAGGTCGTCTTCGACTTCCACCATCCGCCGCAACCGCAGGAAGAACGCGACGGCATGTTCGGACCGGTGATCGCGGTGCCCGATGACGCACCGCTCGTCGACCGTCTCGCGGGCCTGGCCGGGCGCGACCCGCGGTGGCCGAACGGTACCCGCCAGGACTAGCGGTTGAACGGCCAGCCGGTGATCTTCTTCTCCCGCGGCGGGGCGTAAGTCCGGACCTTCGAGGTTGAAAGCCCCATTCGGACAAGACCCTCGGCGATCGTGACCGCCGCCCGCACGCCGTCGACGATCGGCACCCCAGTCGCCTCGCGTACCTGTTCCTCGAGCTCGGCCATCCCGCCGCAGCCCAGGCAGATCACCTCGGCGTGGTCGTCGGCCACCGCGCGGGTGGACTGCTCGACGATCGCCCGGACCGCCCGCTCGGGGTCCGATTCCAGTTCCAGCACACCGAGTCCCGACGCCCGGACCGACGCACAACGCTGGTCGAGGCCGGCGAGCTTGAGCCGGTCCTCGATGAGCGGGACCGTTCGGTCCAGCGTCGTCACCACCGAGAACCGGTGTCCCAGATACATCGCCGTCGACGCCGCGGCCTCGGTGATGTCGACGACCGGCACCTCCAGGAGCTCTTGGAGTCCCTCTCGACCGTGTTCGCCGTAACCGGCCTGGATGACGGCGTCATACGGTTCGGGGTAGGCGAGGATCGCGTCCATCACGGCGATCGCGGCGAGGTAGGACTCGAAGTTCCCCTCACACGAGTCGGCGCCGAATCGCGGTGTGATACCGACGATCTCGGTCCCCGGGGAGGCGACCGAGCGGGCCGAGTCGGCGATGGCCTCGGTCATCGACACGGTGGTGTTGACGTTGGCGACCAGGATGCGCACGGTGATGTCCTTTGTGGGTCAGTGGGTGCTGGCGACGGAGATCGGCTCGCCCGACACCTCGGCGAACGGACCGCGACGGTCGGCGACCGCCAGGTACACGATCGCACCGAGACCGGCGCCGATGAACCAGGAGAACTCCGAGATCACCTCGAAGGCCGGGACGAAGGCCATCACCAGGGCGATGGCTGCAGTCGGGACGAGCGCGAGGATCGCCCGCATGTTGACCCCGTTCCGGTAGTGGTAGGCGGCACCCGGCGCCTCGGTGAACAACGCGGGCACGTCGATTCGCGAACGGCGGACGAGCCAGTAATCGGCCATGACGATACCGAACAGCGGGCCGAGAAGGGCACCGAGTCCGCCGAGGAAGTAGTTGATCACCGCCGGCGAGTTGTAGAGGTTCCACGGCAGGATGACCAAGCCGATGATCGCGGCGACGAGCGCCGCGCGCCGGAAGTCGAGGTGGCGCGGGAACAGGTTGGACAGCGCGTAGATCGGCGCGACGAAGTTGGCCATGAGGTTCACGGCGACGGTGAGGATCAGCAGCGCGAGGCAGGCCAGCACCAGCAGGAAGGTGTTGGGAACGGTCTGGACGATGTCCGACGGCGACTCGATGACGGTGCCGTTGATGCGGAACTGGGCTCCGGCGAGGGTGATCACGATGGCGCCGAAGAGCAGCATGTTCAGCGGGATGCCCCAGAAGTTGCCGCGCACGATCGCTTTTCGCGATTCCGCGTTGCGGGTGAAGTCGCAGAAGTTGAGGACGAAGGTGCCGTAGATCGCCACCCACAGGCTCGCGCCGCCGATGATCTGGAGCCACATGTCCACGCCGGTCAGCGAATCGGGCGTCGACCACGCGATGGTCCAGTCGGCGTTGCTCAGCATCCAGACGGCCAGGGCGACCATGGTGACCAGGATGACCGGACCGGCGAAGGCCTCGTAGCGACGGATCATCTCCATGCCGTAACTGACGATGATCACCTGGATCACCCACAGCGAGACGAACGAGATCCAGCCGAGGGTGGAGAGCCCGAGGAAACGGTTGGTGTCCAGGTCGGCGGCGCCGGGGAACAGCGCCACCAGCATGATCCGCAGGACGACCGACGCGAGGTAGGTCTGGATGCCGAACCACGCGATCGCCACCCCGCCGCGGATGAGGGCGGGGATCTGCGCGCCGCGGAACCCGAACGAGATGCGGCTCATGACCGGGAACGGCACGCCCGTCTTCTCTCCCATGAAGCCGGAGAGATTCAGCAGCAGGAAGAGGAACACCCCACCCAGCACCAGGGCGGTCAGGATCTGCCACCCGCCGAGCCCGAGCGCGAACAGACCGATGGCGAAGGCGTAGTTGCCGAGACTGTGTACGTCGTTGGCCCACAACGTGAAGATGTTGTAGGTGTTCCATCGTCGTCCGACGCGGCTGGTCGGTGCCAGGTCGTCGTTGTACAGCTTCGGACTCAGCCCGGCCGGGACGGTGCCGGTGACCTCGGAAACCGGTCCGTCGACGGGGGCTGTGTGCTGCTCAGTGCTCATGTCTGCACTTTCGGTCGGACGGTCATCGATGACCGCGCTCCTACACTCGCGGAGTTCCGTGATGTGGAATGAAGTTTCCGCGTTCGTGACAGTTAGCCTGACGATCGAGGCCGTTGTCAATAGCACGACACCGGCCTACTCGCGAGTTGAGTTCCGAAATGAGACGGCTTCATTCCATGATGAGGAATAACCTGGGTTAGTCTCTGGAACGACACCGGACACGGCACCAGCAAGGAGTCCCGCCCCATGACCGCAGCACCCGATGCCCCGGCCGCTACTCCCGACGCACCGTTCGACCTGGTCGTGCGGGGTGAACAGACTCTCACCACGGCCGGGATCGTGGCCCGCGAGATCGGTATCCGCGACGGTCGGATCGTCGCGATCGAGCCCCTCGGCAGCGGGCTGACCGGGGCCGAGGTCATCGAGCTCGCCGACGATCAGGTCATGATCCCCGGACTCGTGGACACCCACGTACACGTCAACGAGCCCGGGCGCACCGAGTGGGAGGGTTTCGACTCGGCCACCCGGGCGGCGGCCGCGGGTGGTGTCACCACGCTCATCGACATGCCGCTCAACTCGATCCCGCCGACCGTGAACGTCGACGCGTTGGCCGAGAAACGTGCTGCGGCACAAGGTAAGACGCACATCGACGTCGGATTCTGGGGCGGCGCCATCCCGGGCAACGAGGACGATCTGCGCGGCCTGCACGACGCGGGTGTGTTCGGCTTCAAGTGCTTCCTGCTGCATTCGGGAGTGGACGAGTTCCCGCACCTGACGGCCGACGAGATGGAAGCCGACATGGCCAAACTCGCCGAGTTCGACTCGCTGATGATCGTCCACGCCGAGGACTCCCGCGCCATCGACAAGGCCCCCTCCCCCGAGGGCGATGAGTACACCCGCTTCCTCGCGTCCCGTCCGCGCGGCGCCGAGAACCTGGCGATCGCGGAGGTCATCGAGCGGGCGCGCTGGACCGGCGTCCGCGCCCACGTCCTCCACCTGTCGTCGTCGGACGCGCTGCCGATGCTGGCCAGCGCGAAGCGCGACGGTGTGAAGATCACCGTCGAGACCTGCCCGCATTACCTCACCCTGCTGGCCGAAGAGGTACCCAACGGCGCGACGGCCTTCAAGTGCTGCCCGCCCATCCGCGAGGCCGGCAACCGTGAACTGCTGTGGGAGGGGCTGCTGGCCGGCACCATCGACTGCATCGTCTCCGACCACTCGCCCTCGACCGTCGACCTCAAGGACCCCGAGAACGGCGACTTCGGCGTCGCATGGGGTGGGGTCGCCTCGCTTCAGCTCGGGCTGTCGCTCATCTGGTCCGAGGCAAAGAAGCGCGGCATCGACCTGCCGCAGGTCATCGAGTGGATGGCGTCGAAACCCGCCGACCTCGCCGGCCTGCCGACCAAGGGACGCATCGCCCTCGGCTGCGACGCCGACTTCGCGATCTTCGAGCCGGAATCCGCGCAGATCGTCGACGTCAACCGCCTCCACCACAAGAACCCGGTGAGCCCGTACGACGGCCGCGCGCTCGCCGGCGTGGTCAAGGGGACCTGGGTTCGCGGGCAGAAGGTCGACTTCGAGACCGCCCGCGGTCGCATGCTCCGTCGCGGCGACGTCTGAGCCCCGGTCCCCGCTGCCTGAGCCCCCGGTAAGCTGGGCCGAATGAGTTCGGATGACCAGCACACCGGCCTGGCCGATGAGTTGGCCGCGCGTTCCGACGATGCGCTGACCGAGCTCCTCCTCGAGCGCCCCGACCTCGCCTCACCGACTCCGTCGGGGACGCGGGTACTGGCGCAACGGGCGCTGTCGGCGGCGTCGTTGGCCCTGGCCGGCGAGGATCTCGACATCCTTGCCGTCGCGGTTCTGGAAGAGGTCGCCGCCCGCCACAGCCGCAGCCCGAAGAAGTCGCGGCGTCCGTCGGTCACCACGATCGTCAAGGCCCTGGCCGGCCGCGCCGATGCGGCCGCCGTCCGCGCCCGTCTCGATCTCCTCCGACGCCGCGCGATCCTCTGGGGCGAGGACTCGTCCCTCGGCGCCGGTGAACACGTCGACTCCGCGATGCCGTGGAAGGCCAAGCACCTCAGCGGTCCGCTCGTCGGACTGTCGGGCGAGGAGATCGCCGCGCTGATCGCCGGTCTCGACGAGCGGCCCCTCGAACTGCTGCAGACCCTCGCCCGCGGACCGGCGCTGGGCCGCAGCCGCGATGCGGCACCCGACGCCGACCCGGATTCCCCGGTCGCGCGCCTCATCTCGTCGGGCCTGCTGGCCCGCGTCGACACTCACACCGTGGAGCTCCCGCCGATGGTCGGTGCCATCCTCCGCGACGAACCACCCTGGCACACAGACGTTCTCACACCACCGCCGTTACACGAACCCGGCGCCAAGCCCCGTTTCGGGGCCAAGGCGGTCGACGCGGCCGCCGGCGGCGAGGCACTCGAACTCATCCGTCATCTCACCCAGCTGATCGCGGTCCTCGGCGCGACGCCGGCGGCGGTGCTCCGCTCCGGCGCGCTCGGCGTCCGCGAGCTGCGTCGTCTGGCGAAGCTGACCGGTCTCGAGACACAGCGGGTGGCGTTCCTCGTCGAACTCGCCGCCTATCTCCGCCTCATCGACGCGGGCTTCCCGGATCCCCCGCCGCCCAACGATTCCGGCGAACAGTCCTTCGCGCCCACCTCCACCGCCGACACCTGGCTGCACCAACCGCGCGAGCGCCAGTGGCTCGCGCTGGCCGACGCCTGGATGCACATGCCGCGCCGCGCCTGGCAGGTCGGCGAACCCGATCGGGACGGCAACGCGCTGCCGACGCTCGGCTCCGACCTCCACGACGCCTACGCCCCGGTGCAGCGTCAGCTCATCCTGTCCACCCTCGCCCACGCCGACCCCGGGGTGGGAGTCCCCGCCGACACCCTCCTCGCGAACCTGCACTGGCACCGTCCCCGTCAGATCCGGCGCTTCAGCCGCCGCGTCGTCGCCGAGACCCTGCGTGAGGCAAGGGAATTGGGCCTGGTCGCGCACGATGCCCTGACCACCGTCGGTCGTGCGTACACCATCGAGGAGTCGCCGGACTCCGACCCCGCCGACGTCGACGCAGCGGTGCTCGCCGCGATGCGCAAGGCCCTGCCCGAACCGGTGGACCACTTCCTGACCCAGGCCGATCTGACGCTGACCGTCCCCGGCCCGATGACACCCGAACTCGCCGAACAGGTGGAGCTCGTCGCCGATCTGGAGTCCGGTGGTGCGGCGTCGGTCTATCGGGTCTCACCCGAGAGCGTGCGCCGAGCGCTCGACGCGGGCCGCAGCAGCAACGAACTGCTCTCGATGTTCACGAAACACTCGAGAACCCCGGTGCCACAGTCACTCACGTATCTCATCGACGACGTCGCACGACGCCACGGCCAGTTGCGCGTGGGCGTCGCGTCGGCGTTCATCCGCTGCGAGGACCCGACCGTGCTGGCCGCCGTGCTGCGCAGTCCGGCCGCCGAACCGCTCGCGCTGCGAGCGCTGGCCCCCACGGTCGCGGTGTCGCCGTCGGAGGTCCGCGACGTCATCGATCAGCTGCGGGCGGCGGGATTCGCTCCGGCAGGCGAAGATTCGTCCGGAGCCCTGGTCGACCTCCGCGAACGCGGCAGCCGGGTCACGGTGTCGCGGGCACGACGACAGAGCCAACCGCGCCGGAACGCGCCATCGGAGGCCCAATTGCGGTCGGTGGTCACCCGGGTTCGATCGACCGATCGCGCGGCCGCGGCGACACCTGTTCGGAGCACCGCCACGACGACCCCGGTCCGGGCCACCGGTGCGGGCGAATCCGCCACCGCGCTCATCCAGCTCGCGCTCCGCGCCAACCGCAGGCTGCGCGTCGGGTACGTCGACGCACAGGGATCGGCGAGCAGGCACGTGGTGACCCCGAAGATCCTCGGCGCGGGCCAGCTCGTGGCCGTCGAGGAGGGCAGCGACGACGAGCAGCGGTTCTCGCTGCACCGGCTCACCAGCGTGGAGTTGCTCGACACCTGAACCCTGGCGATAGAGACATCATGTGACAGACGTCTCATCCTTGGTATCCTCGGGTATGACCGCGGCACGCGAGATCTCCGCAGGACAACCACCCGGCGGCGTGGCTGACACGTATCAGCACGACCTCGTCACCCGGATGAAACCCTCGCGCAAGCGCCCCCGGGTGACCCGACCCGCCGATCTGGTCACCGCCATCGGGCCTTCTCTCGCCGGCACCAACGTGATCATGCAGCTCGCCAATCCGAAGGTCGGGTACGGCGTCCACGAGAGCCGTGTGCCGTCGGGCAATGCGATCAAGCGACCCATCAAACGGGGGCGCACCACCGGCACATTCCTCGCCGTCGCACTGATGGGCTCCGACGACGACAAGGCCTACATCCACGAGGCCGTCGGCCGCATCCACGACGAGGTGTACTCCACCCAGTCGAGTCCCGTCCGCTACAGCGGGAACGACTCGCGTCTGCAGCTGTGGGTCGCGGTGTGTCTGCTCAAGTACTTCATCGACCAGTACGAACTGCTTTACGGTCCGCTGAGCGCCGAGGAGAAGCAGATGGTGCTCACCGAGGCGCACCCGCTGGGCACCGCACTCAACGTTCCCCGGGACAAGTGGCCGGCGACCTACGACGATCTGCTCGTCTACTGGAACGCCGAACTGTCCTCGCTGCGCATCGACGACCCGGTGCGCGACGAGCTCCGCAGCCTCGCCGACCTGTCCTTCCTGGAGTACCGCGTCGGAAAGCTCGGCACGCTGCTCCACGCCACGATCGGGCCGTCGCTCGCCTACGCGATCAAGGCCGGGCTGCCGCCGGAGTTCCGCACGATGATGCGGTGGCGGTGGACCGAACGCGACGAACGCCGCTATCAGCGGGCGCTCGCCGGCTTCCGCCGCGTCGACCCACTGGTGGCACCCGTACTGCGCGGAATCTTCCGGCTCAACATCATCGATCTGCGGGTGCGCCGCAAGCTCGGCATCCCCGTCTTCTGACTTCGCCGAGGTCACTCTCGTCACAGCGCAGGCCCGACGCTGACAATCGTCGGTGCGATCTGGACAATGGAGCGGGTGACCGATGGACCCCTGATCGTGCAATCCGACAAGACGCTGCTGCTCGAGGTGGATCACCCCGACGCCGCGGCGGCGCGCGCGGCGATCGCACCCTTCGCCGAACTCGAACGCGCCCCCGAGCACGTCCACACCTACCGGGTCACCCCGCTCGCACTGTGGAACGCCCGCGCCGCAGGTCACGACGCCGAACAGGTCGTCGACGCACTCGTGACGTACTCGCGCTACGCGGTGCCCCAGCCGCTGCTGATGGACGTCGTGGACACCATGGGCCGGTTCGGCCGGCTGCAACTGGTCAAGCATCCCGCCCACGGGCTGACCCTGGTCAGCCTCGACCAGGCCGTCCTCATCGAGGTGATGCGCAACAAGAAGGTCGCCCCGATGCTGGGTGCGCGCATCGACGACGACACGGTCATCGTGCACCCGTCCGAGCGGGGCCGCCTCAAGCAAGTGCTGCTGAAGGTCGGCTGGCCGGCCGAGGACCTCGCCGGGTACGTCGACGGCGAGGCACACGCCATCGACCTCGCCCAGGACGACTGGCAGCTGCGTGACTACCAGGAGATGGCAGCCGACTCGTTCTGGGCCGGCGGCTCGGGTGTGGTGGTGCTCCCCTGTGGTGCCGGCAAGACGATGGTCGGTGCAGCGGCGATGGCCAAGGCCGGCGCGACGACGCTGATCCTGGTGACCAACACGGTCGCCGGCCGCCAGTGGAAACGTGAACTCATCGCGCGCACGACGCTCACCGAGGAAGAGATCGGCGAGTACTCGGGCGAGCGCAAGGAGATCCGTCCCGTCACGATCGCCACCTACCAGGTGATGACACGGAAGTCGAAGGGCGAGTACAAGAATCTGGACCTGTTCGACTCCCGCGACTGGGGTCTCATCATCTACGACGAGGTCCACCTCCTCCCCGCCCCCGTCTTCCGGATGACCGCCGACCTGCAATCGCGTCGTCGACTCGGCCTCACCGCGACCCTGGTCCGCGAGGACGGCCGCGAGGGCGACGTCTTCAGCCTCATCGGACCCAAGCGCTACGACGCCCCGTGGAAGGACATCGAGGCACAGGGCTGGATCGCCCCGGCCGACTGCGTCGAGGTCCGGGTGACGCTGACCGACGAGGAGCGTCTGCAGTATGCGGTCGCCGAGCCCGAGGAGAAGTACAAGCTCTGCTCGACGGCCCACACGAAGGTCAACGTGGTCAAGGCGATCCTCGACAAGCACCGGGGTCAGCAGACCCTGATCATCGGCGCCTACATCGACCAGCTCGAGGAACTGGGCCGCGAACTCGATGCCCCGGTGATCCAGGGATCGACGAAGAACAAGGAACGCGAGGTCCTGTTCGACCGGTTCCGCTCCGGCGAGTTGCAGACCCTCGTCGTGTCGAAGGTGGCGAACTTCTCCATCGACCTTCCCGAGGCGTCGGTCGCGGTGCAGGTGTCGGGGACGTTCGGGTCACGCCAGGAGGAGGCGCAGCGCCTCGGCCGGTTGCTGCGCCCGAAACGCGATGGCGGACAGGCACATTTCTACTCGGTGGTGTCGCGCGACACCCTCGACGCCGACTACGCGGCACACCGTCAGCGGTTCCTCGCCGAGCAGGGATACGCCTACCGCATCACCGACGCCGACGACCTCCTCGGCCCGACGATCGGGTGAGGGTTCAGCCGGGTGATTCACAACTCGGCGCCTGGAGCGACCACCGGATAACCGAGCGCAGACGCACCCGCCGTGAGTCGTTGGTCGTAGGCGACGAACGCGGTCATCTCGGCGCGGATCACGGTTGCCGAGGCCAAGTGCAAGGCGTCGAGCGAGCGCAGCGAAGACGGGCCGATCGAGTCGGCGATGTCGATGACGGCGGCGCTGAGCGGGATCACGTCCAGAGCATCGAGGAGATCACGAGCTCGCTCATGAAGGCCCGGGCTGCCATCACGCAACGCGGTGCGCATCAATTCGACTCGTCCCAGCGCACTCGTCACGGTCGGGACCCCTGGATGCAGCGCGAGCCACTCGATCAGCGGTGCGGTCTCCGCCTCGCGCACCACGAGTTTCACCATCGCTGAGGTGTCGAGATAGATCAACGATCCTCGCGAACCTGCTCGAGGACTTCGGTGAGCGCGCGCGTCGGCAACGTCTCGGGGTGCAGCCCGGTTATGCCTCCCGCACGGCGGGCCGGCACGAGTATCCCGGCCTCGATGAGCGCGTCTCTACTTCTTTCCCCCGCAGACACCGGGACCAACCGCGCAACCGTGCGGCCTCGGTTGGTGATGGCCAACTCTTCCCCGGCCTCGACTTGCGCCAGATACTGCGAGGCGTGCTGCCGGAGCTCGCGGATACCGATCGATCTCATTCCTGCAGGGTAGCACCTGAAGTGCTACTTGACCCCGTGCTTCCGGAGGAGCCTCACCTTCCGCTCCCTGATCCGGAAGAACGACCTGCCCCCTGCTCCCTGAGGAGCGCCCGGAGCTTGCGGAGGGCGCGTCACGAAGGGTCAGATCTCTACGAGGCAGTACCCGATCGACTCCGGCTCGTAGAAGACCCATGTCGTCTCCCCGCCCGGGCAAGTCACCGACGCATCCGACCGCGTCGTGACACGGGCGAGGACGGTCTGCGCCGTTGCGGCGCTCGTACAGGGGGCTTCCCGGTAGTCGGCGAGGGAGCCGCCCGACAGCGGCACCAGATAGCACAGATTCTCGTAGAAATTCGGTGTGAGACAGACCTTGTCGGAGCTGCCCGGGAAGGTGAGCGTCGAGTTCTGCGGGCTCGCGCACGACGACGACGCGGCGATCTTCGACGCGGTGTAGAAGTTGAGACCGGCCGAGTCGCAGTCGACCTTCGACGCGTTCACGCTCGTTGACGACGCGGCGTCGGTCGCGATGCCGATGCACTCGCCGACCTGCACGTCCCCCGGTCCGTTGACCGGCGACGTCGAGGAGTCGGTGGTGCGGGGAGCAGACGTGCCGGCGCCGGAGGTCGGGGTCTCCCGCCCGGCGGCCGTGGTGGACCGCGACGTCGAGGTGTCGCTCGCGGTGGGGGCGCTCGACACCTGCGTCGCCACATAGACGACCCCGGCCACGATCGCGAGCACGAGGACCGCTGCGAGTGAGCCCAGTGCGATCGGCAGGCCGGACCGCCTCTTCGGTGGTGGTGGCGCGTAGCCACCCTGCGAGGGGAATCCGCCGGGGTAGGTCCCCGGCTGCGACTGGTACGGCGAATACTGCTGCGGCCCGTGCGGATAGGACACGGGGTTCACCGGAACGGGCGGCGGGGCCACCGGAACCGGTGGCACGGGCGACGGTGCGCGCACCGTCGGCTCCTTGGACAGCTGAGGAACGGTGAGCGCGCGTTCGAGGTCGACGGCGAAGTCGCGGCACGACCCGTACCGGCGGTCCGGCTCTTTCGCGAGGGCGCGACCGAACACTGCGTCGACGTCGCCCGAGATACCCGGGCGCAGGGTGGATGGTCGCGGCGGCATCGCCTGCAGGTGGCCGGCGATGATCGACGCGGTGCCGGCACCCTGGAACGGCGGCCGCCCGGTGAGCAGTTCGAAGACGGTGGCCGCGAGCGCGTACTGGTCGGCGCGGCCGTCGACCGGATCGCCAAGCAACTGTTCGGGTGAGGCGTACGCGACGGTGCCGAGGAAGACGTTGGTCGAGGTGAGGTGGCTGACGTCCTGTTCCGACTTGGCGATCCCGAAGTCCGCGAGCAACACTCGCGGCTCGGGTCCACCCGCGCCCTGCAGCAGGATGTTGGCCGGCTTGACGTCGCGATGGAGCAGCCCCGTCGCGTGGGCCCGGTCGAGCGCGGCGCCCACCGCGCGCACGATCGCGATCACCGTCGCGGTGTCGAGTCCCCGCGGGTTCTGCCGAAGCAGCTTCAGCGCATCGATGCCGTCGATGTACTCCATCGCGATCCACAGGTGGCCGTCGTACTCACCGGAATTGAAGATCGTCACGATCGACGGGTGGACGACGCTCGAGGCGTGCTCGGCCTCTTTGACGAACCGCTGCCGGTACATCGGGTCGCGACTGAGATCGGCGGGCAGTACCTTCAGCGCCTCGTTCCGTGGCAAGTGCGGGTGCCTCGCAAGGTAGATCTCGCCCATGCCACCCCGGCCGACGAGTCGGATGATGGTGTAGCCGGCGAAGTGCTCGCCGGGATTGCGCGGCATCGCTCCTCCTCATCCGTGTCGGCGACTGGGGTCAGTCTGTCACCCCCGCAGCGCCCACCGCGACCGTTGAAGAGAGGACCTGTGCCACTGTTGGAACATGTCATCCGCGAACCGGACAGTCGACCGCCTGCGTCCGTTCACCACGACGATCTTCGCCGAGATGTCGGCGCTGGCCGTCGAGCACGACGCCGTGAACCTCGGACAGGGCTTTCCCGACACCGACGGGCCGGCATCGATGCTCGATGCCGCGCGCGAAGCCATCAGCGACGGTCGCAATCAGTACCCGCCGGGTATCGGTGTACCGGAGTTGCGGCACGCGGTCGCTCGGCAGCAGCGTGACCGGTATGGCCTGGACTATGACCCCGACCGCGAGGTGTTGATCACGGTCGGCGCGACCGAGGCGATCGCCGGTGCCGTCGTCGGTCTGGTGGAGCCGGGTGACGAGGTCATCATGATCGAGCCCTACTACGACGCCTACGCCGCCGCTGTCGCGATGGCCGGGGGTGTGCGGCGCGTCGTGCCGCTGGTCCCCGACGGCGACGGCTTCCGTCTTGATCGCGAGCGGCTCGCCGCTGCCTTCGGGCCGAAGACGTCGATGGTGGTGGTGAACAGCCCGCACAATCCGACGGGGACCGTGCTGTCGACCGACGACCTCGCCGAGATCGCACGGCTGTGCGTCGAGCACGACGTCATCGCCGTCACCGACGAGGTCTACGAATACCTCGTCTTCGACGGACGGACGCACACCCCGCTCGCGGCGCTACCGGGTATGCGGGAACGCACGCTGCGTATCTCCAGCTCCGGCAAGACCTTCAACTGCACCGGCTGGAAGGTCGGCTGGGTGAGCGGTCCGCCCGAGCTCGTCGGCGCGGCGCGGACGGCGAAGCAATACATGTCCTATGTCGGCTCCGGGCCGTTCCAACCCGCGGTGGCACACGCGCTGGAGCACGAGTTGGACTGGGTCCGCGAGTCGGCGCGGGGGCTGCAGGCCAAACGCGACCTGATCTCGACCGCGCTGTCCGACGCCGGTTTCGCCGTACATCGCAGCGAGGCAACCTATTTCGTCTGCGCCGACCCACGTCCCCTCGGCGTCGACGACGGCATCGAGTTCTGCCGATCGCTGCCCGAACGCATCGGCGTGGCCGCGGTACCGGTCAGTGTGTTCACCGACGACCGCGAACCCTGGCACCACATGCTCCGGTTCGCGTTCGCCAAACGCGACGACGTGATCGCCGAGGCCGCCGAGCGGTTGCGCCGGTTGTGACTCCACCCCCGCTGGTTGAGCCGGCCCCGAGCGGAGCGAGGCGCCGAGTCGAAGCCACTTGGCGACCACCCCCGCTGGTTGAGCCGGCCCCGAGCGCAGCGAGGCGCCGAGTCGAAGCCACTTGGTGACCTCGACAAGCTCGGCCAGCGGGCGGGGCAGTGCGGCTCAGCGCAACGCCGGGATCACCCGCTGCTCGAACATCTCGAGGTCCTCGCGGTCGACGGCGATGTTCGGGAAATAGCAGATCCCGTAGGACATTCCAGCGTCGGCGAGCCCGCGAAGGTTCTCGGCGACCTGCTCGGGTGTCCCGACCGCAGGCATACCCCGAAACGCGCCCATGCTGCCGGACGCCGCGTCGGGCCCGACGATCTTGCTCAGCCGGGCTTCGAGATCGGCAAGTTTGCGCTCCACGTCGGCCTCGGTCTCGCCAAGCATCACGTTGTAATTGGCCGAGCGGGTGATCGACTCGAAGTCGCGTCCGAGGTCGGCGCAATGTTGTTGCAGGACCGACGATTTGTGCGCGAACCCGTCCGGCGTGCCGTCGAAGTTGGTGTAGTTGGCGTACTTCGCCGCGATCCGCAACGTCTTCTTCTCCCCGCCGCCCGCGATCCATAGTGGCAGCCGCCCGGCCGTGGGCTGGGGGGCGCAGATGGCGTCGTCGACGGTGTAGTGCTTGCCGTCGAGCGTCGCCCGTCCGGTCTCCCAGGCCTGCTTCATGATCTGCACGCCCTCGTCGAGCCGCGCCAGCCGCTCACCCGCCGACGGGAATCCGTAACCGTATGCACGCCACTCGTGTTCGTACCAGCCGCCGCCGATGCCCATCTGCACGCGACCGCCGGAGATCAGGTCCGCGGTGGCGGCGACCTTCGCGAGGTACATCGGGTTGCGATAACCCATCGCGGTGCACATCTGGCCGATCGCGACCCGGCTGGTGGTGGCGGCGAGTGCGGCGACCAGAGTCCACGCCTCGTGCGTGGCCTCGTCGGTGGGCAGCGGGACGGTGTGGAAATGGTCGTACACCCAGATCGAGTCCCAGCCGCCCGACTCGGCGCGGTCGGCGACCGACGACATCACCCCCCACTGGTCCGCGGGTTCCACACCCACGAGATCGAGACGCCAGCCCTGGGGAATGAAGAGTCCGAATCGCATGAGGTCCAACTTACGCGGCGGCAGCTCCATCTACACTTACAAGCAGTCCGGACTGTTTGTGCTATCGTCGCTAGTGTGACCGAGCCCACCCGAGCCCCGCGTCGTCGTACGCAGGCCGAACGCACCGCGACCACCCGTGCGCTCATCCTCGACGCGGCCGTCGACGCCCTCGTCGACGTCGGCTACGCAGCCACCACCACGCAGGAGGTGAACCGCCGCGCGGGCATCTCGCGCGGCGCCCTGCTGCATCACTTCCCCACACGGGAATCGCTGGTGGTCGCCGCGGTCGGGCACCTCGTCGAACGCCGGCTGGCAGAGATCCTGTCGCGGCCCCGCACGGGCGACGAGGGACTCGAGATCCTCGTCGAGGCGTTCAGCGGCCCGCTGTTCGACGCCGCTCTCGAGTTGTGGGTCGCCGCCCGCTGCGACGTCGGGCTACGAACCGCGATCATCCCGCTCGAACAACAGGTCTCCGACGCCCTCGCCGTCGGTTGTGCCGAGTTGTTCGGCGACCGATACACCGCCGCGGAACTCGAACTCTCCATCGAACTCGCACGCGGACTCGCGGTGTCGCGCATCCTGCGCTCGCCCGACGCCGACCGCGCGCTGCTCGACCGACTCCTGCCCGTATGGAAGGAACTCCTGTCTCATGACTGAACCCAGTCCGACTCTCCAGCAGCAGAACACGCTGCCCCGGCGCGTCGACGTCCTCGTCGTCGGCGTCGGATTCGGCGGCCTCGCCGCCCTGCATCGTCTGCGAAAGGACCATCCGCAGCTGCAGACCCTGGCGATCGAGCGCGGCGACGGCGCGGGTGGCGTCTGGCGCGAGAACGACTACCCGGGCGCGGCCTGCGACGTCCCGACGTCGCTGTACTCGCTGTCGTTCGCGCCGAATCCCGACTGGTCCAACACCTACGGCCGGCGCAACGAGATCCACCAGTATCTGCGTTCGGTCGCAGCCGATTTCGCCGATCAGATCCGCTACAACTGCGCGCTGACGTCGGCGCGCTGGGACGGTGGCATGCAGGAGTGGGTCGTCGACACCACCGACGGTGAGATCCGGTGCCGCTACCTGGTCGCGGCGCCCGGCGCCCTGTCCGAACCCGGCCTGCCGACCGTCCCCGGCGCCGACGAGTTCACCGGCACGATGTTCCACTCCGCCGACTGGGACCACTCCCACGACCTGCGCGGTCGTCGGGTCGCGATCGTCGGCACCGGCGCGTCGGCGATCCAGATCGTGCCCGAGATCGTCGACGAGGTCGGGCATCTCACGGTCTTCCAGCGCACCCCCGCCTGGGTCGTCCCGCGTCTGGACCGCAACATCGGCACCCTCGAACGCGCGCTCTATCGTCGGGTTCCCGGTATCCACCGCCTGGTCCGACGGATGGTGTGGACCTATCGCGAGGCCTACGTCCTCATGATGGCCCGCAACCCCAAGCTGCTGCCGATCGCGAAGACCATCGCGCTGGCCCAGCTGCGTGTCCAGGTCCGCGACCGTGCGCTACGCCGTCGGCTCACCCCCGACTACACCATCGGCTGCAAGCGGATGTTGTTGACCAACAAATGGTTCCCCGCCCTCCAGCGCGACAACGCGACCGTCACCGGCGCGATCACCCGTCTCACCGCACGCGGCGCCGTCGACGACCAGGGTCGCGAGCACGAGGTCGACACGGTCGTCTTCGCGACCGGGTTCACCCCCACCGAGCCGCCCATCGCATCGGCGATCACCGGGCGCGACGGTCGCACCCTGGCCCAGGCGTGGAAGGGTTCGCCGCGCGCCTACCGCGGGGTCGAGGTCCACGGCTTCCCCAATCTGTTCTTCCTGTACGGCCCCAACACCAATCTCGGTCACAGCTCGATCGTGCTGATGCTGGAGCCGCAGGCGTACTACATGAGCAAGGCCCTCGCCGAACTCTCGCGTAGCGGCCGGTCGACCTTCGAGGTCACCGAGGATGCACAGGACCGCTACAACTCCGAACTCGATCCCGAACTCGAACGCACCGTCTGGAATTCGGGTGGCTGCTCGAGCTGGTACCTCGACTCCACCGGTCGCAACTCGGTGATGTGGCCGAAGTTCACGAGCGACTTCCGCCGGATGATGTCGTCCTTCGAACCCACCGACCACCGCTTCGACGCCGCGATCCCCGCCGCACCCGTCGACCAAGCCGTCACCACCGAATCCGACACCGAGAGGACCGTCGCACCGTGAGTTCCACCCCTGACCATTACGACGCCATCGTCATCGGCTCCGGTTTCGGCGGATCGGTTGCGGCCCTGCGACTCACCGAGAAGGGTTACCGCGTCGCGGTCGTCGAGTCCGGTCGGCGTTTCTCCGACGCCGAGCTGCCCAAGACGAGCTGGCGCCTCAAGGACTACGTCTGGGCACCCGCGCTCGGACTGTTCGGGGTGCAGCGCATGCACCTGCTGCGCGACGTGCTCGTGATGGCCGGTGCGGGCGTCGGCGGCGGATCGCTGAACTACGCGAACACCCTGTACCGACCGCTGCCCGCGTTCTTCGACGACCCGCATTGGGGATCGATCACCGACTGGGCGTCCGAGCTCGACCCGTACTACGACCAGGCCTCGCGCATGCTCGGCGTGACCACGTATCCGAAGGTGACGCCCGCCGACCGCGTGATCCGCAAGGTCGCCGAGGAGATGGGCGTCGGCGACACCTTCGTCCACACCCCGGTCGGCGTGTTCTTCGGCGAGGCGGGCAAGACCGTCGACGACCCGTTCTTCGGCGGCGCCGGCCCGGCACGCACCGGGTGCACCGACTGCGGCGCCTGCATGACGGGATGTCCGGTGGGAGCGAAGAACACGCTCGTCAAGAACTACCTCTACCTGGCCGAACAGGCCGGTGCCGAGATCATCCCGATGACGACCGTGGACACCGTCCGGCCGCGTTCCGGCGGCGGGTACGTCGTGGAGTCGCACCGGTCGGGCCGACGCTGGTCGCGCCGTGGGCGTCGCACCTTCACCGCCGATCACGTGGTGTTCGCCGCCGGCACCTACGGCACCAACAAGCTGCTGCTGGACATGCAGCAGGGCGGCCACCTGCCCGGGCTGTCGTCTCGCCTGGGCAAGGTGGTCCGCACCAATTCCGAGGCGGTCCTGGCCGCCACCGCACGCGACCTCGACATCGACTACACCGAGGGTGTCGCAATCACGTCGTCGTTCCATCCCAACGACCACACGCACATCGAACCCGTGCGATATGGCAAGGGCAGCAACCTCATCGGCATGCTGCAGGCCATCCTCGTCGACGGTGGCGGTCCGCTGCCGCGACTACTGCAGGCGCTGATCGAGATGGTCCGTCACCCGGTGATCACGCTGCGCGGCCTCTCGGTACGACGCTGGTCGGAGCGCACCATCATCGCACTCGTCATGCAGACCGCCGACAACTCGCTCGAGTTGTTCTCCCGCCGAGGTCGTTTCGGCCCGATGCTGCGCAGCCGGCAGGGCGACGGCGATCCCCCGCCGACGTGGATTCCGGAGGGGCACGAGGCGGTGCGCGCCGTCGCACGCGAGATCGACGGCGACGCCGGCGGTTCCATCGTCGATCTGCTGAACATCCCGATGACCGCGCACTTCCTAGTGGTGTGTCTCGGTTTTAGCTAACTCCTTGTTCGAGTGCGGCGCGGGCGCGGGCGACCTTGGCCAGGATCGACCTGGAGGTTGCGGTCCAGACATATGGTGTCGGGTTGTCGTTGTGGGCGTTGAGGTATTCCTCGATGCTCTCGATGAGGTCGGGCACGCTGGCGAAGATCCCACGGCGGATGTTCTTGTCGGTCAACTCCCGAAACCAGCGTTCGACCTGGTTGAGCCACGACGACGAGGTCGGGGTGAAATGGAAGTGAAAACGTTTGTGCCGCTCCAACCATCGCAGGACTTCGGGATGTTTG